>JAFXNA010000052.1 GCA_017529865.1 Bacteroidaceae bacterium
GGGTACTCCCCCTATCTTAGGGTGAGAGCTATATAACTCCTCCGCTAAGTTAGCGGAGGGGGACCGCAAAGCGGTGGAGGCGTATGTAAATACACATTATTTATTATTAAACCCAAAACGAAATGGAAACAAAGATTTTAAGAGTAGTACGCCAGGGCGAGGCCTTTAGCGTACAGAGTCAGAAGGCGGAGTCGGGTCAGATTCAGAAGTGCAACATCGTGCTTCGCGAGATGGGCGGCTCCAAGTTCGAAAACGAGTTTGTATGCGCAATGCTGGGTAATCTGGCAGAGTGCAAGTTCTACGAAGGTGATGTGGTGGCAGCCACTCTCCGGTTCTCTACACACGAGTATCAGGGTCAGACTTTTCAAGAGGTGCTTTGCTCTGATATCGTAAAGATTAAAATGTAAAAATTAAAAAATGCAAGAATGTAAAAATTAAAGTTTAACCTGAGTTGAAGCCGAGGAGGATGTTCTCGAGTAAATGGCCAAAGAATCTGAATGCTTCTTCTCGCAAAATCAACTCAAAACAATGGAAACAAATATTCAAGTATTCAAAAACAATGTGTTCGGCGAAATCCGGACAATGACAAACGAGAAGGGTGAGACCTTCTTCGTGGGCAAGGATGTGGCTACGGCGCTGGGATATGCCAAGCCACGAAATGCACTTGCAATCCACGTAGATAGTGAGGATAAGAGCACCGCCCCGATTCAGGGCCCTGCCTATGAAACCCGTGTAACACTCATCAACGAGTCGGAACTCTACGCGCTGATTCTCTCCTCTAAACTGCCACAGGCGAAGGAGTTCAAGCGCTGGGTGACAAGCGAGGTGCTGCCACAAATCCGTATGACGGGCGGTTACATCCCGACCAAGGATGCTGATGGAAAGATGCTCTCGGAGGAGGAAATCGTGGAGCGTGCGCACGAAATCGTTGGCCGCACCCTGCAACTGCTCAACAGCAAGAGCGAATATTGTCTGACGGCAACTCAGGTGGCAAAGACTTTCAACATGACGGTCTATGACTTCAACAGCGTAGTGCGCGACATGGGTATCCAGTATCGCCGAGGCGGCCATTGGAACATCTCGGATCACTTGAAGGACCGTGATCTGGCTCGTCTGCGCACTTTTGTATCGTACTCACTGAAAGGAGAGAAGAAGGTTCGCACCTATATGACATGGACCATGGCAGGACTGCGATTCTTGAATGCTAAACTTGGTTATCCCAACTTTTAATTCATAATTCATAATGCATAATTGACTACGTCGAACTAAAGTTTCATAATGAATATCGTGGCTAATCTAGAAATTGAGTCGGGCTATACAGCTCGACTCTTTTTGGTGAAATGTGATTTTGTGATTTGTGATTTTGTGATTTGTGATTTTTAAAAACAAGCCCTCCATGAAAGGGCCTTTTTCGCCCCCCTCCCTTTCATGGGCTTCACACCTCCTCCCTGTTTTTTTTTGTATGTCCATACACTTCAAACGAAAAGTCCACGGACTTTTGCTCAATTGTCCATGGACTTTTAATCATAAATAGCGCATCGGTTCTTTACATCACCCTGAGGATTACGCGTTGATAGCCTACGAGATGGAAAGGTCCGTCATCGTGTACTTCGCAGACGATGTGGATGATTTTGCCACTTGCATCGGCTGGTATCTTGATTTTTGCAACGGCTGTCTCTGCTCCGTCGATGGTCACTTGTGTGCCGACGCTACCTGCTTCGGGTTGTTGCCACCACTGATAGGTGAGTTTGTCTTTGTCGGCATCTTTGCTCTGCTTGGCACTCAGGCGGATGGTCTTTCCTGCCTTCACCTTCGTCATGATGGGTCGCGCCGAATGACGGCCGTTGATATAGACTTCGGGATTGTGGTTGCCCTTTCCGTCCTGTGCCCATTGCATTCGTGCACAGAAGTCGTTCAGCTCGTCGGGATAGAAACGACGCTTATACTCTTCGGTGATGCGCTTCTGTGTCGGCTCCCAACTGGTCCATGCATTGGTCTGTCCGTCGGGACTGAGACCAAATGTGTGGTAGCCGCCCCATCCGGCCTGATGGGGGTCGTTAGGGTCGTTGAGGCCGTTGGGCATCACATAGAGGAAGCTGGGTGTGTCGCCTTCGACGCCCCACTTGTAGTCGGGATAGATGCTTCCCAGCGCACTACGGTTCTGGATGTACTGCTGATGCTTCGCCCAGTTCTGCTTTCCGAGTTCGCACTGCAACTGCCATGTGTTTTCGTCCCATACGAACTTCAGGTTGTCTTGGAAGTCACGACGCAACCACTTGTGCGAACTGTAGTCGCGGTTCATGCGCATATCGTATTTCATGTCCTGATCGGTGATGGTGTACAGACGGAACTTGCGGACGAATGTCTCCATTTCCTCGTCGCCATACCGCTGCTGCATGCGCCAGATGGCCTGTGCGAGTGTGTTGGCTCCGCCCCATGCCGCTACGTAGATGGGTCGTGGGTCGTCTTCCATCGCCAGACTGATGAGGAAGTCGCTGCCTCGTGAGTCGTTGCCTTCGCCTACCACGTCGATGCCGCCTCGATGACTGCCGGGCAGGATGCGACTACGGATATAATCCACGCTTGGCCAGTAGCCCATCGGCTGACGCCACGACTCTTCCTCGAAGGTCAGGTATTTCTTCTGCTTCGAGCGTGCTTTCAGATGGTCAACATCCTTGCCGTATGCCTCGACTACTTGGTCAAGATATTTCGACCACTCTTCGGGATAGGGGTCACAGTTCCAACCTACAGTGGTCATGATGGCCTCGATTTCAAACATGTCGGCGTATGCCATCAGTCGGATGGCCGACTCCATATCGTCAGGTTCCACGTCGGCTGGCGCGATGTCGGTGAGCACCACCAGACGCGGCTTCAGTTCCTGCTTGTAGTCGTCGTAGTAAGTGTCCTGTGTCTCGAACGAAAGGACCGTTACTGCTGCTGCAAAAATGAGATATGCAATGTAAGTTGCGTTCATATATTTATAATGTAAAATGTATAATGTATAATGTTAAATGTAATTTCAATAGAGTTTGATGTATTCGTAGACATTCTGCACGGCATCGAGATACTTGTGGAATGCTTCGTTCGTGATGACCACCGTGCCACGACAATCGTTGGGGTGGAACGAGAGGAGCGAAGCATCGCGAAGGGTCTCGTCGAGGAACAGGTGGACATGATGCTCGGTGTCGTTGATCAGTCCGAAAGGTGACACACTTCCCGGCTCCAATCCAAGATAACGCATCATCCGTTCGGGCGATGCAAACGATAACTTGCCGCACGATGGTAACCCCTGCGATACCAGCGATTCCTTCAGCCGATGCTCCAGGTCGTGGATGTCGAGGTCGTAGTCGCAATGGAAACAGACCAGATAATGCTTGTTCCCCTTGTGGTTGCGGAAGAACAGGTTCTTGCAATGCACCGACCCATCGTCCTTCCACCATTGTTTCGCCTCAGCAATGGTCTTGCCTTCGGGGTGATGGTAGACGGTGAACGGTATGTCGTGTCGGTTCAGGAAATCGAGAACAGTTTCTTCGCGGGACATGTTTATTTATAATGTATAATGAAGAATGTAAAATGTAAAATGTAAAATGGAGAATGTAAAATGTAGAATGTATATAATTATTTCTTGGTGATTTTTGCTTTCTTGATGCGGAAGTCGTGGATGGGGCGGTCGTTCTGGTCGGTTGCACCTCGTTCGATTTTCTCTGCTACCTCCATGCCGCTCACCACACGTCCGAAGACGGTGTAGCTGCCATCGAGATGGGCTGCACCACCGATGGTCTTGTAGGTCTCACGCATCTCGGGCGACAACTTGAACGTTCCCTTTGTCCATTCGTCGATGCGTTGCTGAGCACGGTCGAGTTTTGCATCGTCCATCACCGAACCCATCACGATGGTGAACTGAGTCGATGAACTCTTCTTCTCGGGATTCACCTCATCGCCTTCGCGAGCTGCATTGAGCATACCACGCTGATGGAAGTAGAGTGGGGCGCGGAACTCAGCCGGAATCCTGTCGGATGGTTTCTCGTCGCCTTCGCCCAGCATCTGTCCGGGCTTGGCATTCTTGCTCAGGCGGTCGCCTGTCTGGATGATGAATCCCTTGATGACACGATGCCACAGCACACCGTCGAACGTCTTTGCCTTCACCTGACGAAGGAAGTTGTCGCGATGGAGTGGTGTCTCGTTGAAGAGTTCGACCACGATGTTGCCCAACTCAGTATAGAACGTCACTTGCGGACGGTTTGCATCCTCACGAATCGCATCGCGGATGGTTTTGGCTATGATGCCTGCTCCTTCTTCGTTCGGATGAATGCCATCGGGGAACAGACGCGAGAGGGGAGCTGTAGTGGTGTGAAGGTCCACCAATTGCCACTTGTGACGAGCTGCAATCTGTGTCACGGCAGGGATGATGCCCGCTGAGATGACGCTATCGTTGATGGCCCATGCACGACTGAATGCCGTTGCAGGAAGTGCAATAATCATTCGGGGATGTGATGCGAGTTTGCTGAAACTGACAGCAATCTTCTCCAATCCCTTCTTGAATCGCTTGGCATCTTTCCAGTTCTGAGGTTTCGAGTCGTTCGTACCGAGCTTGATGATGACGATGTCGGGCATGAACGCCAACGCATCTGCATACTCCTTCGTCTTGGTATAGGGGTCGTCGGCTTCGTCCTGCGCACACTTTCCGTTGTTGCCGAAGTTACGCACATCGAACCCGTCGCCCAGCAACTGTTGCAACTGAGCCGGATAGGTATTCTTGCTGCGGTCCTGAATGCCGTGTCCCCATGTGATGCTGTTGCCCACACAAGCTACTTTGACCTTCTGACCTTGTGCGATTGCAACAAGAGAGAAGAGGAACGCAAAAAGGATGAGGTTAGTTCGTTTCATATAATAATGTAAAAATTATAAAATGTAAAAATGTAAAAATTATGAATTAATCATAAAAGTTCCAACTGATGCCGAAGTGCAAGCCTCCCGGATTCATCGGATAGCCGGGCAACCAGAAGTATCGGCCGTCGGATTGGTTGATATGATAATACTGAACGTAGAATCGAGTGCGCTTCAAGTCGAAGTTGGCGTAGATGCTGACCAGAGGATAATTGCCCACCTTCTTCTTGTTGTTCGCATTCTGCAGCATGAACTGGCTGACCACAGGTGAATAGTCGGGCGCCTCGTATTCCGTGAAGAACTTCACGTCGCCACCCAACTCGCAGTTGAGCACTTTTGCAATCTTGAACTCGATGAACAGGTTGCTGTAGAGCGATAGGGCGGGTAGGGGAATCAAGTCCGACTTCGTGGATTTCTGATAGGTAATGTCGTTGTCGAAGTGCAGGATGCCGAACTTGAAGTTCTGACATAGATTGGCACTGATGACCTGTACGTTTCCTGAACTCTGACGTGGTGTGACGTTGTTGCTGAACCCACTTGCTGTCGCTGTTCCTGTATTCTCGAAATAGCAGTAGTTCTTGATGTTCTCCATTCCGATAGTCAGCTTTGTACGGGTCTTCGGCAACGAGATTTCACCTTGCAGTCGCATGCGCCATTCTTTGTCGAAATCGAGGTCCCACCATGCATGACGCGAATGATAGTGTCGTATGTAGTAGGATGGCTTCTTGTTCTGAACGAGCGCGTTGAGCACCACTTGCGCCGTATCGCCCATGATGGGCAGATTGAGTTCGCCCCGTCCTGTAATCTTGAATTCACCCAACCGTTCGCCGACAATGGTGAATTCGCCGTTCAGGTCGTAGTGAATCATCGTTCCTTGTGTGCGAATCAGCTGACCACCCACAGCGATGTTGTTCTCCGACACCTTATTATTTATAAGACGGGAGATGGTTCCCACCGTACTCTTCAGCGAATCGGGCTGCTCGAAGTTCATGTGCTCGAAAGCGATATATGCATTGATACCTGCTGCTGCATATTTGTTGAAACCTTCACGAAGCGACAACCCCACCGTGTTTCGTATGATGAAGTTCTTCGTGCGGTCATTGGTTGAGTCGCGTGGGAAATAGTCGTATGTGTGATAGCCTGCAGGGGTGTTATAGGCTATATATCCACGACGCAGATAGCGGAGCGAGAAGGTGTGGAAAATACTTGTGACAGGCACGAATACCTCCTTCAGATTCGCTGAATCGCCTTCTGTGCGATAGTAGCCGATGTTGTATCGATGGTTGAAATGGATGATATCGTGTTCCTGCTTTGACCATGTGCTCGACAGCCATACAGGGATATCGTCGGAATCGTAGTTGCGACGCATACTCTCGGGATGGATGATATAGTTCTCGTCGGTGATACCTCCATTCTCGGTGAGTTTCATGTAGTTGTGGGAGTAGTAGAAGTGGAAATCGTATTTGTCGCCCAGATACGATGCCCATCCGTTCGCACCCATATACGAGGTCGACTGGCTGTTGTAGTAGCCTTGTCCGTACATGTAGTCAAACAGTCCGCCGATATTGATGCGCTTTCCTGAGTTCTGGGTGTAGATGACCTTGATATGCTCGTCGCCGGTTGTCTTCGAACCGCAGGTGTTGTAGACGGCATTGAGGTAGGGCGACTTCGTGTTGTAGAAACGGAATTGGTTGGTCGGGATGTAGAACTGGTCGAACGGACGCAGGAAGATGAACTCATCGTCGTCCTGACGTTCGATGAAGATACGATTGATGCGCGGTGAGCCGAGATTACCCAAATGACTGAAATGGCCGTTGACTCCTTCCGAAAGATTGGCGTTCTGAAACTGGTGCTGCAGGGTGTCGACATACGTAGCTGTCCGATTTCCAAAAGTCTGGTCGATGGTCCATGCACGCACATCAACAGGCACTTTCGGCTTTTCCTTTCCGTCTTCTCCTTTGTTGAGCGCAGAGTCGCCAGGCGTCATGAGCATATCGGTGTTGGCCTCCAACTCTCCGATGATACGTTGAGCAGATGCCGACAATGATATGATGACAGTGAGGAAAAGGAATAGCAGTCGTTTCATTTAGAACATGAATCGTAAGAAGAATTCAACGAGTTTGATGAGAATGGCCCCGAATCCAAGACTGAAGAACAACACTTTGTTTTCCGGTAGGGCGAAATAGACAATCACAGCAGCCAGAAAACCAGCCATGAACACGATGTTCAACACTTTACGGGCCGTAAGTATTCTATCGTGCTTGCTGCGTTTCCCTCTGCGATGTCCTCGCTCCTGACGGTCTTTCTCAAGCGCTTCAGCGATGATTTTATCTACCTCGTCTGTTTTCATTTGATGATGGTTTCGATTTCTGAGAAGAGTTCGTTAGCAAGGTCCACGGTCTTCACTCTGAACTTGCGGTTCTGCTTGATGAACTTACCCTTCTTGGTGAATGCCATATCGTCGGTGATATACTGCTCGGCAGTCTTACGTTCCTTTGCTTCAGCGAATGTGTAGGCATACACGATGTTGCTCATGACTGCTTTCACCGACCCGTCGCTGACCTGAACAGTCAGTTTGTATTCTGCATCCGTATAGTCTCTTTCAAGGAATTTGTTGGAGAACACCAATTCCTCGCATCCTTGACACACGATCTGTCCCTTTGCTTCGTCAGCGCTTTTCACCGTAGCATATTCCAGGTTGCGGAAATAGTCGGGATCGGTCCACTTTCCGTTCTCTACGCTTGGCATATAACGTGCAGATGCCCAAGAGGCTACTTTGCGGTACAAATCCTCCTTGCTTTTGCCTGGAGCCGAGAGGGTCTTTGAGAATGTCACCATTCCGTTTTCAACGGGAACAGCTCCTTGCATATAAGGGGTGAAATCAGTTACTTTGGTGGTGGTTGACTTTTTACCAAAAATACCGGAACTCTGTGCGTTTGCACAAAGTGGAAGGATGGCTACCATCAATAAAATGACTAAATGCTTCATATCTTCTTCGTTTTTTGATTTATATTACGATGCAAAATTACTTAAAAAAAACATATCGACAAAATTTTCGGGCGCGAACACCTTATATTTTGAATAAATTAACGCATAAGTATAGAAAAATAGTCATTTTATTTGCTATGAGTTTTGTCGTTTTAAAAATAAGTGTTATTTTTGCCGTGAAATTAAAATGTAAAAGAATCATTATGAGAAAAGGGTTTATTTCGTTACTAATCATCATGGTTGCCATGATTGTTATTTCCTGGCGTCCTGAAGTAAAGCAAGACCGAGTTTTACAAGTGTACGGCGTTGCGTTCTATAATCTTGAGAATCTGTTCGATACCATTCATGACGAGGGGAAGAACGATTTCGAGTATCTTCCCGACGGAGCTAACAAGTGGGGGTCGTTGAAGTACACCAGCAAACTGAAAAACATGGCACAGGTGTTGGCCAATCTGGGAACGGAGATGACCATGCGAAACGGTTTGCAGAAAGTGTGCAAGAGTCCTGCCATCATCGGCTTGTCAGAAGTTGAGAACCGCCGTGTGTTGGAAGACCTGCTGAAAGAACCTGTGCTACAGGATAAGGGCTGGGAAATCATTCATGTAGAAGGCCCTGATAAGCGTGGCGTCGATTGTGCTTTCTTCTACAATCCTGCCATTTTCAAACTGGAGCATTATCACCTTACTCACTATATCTATGAGAATGGCGACACTACTCGTGCTACGCGTGGTTTCCTCATTGCCAGCGGAACCATTGCCGGCGATAAAATCAGTTTCATTGTCAACCACTGGCCTTCACGTGCTGCAGGAAGCGAGTTCCGTGAAATGGGCGGACGCCAGGTTCGTAAGATGATCGACTCCATCTTTGCAGCCAATCCAAAGGAGAAGGTTGTCATCATGGGTGACCTGAACGATGACCCGAAGGACAAGAGTGTGACCAAGGCTTTAGGTGCCAAGTCCAACAAGAAGGACTGCAAGCCAGGCGATATGTTCAATCCTTGGTACGAGACACTCTATAAGGTGGGGCAGGGCACGCTGCTGTATGATGGCAAGTGGAACCTCTTCGACCAGATCATCATCTCTGAGAATCTGTTGAATCCAGACGGTGTGAACGACTATTCTTCCCTGAAGTTCCGCAAGAACGAAATCTATCTGCGCGATTTCCTCATTACCCAGGAAGGAAAAACAAAGGGTGCTCCAAAGCGTACATTCGCCAGTGGGGTGTGGCTCAACGGATATAGCGACCACCTTCCCACACAGATATTCTTAGTGAAAGAGGTCGACCGATAACCTATAACCGATAACCTATAGCCGATAACCTATAGCCGATACCCGTAACCATTAATGAATAGGATTTTCATCATTGCCTTGTCTTTTCTGTCCGCGACGCAAATCGTGGCACAACCTTCTGCCTCTTATTATAATAAGGTGGATGGATTGAAGAAGAGAGAACTGAAACTGGCCCTGAAGGACATTATCGTGAACCATAAGCAACTCACTTATGGCAGTGAGCTTCCTGCTGCTTACCCTTCGGTATATTATCTGGACGGGCAACCGTCGATGGTCTATGATTTGTTCTCCACCGAAACCTACGAATACAGTTCCAGTAAATGGAACAAGGAACATGTCATTCCAAAGAGTTGGTGGGGCGGTACGGTCAACAAAGCATATTCCGACCTCTTCAGCGTGCTGCCATCCGAATCAGGGGCGAACACCCAGAAGAGCAATTATCCGATCGGAACGGTGAATCGTGCGAAGTTCGATAACGGGCGCATCAAAGTAGGTAGCCCCGTATCCGGGCAAGGCGGAAGCTATACCACCGTGTTTGAACCTGCAGATGAATTCAAGGGCGATTTCGCACGCATCTATTTCTATGTGGCCACTTGCTATTCCGATATTGCCTGGGGTAGCAACAGCAACGTGAAGAGCGAGTTGGTTCAGGAGGATTGGCCCACACTCAAACCTTGGCTCTATGCGCTCCTTCTGAAATGGCACAATCAAGATCCCGTCTCAGAAAAAGAGAAGCAAATCAACAACAACGCAGAAAAAGAGCAGGGTAACCGAAACCCGTTTATCGACTACCCGGCTTTGGCTGATTATATCTGGGGCGACTACACAGCTACGGCATTCTCACTTGCTGAAGCAAAACTGTATGAGCATGTGGTATCTGGACAGATTGATCCTTCTGAGCCAAACGATACAATAGAAATCATTAACCCCGTCGATACCACAGGTGTGCTCATCGTAGGCGAGACATTACTTGTCGATACGTTCGACAGCGCAACTGACGGAAATGACGAGGAAACCGGTGGCTCATCCAAGCAATGGAGTGGAGATGAATGGTTCCCTACGGTTTCGAATGTCTTCCAGGCAGGAGGAACGTTGCGTTTAGGTTCTTCAAAGAATACAGGCAGCATCGCGTCCGTCAACCTCAACTATGCAGGCGGACCGGTCGTTGTTGAACTCACCGTCAAGGGATGGACCAGTGTGGAAGGAACGTTATCAGTCCGTGTGGGCGATGAGGAGCAGACCGTGAACTATGCAGCCACCATCAACGATGCGTACGAAAGGGTACAACTTGTTTTCAACAACGTTCCACGTAATCCCGCGGTGATCATCACTACTTCAGCAAAACGTTGCTTCATCGGTGAAGTCGTTGTGAAAGCAAGCTCATACCAGGAGGCGAGTGTTCCCGAAGATGTGAACAATGACGGAGTGGTAGACTCCCAGGATGTCCTCATGGTCTATGAATATATCCAGAATGGCGCCCTCCCCCTCGGGGGAGACGGAGGGGGGCCTGATGTGAATCGTGATGGTTATGTCGACACCCAGGATGTGTTAGCCATCTATGATTACATGCAGAAACATTAATCGAAATATTTATGCTTTACATTTCCGGATGACTTCCAGACATTCGCGACATTTGTCGGTGACATACTGCCAATCTTCTGCCTCTACCTTATCTTTTGGGAAGAGCTTGCTGCCCATGCCGACACAATAGACGCCTGCCTTGAACCACGCTGTGAGGTTTTCTTCTGTTGGAGCGACTCCGCCTGTCACCATTATCTTTGACCAAGGCATCGGGGCTTTCATGCCCTTCACGAATGCTGGACCATATACGTCGCCTGGGAATACCTTGCAGAGATCACAACCCAGTTCTTGTGCCTTGCCCACTTCGCTTACGCTGCCACAACCTGGGCAGTAGGGGATGAGACGGCGATTGCAGACGGGTGCGATGTCGGGGTTGAACAGCGGACCTACGATGAAGCAGGCTCCGAGTTGGATATAAAGGGCTGCCGTCGGGGCATCGACCACACTGCCAACTCCCATTGCCAGTTCGGGACATTCCTTGGCTGCATATTTCACGCATTCTGCAAATACTTCATGGGCAAAGTCGCCGCGATTGGTAAACTCAAAGGCGCGTACACCTCCATCGTAACATGCCTTAATGACTTTCTTTGCTACTTCTGCATCTTTGTGGTAGAACACAGGCACCATGCCTGTTTCTCCTATCTTGGCCATAACGGCCAGTTTATCGAATTTTGCCATAGTTATTCTTATTTGTCACTTCCAAAGTCCCCCTCGGGGGATTTAGAGGGGCTTTAAATCTTATCCAACACAATCTTGATGAGGTCTCCGATTTGGTTTTTGTAGCCGGTATTGGCTTCGTGGGCAATGCGGTTGGCAATGACCATGCAGACGGTGAGGGCACGATGTCCAAGATGTTTGCTCAGTCCAGCAAGGGCTGCACTCTCCATCTCGAAGTTGGTAATCTTGTAGCCGTTCCAATGGAAACTGCATATCTTCTCGTTTCGCTGAGGGTCGGAGAGTGGAATGCGTATTACGCGTCCTTGTGGTCCGTAGAACCCACCGCATGAGATGGTGACACCACGAATCATTCCTACGCCTTCGGTGTAGATCTGGTTCAGCAATGATGCATCGTTATCTACTACATAGGGTGATGGCAGATTGTGGTAGTCCCAACCGAGATGTTCGGTGAAGGCTTTCTCGAATTCGAGGTCACAGATTTCGTCACGACCTGCGTAGTAGTTGAGGAGACCCTCGAAACCGATGGACTTTTCGCTGCATACGAAGG
Organism: Bacteroidaceae bacterium; assembly: GCA_017529865.1. Lineage (GTDB taxonomy): Bacteria > Bacteroidota > Bacteroidia > Bacteroidales > Bacteroidaceae > Colivivens. The sequence continues at coordinate 11,971 of JAFXNA010000052.1, forward strand.
TGCCTACGGGCGTGTTTTCCTGCAAGCCTCCACATGTACCGATACGCACGAGATCCATCTGTGTCAGTTTCTCTTTCAGGGTACGGGTCTTGAAGTCGATGTTTTTCAGCGCATCGAGTTCTGTTGCCACGATGTCGATGTTGTCGCACCCGATGCCGTGTGAGATGGCTGTGATACGTTTCCCTTTATACGTACCTGTGATGGTGTGGAACTCACGACTTTGCACGTCGCATTCTTTGGTGTCGAAGAATGAGGCGATGGTATCCACTCTGGCTGGGTCGCCACACATCACCACCTTGTCTGCCAACTGGTCGGGGCGGATGTGGAGATGGAACGCGCTGTTGTCGTCGTTGATAATCAGTTCGGATGGTGCAAAATATAGCCCCTCTCCGTCTCCCCCGAGGGGGAGTGACTGTTTGCTGCGATTATTGTTCATTACGTTCTGCTAATATTGTTTCTTTTATTATATTAATAACTCTTTCTGTATCATGCAAGATCTCTTCGTTTTTGAATCTTACGATTATGTAGCCTAACTTTTCAAGTCTATCGTCTCGCAATATATCTTTAACGATTTGATTTCCACGAAAATGATATCCGCCATCTACTTCAATAATGATTTTCTTCTCTATGCATATGAAATCTGCAATGTAATCGCATACAATGTGTTGGCGTTGAAACTTTACTCCGAATGCACGTCCTTTCAATAAATGCCATAATATGGTCTCGGCAAGGGTAGGAAATGTCTTGTTCTTTTTCGCGAAATCCTTCAGAATATTATATCTGTCAGGACATGCTGTCTGATATCCGTAATCCTCTTTCTTGTCCATATTTCTCATCGTCACCCTCCCCCTCGGGGGAGGGCTGGGGTGAGGGGCTGCTATCCATTTAATTTTTCATCCATTGCTTTTGCAGCACGGCGTCCGTCGCCCATAGCGAGGATAACGGTTGCTCCGCCACGTACGATGTCGCCTCCTGCAAAGATGGTCGGGATGCTCGACTGCATATCGTCGTTGACGGCGATCGTGTTCTTGCGACCCAGTTCCAGACCTTGAATTGACTTAGGAACGAGTGGGTTGGGTGATACACCTACGGCTACGATGGCCATATCGATGTCGAGTGTCTCGATAGCACCTTCGATGGGCACAGGACTGCGGCGACCTGATGCGTCAGGCTCACCGAGTTCCATCTTTTGCAGGCGTACCTGACATACGTGGCCTTTCTCGTCAGCAATATATTCGATTGGGTTGTGCAGGGTGAGGAACTCGATGCCTTCTTCCTTGGCATGCTTCACCTCCTCGAGTCGTGCAGGCATTTCTGCCTCACTACGACGGTAGGCAATGAATACACGCTCTGCTCCGAGGCGCTTGGCTGTACGACATGAGTCCATTGCGGTGTTTCCACCACCGACTACCATTACGCTCTTAGCCTTGCAGATTGGGGTGTCGCTCTCAGGATTTGATGCGTCCATGAGGTTCACACGGGTCAGGTATTCGTTCGACGACATGATGCCTGTGCTGTTCTCTCCAGGGATGCCCATGAAGTTAGGCAGACCTGCACCCGATGCGACGAAGATACCCTTGAAGCCTTGCTCTTCGAGTTCGTTGACGGTGATGGTCTTGCCGATGATACAGTCTTTCACGAACTTCACGCCAATCTTCTCCAAGTTGTTGATTTCAACGTCGACAATAGCGTTGGGCAGACGGAACTCTGGAATACCATACTTGAGCACACCGCCGATTTCGTGGAGGGCTTCGAATACCGTTACGTCGTAACCGTTCTTAGCCATATCGCCTGCGAAGCTCAGTCCGGCAGGGCCTGAACCAACTACTGCAACCTTGATGCCGTTAGCTGGCTTGCACTGAGGCAGCGCCATCTGACCCGATTCGCGCTCGTAGTCGGCAGCAAAGCGCTCCAGGTAACCAATGGCAACAGGCTTGTGACCCATCTTCACGTGGATACACTTGCTTTCGCACTGCTTCTCTTGTGGGCATACACGTCCGCATACTGCTGGGAGTGAAGAGGTGTTCTTCAGCACCTTGGCTGCATCGAGGAAGTGTCCGCGTTCGATGCTTTTGATGAACGATGGAATATTGATGTTGACAGGACAGCCTTCCATACATGATGGTTTCGGGCAGTCGAGACAACGCTTGGCTTCTGTCAGCGCCTGCTCTTCAGTCAGTCCTTGGTTTACTTCTTCCGTACGTGTTGTGGCGCGATACACAGGGTCGAGTTCGCTCATCACACAACGCTCGATCAGGGTGCGGTCTTTGGGCTTCATCGTTGCCTGCAGCTCCTTACGCCAGCTGGCGTTGCGGTCGAGGAGAGAGTCAATAGAAACCCCTTCTTCGTCTCCCCCAACGGGAGACATATTGGAATCAGTATTTGATTCCCCTCCTTGGGAGGGGTTAGGGGAGGTTTCTGTGATACTCTTTTCCAATTTCTTCATCTCTTCCAATTCCTCTGCCTTGAAGGCACCCATACGCTTGAACATCTCGTCGAAGTCTACCTCGTGTCCGTCGAACTCTGGACCGTCTACACAGACAAACTTCGTCTTGCCGCCTACGGTGATACGACATGCACCACACATACCTGTACCATCGACCATAATCGTGTTCAACGAAACATCAGTTGGTACATTATATTTCTTTGTCAGCAGACAGCAGAACTTCATCATGATGGCAGGACCGATGGCAAAACACTTATCCACCTTTTCACGCTGGATAACCTGCTCGATACCAACTGTTACTACGCCTTTCTGTCCGTAGCTGCCGTCATCGGTCATGATGATAACCTCATCGCTGTGCTTACGTACTTCGTCCTCAAGGATGATAAGTTCCTTGGTGCGACCAGCCAGCACACTGACAACCTTGTTGCCTGCAGCTTTCAGGGCTTTGATGATAGGGAGCATAGGTGCTACGCCTACACCTCCTCCGGCACATACTACGGTACCGAATTTCTCGATGTGGGTAGCTTGGCCCAGCGGACCTACCACGTCAGTGATATAGTCACCTACGTTCAGGCGGCATAGTTTCGTGGAGCTGTAACCTACGGTCTGTACCACCAATGTGATGGTACCTTTCTCAACGTCGCTGTCGGCTATGGTCAATGGAATACGTTCACCCTTCTCGCCTGTGCGGACGATTACGAAATGACCTGCACGGCGTGCTTTTGCGATAAGCGGTGCTTCTACTTCAAGTTTAAACACCTTTTCACTAAATTGCTGTTTGCTAACAATCTTGTTCATTTGTCGAATTCTTTTATATGTTGTGATTTCTTTTTCAGCGTGCAAAGTTACACATTATTTATATAATGGCCAAAAAAAATGGAAAAATAGTAGTGTTTTTATCGTTTTGTAAAATAGTCGTTCTTGATTTTGATGCAGAAGATAATGACGCTACATGTTGCGGTTATCAGATTCGTCGCGAAAAGGAAGATGCCTTCGCGCCCCAGCATCAGGCCCTGAATCATGAAGCAGATTGCGCCGATGCCCATCATGAGGAATGTGGGAAGGGCAATACCGTCAGTCTGACGTGTACGTATAGTTTGAATAGCTTGAGGAAGATAGCCCAAAATCATGCAGATGCTGGCTATCCAGCCAATGATGTCGAATAATGTCTGATGTTCCATGATCGTCGTTTGTTTAACACTGCAAAGTTACACAATATTTATA
>JAFXNA010000053.1 GCA_017529865.1 Bacteroidaceae bacterium
GGTGAGGTTGAGCTCGTAAGCCATCTTGTCAGAGAGGAAGAGGGCTTCGTTCTTTGCTGCGTTATAGCTCATTGCGTTGGCCGAGATAGTCATGACCATCATCACTGCCAGAATCATCAGCCGATTAGTGCTCACTATCGTCTTCTTCATATCTTAATCTCCTATACTTTAAATGGTGAGACATTTATTTCTTTTTCTCGGTGCAAAGTACGGCATTTTTCTTGGTATTTACAAAGGAAAAATCATAATCTGGAGGGGGATTTTCCCGAAAAGATAATAGGGAAATCTCCACATATCGATTTTTATTCGTACCTTTGCAGCCGGTATGGTACAGCAAATTGAAATAACCCTGAAGCCGAAACGTCGCGGCTTCCATTTGGTGACGAGCGAGATTGTGAGCCAGTTGCCGAAACTTCCTAAGACCGGCATCGTGAACATCTTTACGAAGCACACCAGTTGTGGACTGAGCATCAATGAGAATGCCGACCCTGATGTCCGTGTGGATATGGAGACCATCTTCAACCGTCTGGTTCCTGAGAACCGTCCAGAGTACGAGCATACGCTGGAAGGTGCAGACGATATGCCTGCTCATGCCAAGTCAACATTGAGCGGTGTCAGCCTCACTATTCCCATTACTGACGGACGCTTGAATCTGGGAACCTGGCAGGGCATCTACTTCTGCGAGTACCGCAATTATGGTGGTTCCAGGGAGTTGGTAGTGACAATCATAGGCGAATAAGAATATGAATAATCCGCAACCTTATTGAGATTGCGGATTTTTTACTGTCCTGGAGCAGGAATCACCCCAAGTTGCATTAGGAGTGAGAACATATCAGGTAAGCCATGCTCACGGATAATCTTTCCATCCTTGAATTCATAGATATTCATGGCCGTTACACAGATTTTCTTGCCTGTGGCGGGCATGCCCATCAGTGGTTGCGTCTGTGTGCCTGTCATTGTGTAGCGCACCAGAATCTTGTCACCCTCGGAAATGGTTTCCTCTATCTTCCATTGAATATCAGGCATTGCGCCACGCATCATAGCCAGCACACCCATATACCCCTCAAAGCCCTTCATTGGCTCTGGTGAAGTAGGAGCGTAGAAGATAACATCGTCACTAATAATCGGTTTGCCAATGGTAGCATCACCTGTGTTGATAAACTGAAGAAATTGCTCAATGAGTTGTCTGTTTGTATTCATATCTTGAATCATTAAAAATGAAATAATTAATTGTTCTTGAATCTTTCGCCTACGAAACCTTGTCCAACCTCGCCTGCAATGAGGTCGAAATGCTGGAATACGGGCGGTGTCGGAGATAAATCGTAATAGTCCATCTCTGCTATTGGCAGGCAAAAGTATTCCATCTGGTCATAACTTGTATAAAGGCGGGGCAGCACGGGATTGTGGTCGTATATCCATCGTTTCACATCGTCTTCGACATTGAAGTTCACCATGCCTGAGCATCTGACGGATATATTATCTGCGTATGCCAATATCTCAACATTGGGATTCTGGCGTAACTCCCGATAGACTGCCTTCTGGACAGAAGTGGCAAAGTAGAGCACATGCCCTTCTTGTTTCATGATCTGGAAGATGCGCAACTTAGGAAAGTTGCCCTCGCTTGTGGCGAAAGCAACTTCTTTGTGCTCTTTCAGGAACTGAAAAGCTTTGTCGAACATATCGCTTACCATTTCAGTTCTTCTTGAAGGATGACACCATCAGTCATAGGACTGTCTGCTTCGGTGAAGGCATTGGCCTTGTATTGGATGCAGAGCATAGTCAGGTTCTCGCTGCCGGTGTTCTTCAGCGCACGCTTGCCATCAGGAGCGACGCGGATAATGGTGCCCTCGCTGACAGGGAAAATCTCACCATCCACCTGATACTGGCCTTCGCCCTTCAAGATGAAGTATAGTTCCTCATGAGTCTTGTGGGTATGCAAGAAACCACTGTCCTGACCTGGAACGAGTGTCTGGAACGAGAACTCGCTTCCTGTAGCACCTACAGTCTGACCTGCGAATACCTTACCTTGAATGGTTACGTTCGGTCCCATCGGAAGCACATGCTCGATAATCTCACTCATCTTACCTACGCTTACTGCGCTGAAGTTCTTACCACTCTTAATTGTTTCAATCTGTTTCATAATTTTTATTCGTTTAAAATATTATTTGTTCGTTTTGACGCTGCAAAGGTACAGCGAAAAAATCATTCCCACAAGAAGGCACTTTTTGGTGAGATAGTTACCAAATAGTAGGAATTGTGATGTTATCGGGCTTCTGCGAAAGTGGCGTTAACTTAGATTAACTAAGTATAATTTGGTAATTCGGTAACTATTGGGTACCTTTGCGCTCTAATAAGTATATTATGGCAGATATCAAAGCTGAGTATTTGGCCTGTCCTATCAGGCAAGTAGTAAGTCGTTTTGGCGACAAATGGTCATTGCTTGTGTTGTTTCTGTTGAACAGGAGCGATACGGGCGTATTGCGCTTCAACGAGATTCGCCGCTTCATGACGGACTGCTCCCAGAAGATGCTTTCGCAGACCCTGAAGAACTTGGAGCAGAGCCATCTGGTGCATCGCGAGGTTTATCCAGAGGTTCCCCCACGGGTGGAGTATTCCCTAACAGATACAGGCAAATCATTGATGCCTGTCCTCACAGCCCTCATCGATTGGGGTAAGGAGCATTTTGATGAGGTAGTAACGGAC
>JAFXNA010000054.1 GCA_017529865.1 Bacteroidaceae bacterium
TACATTGCTCAGCCAGTATGTGATACTCGCTAATCATGTGTATCAATACGAATGTAATTCTTGCTTCGCGGTCGCTTATCTTGGCGGCTGCATTTACCTGGCGCTTCATTTCAGCCAGTACATCTTTATTTTGATAATCCTTAATCATGCTTTAGAAAATATATTCTGATTCGTCAGTCTGAGGTGTATCAGCTTCCGTAAACATCACGAAATAGACGGGCATATACGTCACTTTGCCTTCTTGATAGACCTTGCGCTCGTTGGAAATTACAGTGGCCGCAAGGACATTGTACTCGGGATTCTTCAAGAGGTTGTTGAGCGCACTGTGCGCTGTGTAGTCCTTGCCCGACTTGACCTCTATCGGGTGAGCACTCATCGTCTGGTGATTGTCAACCAGATAGTCCACCTCGCCCTGCTTGCGGTTGTCGTAATAGTAGAGCTTGTGGCCGTGGGCACGAAGTTCCTGGGCTACCACGTTCTCATAGACGGAACCGAGATTGATACTGCGGATATCGTCGAGAATCGGACGGATGTTGTTGCGATAGAGCAGACCGGTAAGGAGGCCCACATCGTTCAGATAGAGCTTCAGAAGATTCTTTTGAAGCGACTCGCTCAGCGGGAAATGAGGGTTGGATATAGCATTGACAGCCAAGGAAATACCTGATGAGACGAGGTACTCGAACTCTTCCTTGTACTGGTCGAAACGGTCACCCTTCTTGCCACGAATGTTCTGAGCCACCACACGTTTCTTCTTGTTTTCCATCTGCGAGGGAATCATTTCGTAGATACGACGTATGAGCAGCTTCTTGTTGTGCTCCTTCTCGTACTTGGAAGCGTCGCTGGCATAAAGGCTGCGGATGCCATCCTGTACCTCGCGAACCTTCACAATGTTATGCGTTTCGAGGTAGCTGTTGACGGCATCGGGCAGTCCACCTACCAGCAGATAGCGGCGAAACAGGTCGAGCACATGGTTATGGTGCTCTTCCGAAAGGCTCTGGCGATTCTCGTAGGACTTGCGCAGCATGTCAATAGCCTCGGTGCCGAAGCCGTTGGCAATCAGGAACTCTTCGAAATCGAGTTGGAACATCTCCTTGATGGTGATACTGCCTACGGGGATGGAGGTGGTGTCTTGAAGAGTGATGCCTAACAGACTGCCGCTGCCGATATAACGGTAGCGATTGTCTTCACGAAGGAACTTCAGCATGGTGAGATATTGGGGATAGTGCTGAATCTCATCGAGGAACACCAGCGTATCAGCACGATCATTGAGCTTGTCACCAGCAACCATGCTGAGTGTCAAGTAGAAGTCTTCCTTCCTATGGATGTTCTTGAACAGTTGTTCACCCTCGTCATCCTCAACGAAGTTGATTTCCACGTAGTTCTGGAACAGACGTGTACCCACCTCACGAATACTGAACGACTTACCAATCTGGCGGGCTCCCTCCAGTATCAGAATCTTGTCATTATCGGACTTCAGATAGTCCTCGATGTAGGATGTAATCTTCCTGTACAGCATGGCAATTTACACTTTTCAATAACTTTTGGCAGTCAAAAACTACACTTTTCAATAATATTTAGTGCTGCAAAATTACACTTTTCAATCGAAACGACCAAACAAATCGGGGAAAAAGTGCGAAAATAATATCAAGAAAGGAGCGCGAGAGCCTGCTTGATGCCGTCCATCAAGGCCTGGTCGTAGGACTTGCGGGGATGGGTGTCACGGCTTAACCCATCTGAAAGCCGGATGAGACGGCAATAATAGTCGCCCGTATTCTGAAAGAAGGTATCGCGGCAAACCAGTAATTCAAGATGCTTCTTCCGGCGCAGCCAGTCCTGGACGACTAATAAAGTGGGGGCTGAATAGCATCTGGCACCGCGACCGCGCGTTTCCTTGGGGGCATTATAGTCTTTCAGTTGCAGAATGTCGCCTTCGGCATTCTGTAAATGGCCTTCCACATCATAGTATGACAAGGTGGGTTCCTTGAATCCCAACTTCCACAACTGTCGTGCCGTGACCTTATCTACTACTATCTGCTTAAGCATACTGATACCTTTCGGGTTGCAAAGGTACGAATAAATTTTGAAATAGCGGTATTCTATGGCATCTTTGATGCAATTTAAAGCGTTTTACGTTATGCTGCATCTTGACCGCCTGACATCTCGCAGTTTTTTCCTGTCAGGGTTACTCGGTTCTTAACACCTTTACGGGTGCAAAGTTAGCAGAATGCGCAATCCACCAATAACCAGTCGCTGGCTCCCTATCCAGAGGAATTTTTCGCAGCAGACTTCCCAAATGCACGTATTTGGGTATTCTGCGAAAAATTGCACTGGATTTCTTGGATTTGATTGCTTGACCATTCCGCACTTTCAGCACCAGTAAAGGTTAAACCGCGATAACGCAGACAATGAATAAAAAAAACTACGTGTCAGGCAAGATGAACCTGAACAAAAAAGTAAGGTTTCCCGTTCCTCCGTAGGCAATAAAATCAAGTTCAACAGTTATGCAGACAGCAACATTAAAGAGAATGCCGATTTCTTCATGGAGTGTGGAGGATAGGCCGACAGAGAAGATGCAGGAATTAGGTGTCAACGCCCTCA
>JAFXNA010000055.1 GCA_017529865.1 Bacteroidaceae bacterium
AAAGGTGCGCTTTGCTCAGATTGCTACCATATTGGCAAATAGGCTGGAGAATGTGGTCAAGCCTAATGATGAGGAAGAGAGCATAGTGCTGGGCATGAGTGATTTCGACGTGATATTGAAACGTAGGATTGACGCAGATGAGATATTGTGCTATTACGGATGTCCAGAAGCTGCACCCTATAGTCAGGTTTTTATCAATAGCGGTATGTCTCATGCTATTGGGTTTATAGAGGCAAAGGTGAAAGTGTCAAACGACTGCTGTCTTGTGTTGCAAATACAAGGCAACCGTTATTGCCACGCGATAGAATGTGGAGGAATAACCAATAAATTAGGAGGATTATCTGATTTTCAAAAAGATTTTATATATTTTAAGCAGGGGGGATTAAAGGATACTGCTGAGACCTGTAACGATATCTGTCGCTACAAGACTGATTTTGTCTATAAATGGCAGAAAATACAACCATCATTAACGGTGGGTAATATCGTAGATACGATGTGCAATGACATATTACTCATACAGAATCTTAAGTAGTTATGAGTAAAGAACAATCATTCCAGGAACTTATCGTTTCTATTGCTAAAGAGTATGTTGGTGGAGGCAGGACTCTTGATGAGTTGGTGGCTGCTGGCAAAGAGGGGCTCAAAATCGCCGAAGAGAAATATGATGATCAGCAGGATTTTAGCTTCAAGTCTTATGCTGTATGGTGGATCAGGCAGCGAATTCTTCAATCTATTCACAAATGAACCAGAGCGTAGGAAATACCATCTTTGAATTGAACTCCATTCGAATTGACGGGGAGCGTTATCCAATCAGGCGGGTTTGCCATCAGCAGATAGGGGTCTATTCAAGTCTGGAGAATGCGGAGGCTGCCATCAGGATTTTTATTGAAAGGTGGCAGAGGCAGGATAATGAGTATAGGGATGATTATCTTGGATTTATCATGTATGAGCGCTTGGTAGATTCACTGCCTGACAGGGATAATTGTATTTCAGTCTGTACCTTCAATGCGGATGGAGATTTCAATGACAGAAATATGATGGATGCTCGCCGAAAGTTTCATGGCAGGCCCCAGGAGCTTATCCGTTTTAAAAAGGGTGATATTGTTGAAGTGGTAGATGATTATCAGGTAGAGTTGTGTATTGTAGCTTCTCAACCTCCAAGCATACAGGATTTCGAGAATATAAAAGTCAGAGCTGAGGCAGATATGCGAAAACGGGGGGTTGCTGATTTTATCTATGAGATGGATGATGGTGATGATCAGTATATGGTTTATCCTGTGAATGGTGACTATCATTTACATGTGCGCAGTGAGTTGGTTTTTCTACCAACCAAGAAGGTATCCAGTCGCTTGCGCGAAAAGTTATTAGCCCAATATGCTATTTTTTGCAAATGAACAAGATGGAATTAGAGAATGCTCATAGGCATTCATTTCATAATAGAGTGGAAATAGAAAAGTCTCTCAAATGTGGCTGTTTCAGTTGTGGGCGCCTTTTTGATGCCACAGAGGTTGAGGAATACACTAATGATGGTGAAACAGCTCTGTGTCCCTATTGTGGTGTCGATTCTGTTATTGGTGACTCATCTGGGATAGAGCTAAATCCTAGATTATTGAGTGAACTTAATCAATTGTTTTTTAGATGATAAAACGGATCGTAACAATGATGCTGCTGATGCTGACAGTTATTGGCATGCAGGCACAAAGGCAAATATCGTATATCAAGGCTGACGGGGCGTGGTATCAGGTGTATGACGAGAGTGGCAAGAAGGTCACCACGCTGTCGAAAAGTTCAATTGGAGAAATGGTCGGCTGGGGCAGTGATTTCTTCGTGGCTGTAGATGGGGCTTGGGTGAAGACCTACGACATCAATGGCAAGAAGATATGCACACTCTCAAAGCAGACTGTAGGAGAGGTCATCGGCGTTTCCGGCAATACGTTTACCAGCCGCCAAAGCGCTTGGATATACATCTGAAACAAAGAGGGCAAGAAAATCAGTGCAAGAAGTGCCCATTGAAAAAAAGTTGCTGTGATTTTTGAATTTTTCTCCAATAGTTACTATATTATCATCGAAAACCAATAAAAGGTTAAAGATGAAGAGAGTATTTATTGACATGGACAATGTGCTGGTGGACTTCCAGTCGGGACTCGACCAGGTGAGTGAAGAAGTGAAGGCTGAATATGCCGGACGGTTGGATGAGATTCCTGGCTTGTTCGCCAAGATGAAGCCGATGGAGGGAGCCATTGAGGCTGTGCATGAGCTGCAGAAGCACTACGATTTGTTCTTCCTCTCTACGGCTCCGTGGAAGAATCCGTCGGCGTGGTCGGACAAGGTGGAGTGGGTGACGAAATATCTTGATGACGTGTTCCACAAGCGCCTCATCATCTCGCACCGCAAGGACCTCTGCCAGGGTGACTATCTGATTGACGACCGTGGGAAGAACGGCACCAGCGAGTTTGCAGGCGAATGGATCAAGTTCGGCTCAGAGCAGTTTCCCGACTGGGAGAGTGTGCTCCGATATCTGCTGTCAGAGAAGAAGGAACAATAGACACCAGTAACCGATAAGAAGAGTAACTATGGATCAGAAAAAAGAAAGGCAACTCACTATGTTGCAAAAGATTTACGAGAATTGGATGCCTCCGACACCGGCTTTTAAAGCCAACCACGAAGGCGTTCCAGAAGGTATGGTTCCGTACATCAGCTGCTCTGATGTGCATGACTACAAATACAACATCCGCATTATTCCAGAGGACGTCTTCCTGTCAGAAGATGATGACCAATATGAGAAGATGGAAGAAGGAACAATCATCGCTCACTATGAATCGATGGAGGAGTTGGTGGCTGATGGGTGGATTTTGGACTGAGCCTCAATCTTAAATACCGTTAAACGATTGAATTATTGCGGAGAAATGACTATTTTTGCAGAAACTTAAAACAATGCTAGTATGAAAGGACTATCAAAATCACGTTATACGGCTTTCTGCCAGTGTCCGAAGAACCTGTGGCTGAAGGTGTATAAGCCAAACGAGGCAGTCATAGATGCTGGCGAGGAGGCACGTTTCGCACAGGGAAATGTGGTGGGCGACCTGGCTATGGGACTCTTTGGCGACTTCGTCGAAGTAACTGCCAAGAACGAAGACGGCAGCCTCAATCTTGCTGCAATGGTAGAAAAGACAAAGCAGGAGATGGAGCGTGGCACAGAAAACATCTGCGAAGCTTCGTTTACCTACGACAGAGATCATGCTGTGGAGAATGTGCTACTTGATCCAGACAAACCCTTGTTCCATACGTGGAAGGAATCGCATTATTGTGCCGTTGATATCCTTCGTAAGAACGGAGACGGATGGGACATCTACGAGGTGAAGAGCACCAGTTTCCCAGAGTTCAACGGACAAGAAGCAAAATTAGAGAAGTACGCCCCAGATATAGCCTATCAGAAATGGTTACTGACGCAATGTGGTGTGAATGTCACGGGAACATACCTTGTCTGCCTCAACAGCGACTATGTAAGACATGGTGAACTTGACATCGAGCAGCTCTTCGTCGTCAATGACATGAAGGAGATGGTGGAGAATGAATCTTTGAAAGTGCCGGCACGAGTGAGCCAAGCCATGAAGGTGATCAACAACGAGCAGGAACCCGACACAGAACTATCGGAATGCTGCATGAAACCTTACGGCTGTGCATTCTGGGAGTACTGCAAGCGTCAGCATGGAGTGCCGTCGCCTTCGGTATTTGACATTTATGGTGGCAAAGGAAAAGGTGGCTTTACCTTTAAGAAGAAATTGGACTGCTACCATCAAGGGTTCATTACATTTGAGGATTTACGCTCAATGGATATTGGTCTTATACAAAACATGCAGATAGAAGCTACTCTCACTGGTAAAGAGTTCATCAATCCTGCTGGCATCCGTCAATTCTTGGAGAAACTTACCTATCCAATCTATTTCCTCGACTTCGAGACGATGCAGGATGCTGTGCCACAGTATGACGGTGCGAAGGTTTATGCGCAGATTACCTTCCAGTATTCGTTGCATATCAAGGAGATGCCAGACCAAATCCGCGTGAGCCATCACGATGGAAGGACGTTGCGGATGAAAGCTGGCAAGCATCCCATCCATAAGGAGTATCTAGCTCCCAGCGATGGGAGTGACCCTCGTCGTGCTTTGGCAGAGCAACTTTGCAAAGACATCCCCAAAGATGCATGTACCTTAGCATATAATAAGATGTTTGAATGTGGACGTATCCGTGAACTGGCTGCGCTCTATCCTGACCTGAGCGACCACTTGCTGAACATTGCTGATCACATTGTTGACCTCATCGATCCCTTCCGTGCTGGCGACTACTACGTTCCTGCAATGGGAGGCTCGTTCTCTATCAAGAGCGTGCTGCCAGCCCTCTTCCCCGATGAGCCAAGTCTCAACTACCACAACCTCGATGAGCGCTGCCAAAATGGAGGTGACGCAATGACCATCTTCCCTCGTATCAAAGACATGGAGCCGGCAGAAGCCGCTGCCAGTCGTGAAGTCCTCCTCCGCTATTGCGAACTCGACACCTGGGCAATGGTGAAAGTGTGGGAGAAGTTGAAAGAAAAAGCGGGAGTAATTTGAATTTTTTCGCGAATGTGACTATATTATCATTAAAAACTAATAAAAACGAAGATAAATGAAGAAAGAAAACTTAGAAAAGTATCTGCCCCTTGTAGAGAAAGTGGCTGATGAGTATCAGAATCAGGGTCTGACGCTCGAAGAACTGATAGAGGCTGGAAAAGACGGTTTGAAGAAAGCAGAGGAGAGGTACAACCCCAAGGCCGACTTCAGTTTCGAATCCTATGCCGTATGGTGGGTTCGCCAGCGCATCATTCAGGCTATTGAAGAAAAGAAAAAATGAAGATATAAAAACCAAAGACAATGAAGAAATTATTTATTATCCTAACTCTATTGCTGACATTCGCTGTTCGGGTGCAGTGCCAGCAGATCTCGTATATCGAGGAATCGAAGAACTGGTATTATCTCTATGATGAGAAAGGCAAGAAGATCGGTGGAATCTCACGAAGTAGTGTGGGAGAATTGAAAGGATGGGGTTGCGATTTCTTTGTAACGAAGTGTTACTCTTTTTACCGTATCTATGATGCAAAAGGCAAGAAGCTGAAATCGATGAACGTATCGGATGTCGGTGAGATTGTCGGTGTTGCTGGCAGCACTATCACCAGTCGCAAAGGAGACTGGATTTTCACGTGGGGTAAGGATGGCAAGAAAATCAGTGCAAGGTCGGTCAATAACTAAAGTAGAGAATATGGATTGCAAGAAAAAGGAGCGGATACTCGCTTCTATCGTCAGGTCGTTTCCCATCTATGAATTACTACAGATTCGCATCGAAGGGCGTCGCTACCCAAGAAGGCGAATCAGCCTGCAGCGTGTGGGTTGCTTCGACACAGAAGAACATGCGAAGGAAGCGATGTACGCATATATTAACCAAATGAAGACGCAATATAAACTTTGGGAGATAGAGAAAGGATACTACACCGACTGTTTGGGCTACTACATATTTGAGGTTCCTGTCTGTAATAAAGAATCATCATTTTACTGGAACCAGCCTCCTCAGAAGTGTTATTCATTCACTGCTGATGGTGATTATAATGATTGTGTAGCATTGGATGAATTCGGCTGGTATCGTGGACGAAAAACAGAAGACATCCGCTTCAAGGTGGGTGATATTGTGGAAGTGGTTGACGGTGACTTTGCCGAACTGGCCATTGTGGGTGGGTTGCCTCTTACAGCTGAACGATACCATTACTTGGAAGAGGACGAAGAAGAAGAGCATCCCAGCCGTTTCATTGATGAGAGCGATGACTGCTACCTCGTTTATCCCTTGTCTGGTGAAGAAGGTACACATTACCATCCTGTCTGTTACAAGGTATTCAAGCCGACCCGCCCCCTGTCTAAAGGAATGGCAGAACGATTGAAATCTTTTTCTCTTTCTTTGACTACGTCAATGAAAAAATAGGTGGTTGGGGAGTGAAAAAGTGATGATTGGAGATTGAAAAAATGTGAATTAAGCCTTAAAATAGTCAATAGTAAATTGTCGAATGGTAAATTATTACTAACTTTGCACCCAATATAGCGAATAGCGAATAGTGAAGAGTGGAGCGTGAAGAGTGAAGAGAAAAATGAACAAAATAATATATTATGTCAACGTTTATTGAAGATAGAGTAGTGATGGAAGGGTTGACCTTTGACGATGTACTGCTGATACCAGGCTATTCAGAGGTCCTTCCGAAAACGGTGGAGCTGTCCACCCAGTTTACACGTCACATTACACTGAACATCCCGTTCGTTACGGCGGCGATGGACACTGTGACGGAAGCTCCGATGGCGATTGCCATTGCTCGTGAGGGCGGAATCGGTGTGATTCACAAGAACATGTCGATTGAGGAGCAGGCGCGTCAGGTGTCGATTGTGAAGAGGGCTGAGAACGGTATGATTTACGACCCAGTGACCATCAAGCGTGGACGGACTGTGGGTGATGCGCTGGCCATGATGGCTGAGTATCACATCGGCGGTATCCCAGTGGTGGACGACGAAGGTAAATTGGTGGGTATCGTAACGAACCGTGACCTGCGTTTCCATCGCAACGATAAGACCCTGATTGACGAGGTGATGACAAGCGAGAACCTCATCGTGACACATCATCAGCAGACCGACCTCGAACGTGCTTCGCAGATTCTGCTGAAGCATAAGATTGAGAAGCTGCCAGTGGTGGACGATGATAACCACCTCATCGGACTGATTACTTATAAGGACATCACGAAGGCGAAGGACAAACCAATGGCGTGCAAGGATGATAAAGGTCGTCTGCGTGTAGCTGCCGGTGTGGGTGTGACATTTGACACGCTGGATCGTATCACGGCACTAGTGAATGCTGGTGTGGATGCTATCGTGATAGACACTGCTCACGGCCACAGCAAGTCGGTCATCGAAAAGGTGCGCGAAGCAAAGCAGCACTTCCCCGATGTGGACATCGTGGTGGGTAATATCGCTACAGGTGAGGCTGCACAGATGTTGGTGGAGGCTGGTGCTGACGCAGTGAAGGTGGGTATCGGTCCTGGTTCTATCTGTACGACTCGTGTCGTAGCAGGTGTGGGTGTACCTCAGCTCAGTGCCGTGTACGACGTAGCTAAAGCACTCGAAGGTACTGATGTGCCACTCATTGCCGATGGTGGCCTGCGTTATTCGGGTGATGTAGTGAAGGCTCTTGCTGCTGGTGGTCACAGTGTGATGATAGGTTCGCTGGTGGCTGGTACGGAAGAGGCTCCAGGCGAGACCATCCTGTTCAATGGACGTAAGTACAAGTCATATCGTGGTATGGGTTCGCTCGAAGCGATGGAGAACGGCTCGAAAGACCGCTACTTCCAAGCAGGCGAGAAGGATACGAAGAAGTTGGTCCCGGAGGGTATCGCTGGACGTGTACCTTACAAAGGAACGGTGCAGGAGGTCATCTATCAGATGGTAGGTGGACTTCGTTCGGGTATGGGCTATTGTGGTGCAAAGGACATCAAGGCTCTGCACAATGCTAAGTTCACTCGTATCACTGCAGCAGGTGTGTCGGAAAGTCATCCACACGAGGTCATTATCACGAGTGAGGCTCCGAACTATAGTGCGAAGCAGGGATAAGAGAATAGACCCTCCCCCTTTCCCCTCCCTTTAGGGCGGGGAGTGGTTACCAAAGGGTGTTATATATGAATTAAAAATGAAGATTATGAGAATAAGTTTCGTCATTTCTGTACTTTCTGTGCTTTCTGTGTGTCAAACAATTCATGCGCAGAGTGATCCAGTCATTATGACTGTTAATGGGAAGGACATTACACGCTCGGAATTTGAGTATAGTTACAATAAGAACAACTCGGACGGGGTTATCGACAAGAAAACGGTGGAGGAGTATGTTCCGCTGTTCATCGATTTCAAACTGAAGGTGGCTGCTGCTGAGGATGCTCGTTATGACACCGTGACCGCTATACAGAAGGATTTGCGGAGTTACAAGGAGCAGATGGTGGTGCCTACCATCGTCGACCAAGGCTTCATCGAACGTGAGGCTCGCGAAACCTATGACAACACTGCCAAGCGTTTCGAGGGCGAAGATCTGTTGACCGCCAGCCATATCCTCGTAAGGATGAGTTCGAACGCTACTGCTGACGAACAGACAAGGGCTAAGACCCGCATCGATTCCATCTATACCGCATTGATGGGTGGTGCAGATTTTGCGGAATTGGCTCGCAAGTGTTCGGAAGACCCGGGTTCTGCTGCCAAAGGTGGTGCATTGGGACAGTTTGGTAAGGGAATGATGATTCCTGACTTTGAGAAAGCTGCTTATGCGCTGAAGAAAGGTGAGACGAGTGCTCCATTTAAGTCAACGGTGGGCTGGCATATCGTCAAGTTGGAGGACCGTCATCCGTTTGAATCGTATGAGTTCCATCACGAAAGCATCATCAAGTTCCTCGAACAACGAGGAGTCAAAGAAGCATCGGCCAACTATCACATCGACTCCATTGCCAAAGCACGCAATGTGGAGCGCGAAGTGGTCATCAACGAACTATTTGAAGACCTCAAGGCAAAGGACGATGAAACCCGATTCCTGTCACAGGAGTATTATGACGGTACGATGATGTACGAAATCTGCAAGAACGAAATATGGGATGTAGCTGCTAAGGATGAGGAAGGTATGCTGAAGTTCTATAATAAGAACAAAAAGAACTACCAGTGGGACGAACCACGCTTCAAGGGTATCGTGATCAGCGCTAAGCAGCAGTCGATTGTGGACAACGCAGCCAAATTGCTGAAGAAGACCAAGGACGACACTCAATGGGGAAAGATGATGGTTGATGCGTATAACAACGATTCCGTGAAGAATGTACGTATTGAACACGGCATCTATAAGAAGGGTGACAGTCCGAACGTAGATAAACTGGAATTCGGTCAGCCTACTGAACTCAAAATGCTTAAGGACTATCCCTACATAGGTACTTACGGACGTATACTTAAGAAGCCTGAGTCGTATAAGGACGTGATTGGCCAGCTCACTGTCGACTATCAGTCGGCTGTAGAAAAGGAGTGGGTGGCAGAGCTTCGTAAGAAATATACTTTCACAGTGAATGAAGAGGTGTTGAAGACGGTGAATAATCATTAAATAAAGACCCTCCCCCTTCCCCTCCCTTTAGGGCGGGGAGTGGTTACCAAAGGGTGTTGAATTATGTAATAAGCATTATGAATTATAGGTTATTTATATTTGCTCTTTTGGCACTTCCTTTCTACCAAACTGCCTTTGCTCAGTCGGCGAACAACGTGATTGACGAGGTGATTTGGGTGGTGGGCGATGAGGCCATCCTCAAGTCGGAGGTGGAAGAGGCACGTGTGGAAGCACAGATGCAGGGCGAGCGATTCCCGGGTGATCCTTATTGTATTATTCCCGAGCAACTGGCTGTGCAGAAACTGTTTCTCCATCAAGCCGCTATCGACTCAATCTCGGTGTCGGATGCCGATGTGTTTACAGAGGTAGACCGCAAGATAGAACGTTATATTCAGGGATTCGGTTCGCGTGAGAAACTGGAGGAATACGTGGGAAAGCCGCTCAATCAGTTCCGCAACCAGCAGTTTGAACTCGAAAAAAACAGCGAACTGATGCGTCAGGTGCAGATGAGCATTATCAAGAACACGAAGGTGACACCTGTCCAAGTGCGTAACTACTTCAAAGATATGCCTGAGGATAGTCTGCCATT
>JAFXNA010000012.1 GCA_017529865.1 Bacteroidaceae bacterium
CATAGGTCGTTTTGTAACTTCGTGGTTAACTTACTGGGAGCGTTAGCTGCGTATTGCTTCTTCCCCAAGAAACCGTGCATCACATGTGAAAGAGTGTGGGACAACCAATTAGCACTATTCTGAATTCGTCGAACTCACGTTGTTTTAGAATCTCATGGAGTTAGAAATATTCATAAGATAATCGTTTAAATGTGTATTACCCCTTCTTGTAAGGAACAAATACATATATATAGGGCTATGATTCTGTTTTTCCATGACGATCTTATAAGCATAAGGATACTCTTTCATCGTATTATAACTACTGTTATTAACCGAATATGTTATATATCCAATCTTATTTCTTGCAGGAAATGAACATACATATATGGCATCTGCATTCGATTTTTGTGTCAGGGAATCATTTTGGTGAACAGTAGCATATTTCATCAGATACCCATCCTCGCGTCCATATTTGCGGTTCTTCTGATGAGCTTCATAGCTTGGAATATCATCAGCATTTGAGGTGATGTCTGCACTCAAATTGTCTTTAATCAATTGATGGGATATGTTTTTTGCCTGTACTGGGTTTGACATCCTTAGAAAATCAAGGAATAACATGCTTTGACCATCTGTGGACTTCATCGTTATACAACGATTATCAACACCATCCAACTTTGGACTCAATTTTATGTTGCCACCATTGTGTAGCGGGACACATTTGTATTTCGAGAATGGCAAATTGAATTCTTTCATACCATTACCTCTGATGTATGCGGTTCTTAATTCATTAACAACATCTTTCGGACAATTTTTCTGGTTATAATTATTCACCAAAGAACTTAGAGTTGAATTCCATTTCTTGTCCTTTACGTCAGTTGGTAGTTTTTGAGCTGATATATTCAATGATATCAACATCACACCTATTATTGATATTAATATTCTAATCATGTTATCGACAATCATTTGTTTATTTAATATAATCATTAATAACGACATTTCCATTAGGGCTTAAAGAAGGAACAGTATCTCCTAGTATTTCGTATGATCTGTATTTAGCACTTTGAGAATCATATGAGTTTAGTGTATAGGTTGTTTTTACATAACTACGTTCAATTGATTCGGCATTCTCTGCATGGTTTGAAATTACCAATATGCCATTTAATGAACAATTAAAGAACGATGCTCCTACATACCTGTTATACTTATTAGCAGTAAGACTAAATATTCTTACTGCATCTAACATGTCTGCCCTAGGAATACCGCTGGAAGAATAACTAGGGTAAAATAATTGCAATGTTGCATTTACAGTTTCAAGATTTAAAAGCCAATTGTACGAAATAGAATGCCCAACACAATCTTTCCATGTACAAATATGTCCAGATCCCTCAACACTACTACGTTTTTTTCTAGAGGTTTTCTTCTCAGTTAATCCTAATAAAACTTCATTCCCATTTTTATATGACGTTTTAATGAATTCATATACTCTTTCTGATATATTAACTTCTTTACCAGATTTCTCTTTTATTGACGCCTGACCGTCTTTTTGAATAATTACTGTTAGCCTAGTACGGGCTTTAGCTACTACTTCCCAATCTTTATCTGTCATGTGTGCAAAAGAAGATTCTTTTATGTCCAGATATTCATAGTTAATATCTGCACGTGTTCCATTATAGTTAATACTCTCTTCTGGATTCTCAAAATCGAACCACTCATCACTTGTACAAGCAACCATTGCCATTACTGCAAGAGTACTACAGAATAATAATTTTCTCATGTTAAAATTGTTTTTAGTTTGATTAATAATGAATGAATATATAATTATACTCCAATGTATAAATCATAATAGTATCTTGTACACCTGAAATTGTTTGTCTTTCTTTTGATTAATTTGAATTTATTGACTTTTCAAATAGTTATCCGCTTTACTTTTTACTTCATCAACCATTGGTGATGGTATTTTAACCTTCTTGTTATGTATCTTCTTAGCAATGAGTATGGCGTGTGCCTTGTCTTTCTTGCAATTATATGCCTGCAATAAATAGCTATAAGGTAAGAATCTACACGGAATCATATTGGATGCCAATGTAGCATATTTAATAACAGAATCATTCTGATGTATATTCTGATAGTTATCAGCATATAATAATGCTACGTCATAATCATATATCTCCTTCAAACATTCATGCAGTATCTGAAGACTTTCATCATATCGATTGATAAAATTAAGTTCGGCGGCATAATTATAAAGGAAGTACCCGTCATACCGTAGAATTGTATTATCATGGATTTTTTGATAGAACGGAATCATTTGTTCTGTCTGTCCTTCCAATGAGCGGTCAGCAATACGTTTCCAATTGAGTTCTGCAATGACAGTATGGTAGAGGAAATAAAAGGCAATGAATGTAAAAGATATAAAGATGATTCTGAGTGCTACATGAATCCTCTTTGGTAAATACCGTGTGAATGGTAGTATAAATAAAATAGTCATTAATATCCATACAGGAGCATATTGTAACGGATAAGAAAAAGTCGCAAGTACCGCAAACGACGAGTAACAGGCTACAACTACAGAAGAATACCAACCTCTGTGTCTTAATGCCATCGTGATAGGAATTGTAATTAATATCATAAAAACTAACAGCCCTATTATCCCAAAATTAAATGCTACATTGATAAATTCGTTGAATGGATGGGAAATATTATCGGCCAGCCAGGCAAAGCGATCTCCTTCATGTTGTTGAAAGTAATTAGCCTGTTCATACATATATTCAGACTTAAAGCCGTTTATCCCATGCCCAAGCCATATCTTATCAAATATTAGCGGCATTGATGTTTTCCAAATGAACAAACGTCCGTAAGTGGAATTCGCCTTTAATTGAAATAATAGAATTGACACACCGCAAATAAGAATGATAACCACAGATGCCAGCACCTTACTATGCAGTAGTCTCTTTAGCCAAGTAGTATCAATAGAAAGCACAACGAGAGATGACACTATTATGGAGATTATGGCGGTACGAGCACCAGAAAGCACAATTGCTGACAGGTAAAGCAGTAGCAAAGAACTGATTGCGATCTTAATGATTCTATGGCTATTTATACACCATGATACCCCTATAGGAAATAATAGCGCGAGAACTGCCGTAATCCCTGCAGGATTTTCAAAGCTACCAGTAATTCTGAAACTTGGATGATTCGAAGGAAAAATGCTGATATATTGTAATAGGCCGTATAATGCCAAGAATGCACCCGTAATGAATAAGAAATGCATAGTGACAGGTGAGCAGATGTGCCGAACCAATCCTCGCGGTTTTTTGGTTAATAGGATGAATACAATAACTACGAGCCCACCAAATATGGCAAGATACTTCTTGATGTCATTTTCAACGTTGCAGAAAGAATTTGAGGTAATAAATAAACCCAACGCATACCAACATACGAAAAGTATGTTGATTGCGTTATGTTTAATATTACTGATTCTTTCCATTCTCGAATTCTAAAACTGGATGGATTTCGTGATGTTCTGGAGATACTTGTCCAAAGCCTTGTCTCCTTCTTTCTTGCAGAACAAGAAAAAGACAATAGGCGAATGTCCTTGTTTGACCATTGCTATCTCATACACAGCCTTGTATTCGTTCAATGTATTATAATCCTTATGGAGGGAATCGGGATAATAACCTACGTTTGACCTTTGGGCGAATGAACATGCGTAAATCGTATCTGCGTTGCAGTTCTTGGCCAACCGGCTGCTTCCCGTATAGGTTTTCACATGGCTATTATAAATCTTTTCCACATCTATGTCCTTATTTCTGCCAATTCGATAATTCAATGCAGAGCTTTCCGACTGCCCCATTTCATTGGTGAGGACGTTCTCAACCAACAACTTTCTTGTGTCCACAGGTTTGTTCTTTAAAAGGGTTTTACGGAAACCTATCTGAAAGAAATCCAGGAATACCATGCAATTTCTGTCTGTTGACTTCATTGAAAACATGAGGTTGTCATCATAAATAACGTCAGGGTGTACTTTCATTCCAACGCTTCTGCAATCAGTCTTGACAGGTACACAATCAAATGATTTAAAGGGAAGGCTGAGTTTTGACAATGTGGCAAACGACTTGAACTGTTGAGCCAATTGACTTACAACATCTTTTGGACAGTTCTCCTTATTATATTTATCAATCAAGGAATCTGTCTGCACTATTTCGTTTAGGTTTACAGAGTCATTTAAAACACTTGAAGCGAAAACATCAATTATGCAAAAAGCATAAAAAACCAATGTGAATAAAGTCTTCATGTGGGATTATTTTATATACTGAGGAATAAGGGGATAATTGTCAAAATAATCTAAAGCAGGAACCGTATTGCTTTTAATATCAAAGCAATAACATATTGAATTCTTGCTATCTAATAAAGTTATTCTATAATGACCTGCTACTTTAACTATTGCTATTGTGTTTACTGCATGTCCTGGAATTTCTGCAATGCCATATATGCTAGTTTCATTAACAGGAGTTGTTTCGGTAAAACAATTTTGAGAAGATGCTGTTGAATTAAATAATTGCACTGCACGAAGAAGATTATTACGATGGATGCCACTGTCTGCATAACAAGGGAAGACCCTGCTAAGGCTATCATTTACAACATTAATATCTAAGTTATAATAGTATGCTATAGCCTCTCCTACGCAGTCAGTTTGTGTCCCTCCAGTTGGAATAATTTGTTCAGGTGAGGACCTCTTTAACCTACGTATGCGTTTCGTCTTCTGTGCCAGAATATTATTACTATTATCATAGAATTGTTTGACTATCGAAAAGAGTTTTTCCGAGATATTAACTTCCCTTCCATTGCTTTCAAGAATAGAATATAATCCATTTTTTTTAACATTAATAGTTAAACGTGCAGAGGCTTCTATGATATTATCCCAATCTTCTTTAGTAAACTTTTGAATAGAAGATTCCTTAATATCCAGATATTTATAGTCAATATCTGCACGTGTCCCATAACAGTCAATTGTTTCGTCTTGGTTCTCCAATTCGAACCACTCATCACTTGTACAAGCAACCATTGCCATTACTGCCACTGCCACCAGCAGGGCATACATACTTTCTCGTTTGTTTACTTGTTTCATTTCTCTTTTGTTTTTTATTGGCTATAATTCTAATTTGAAATTTGCATGTAATATGATTAACGGCATATTTTCATTCTTCATTTCCGTTGTTTGATTTCCTTTTTTGCATCTTCCCTCATCTGTTCAGGAAGAAGCTCCCACATATCAACAAAATACATTTTTTCTGAGTCTTCAACTCCCGCTTTTACCCATGAACGGTAAGGGATGTTAATAAAATCCAGCCCATAATAATTACCAAATATTACATCCATTGGCTCGCCTGTATCCTCCCAAATATTAACGAACGAAGCAAAGCTCCATCCTAATTCTTCATGGGTCGCCCTGTCATAACTGAATTTGACTTCATAGTATTTTCTGCCAATTAATGGCTTTTCAAAGTCTTCTGCCTCTTCATCTTCTTCGTACGTTTTTAACGGAGAAATCACGGGCACCACCTTGCCTTGAATCCATCCTGGTCCGAAGTTATTCGTTACTTCTCTCGCCAATTTCACAAGATACTCATTTCTTGCTTTCTCATTCATCTTGCTCAAGTTCTTTTGTTGAGCAAAAACTGAGCAACTACATATCAATGCAATTGCCATAATAATCATTGATTTCATTTTTCTTTAATTTAATTGTTAGGAAAGAAATGCCTTCAAACTAGTCTAATCGTTGATTGAATGCACCATATTTCGAAATTTTCTTTGTTTTATTTTTGGACATGCCTCCTCTTAATGTATTTACTTTATAATCATATAGGATACCAGGGATTCCATAATTATTGACGAATGAAATATCCAAATCTGTCGGTCCTGTTTTTCGCTTCTTTCCTGGACAATACTCTAATGTTGTATGAGTATGAAAGAATGCGCACATATCCGATGGTGGATCAATGTTAACCCTTAACCTTGCGTTTGTATCACAACCTATGGTATCCCCATAGATTGTTTCGCTAAATGAGTATTGATGACTTGCCTTATTATACCTAATGAATATTGCCAATTCTTGTCTTCCTGCAGGACTAGCAAGTGATTTTGTCTCTTCCCAAAGTACATTCAGTTTATTTTTAACGACTGTTGAAGCAAGAATCTCATCAACAGTTGGGAATTGGGAGACTTCAGGTCCCTCCATTTCACTTCTCGTCGTCCTATCCGCCAAAGTGTAGAGTTCATCTTGAGGTGAGTACCCATCAAACTCCTCATCGGCTGAGCATGAGCCATAGATGGTGATGCCAATCATTACTGCCACTGCCACCAGCAGGGCGTACATTCCTTTTAGTTTGTTTACTCTCATTGTTTTTTTATTTAAGCAACCATTGGTTGCAAAGTTAATAAAACTATTTTAATTTCACTCTATTCTTTTGTTTTTTCTTACCACCATACCACATTTCCATCCTTGTCAATTAGGAAGGCACGTTCATCCATTCCTCGTGTGAGGTCGCTTACCCACATCAAGGCTCCTTCGGGGATATTGTCATAATGGAGGACGTTGCCAGTGGCTGTCTTTGTGCCGCATGAAGTCCATTCGTTCCGTTCGTTCCAATAGCGCAACAGATAGGTGTCGCCAGGATGGATGTCGTTGTCATCCCCTCGGGGCACTATACGTACATAACCTATCTCTGTCGGTCTGCCCATATCCATTCCTACCCAGTTGCCGTCGCCTCCACCTGTCTCGAAGTTACTCAGCCAGTCTTGGTCGAAGGCTCTGAGGATGGCTGCCTGGTCGTCTGTACTACCTATCGGCATTCCTTTCACCTCTGCACTGTCTGCCGAGAAGAATGCCAGTTCAGCTATACTGCCAAAGCTGCCGTTGGGAGAGAGGTAACGCCAATAACGATAGGGCTTGTCCGCATGAATCGGGAGTTTGTCGGGCAGGTTCAGGTCTTCAATCGTATATAAGGTGTCGGCATCGGCAAAGTCGGCACGGTTGGATGCCTGTATCATGCCATGGAGCAGACGCTTGCGCATCTTTGCCACATTGTTCGATTGATAGTACTTGCGGCGGATATCCACACTGCGTTTCTTCTTCGGGTTGCACTTTATATAGTCGATGCTGCCGTCGGTATGGAGGATGAACGGCAGGGAGATGGGACGGAGTTGTTCACCGTCATAGCCGAGGGCGATGTAAAGGACATTGCGTCCCATCTTGGTGAAATGGGCCTTTCCAGAATGGACGGTGCCATAGTCCACAACACTCCAGTCGGAGCCGATGGCTGTGAATGTGGCAATATATGCGTATGGCTCAACCACACGGATACTGTCAAGGAGTGTGATGTCAAGGTCGGAGGTACGAAAGTACTGGTCGGTTATATCCTTCTGACAAATCTTGAACGGATGCTTATAGGCAGACTTCTCCCTGTATTCGAGCCGTTCAGGATTGATGGCATAGGTGTTACGATAGACTTTGGGAATACGCTTGTCGGTGAAGAACGCAGAGCCAGGGTAAGACGAGACATCCCATTCGGATGTGAGTTCCTCCCCTCGGTTGTTGAGAATCGTGTACCAGTTGTGTCCGGCACGGTAGCGTCCCCAATAAGGTGTCTCGTCAATGACGGCAGGGATGCCCACACTGCGAAAGGTCAATACGGCAAGGGTCACATAGTCCATGCATGCACCAAAGGTGATGTGTGGAAGGGTGGCTGCACTGAGCATCGGATACCCTTTCCTATCCCATATTCCGAAGGGACGCACTCGCCAGTTGATTTCGCTGCGGATGGTATTGGCTGCATTGATGGTTGTCTCATAGGTGTCGTCATCATGCACCATGTTGTTGAGTCCCCATGTGAAGATGGTAGAGAGTGAGTCGCGCCACTCATCCATCTCCTGTTTCTCTACCGCCTTATAGGGCAGCAGCCATTCACAGAACTCATCAAAGGTGAGGTGACTTGCCCATGGGCGGGTCTTCCACTGTTCGAATGCCTGGTCGATATTACGTATCAGGAAGTCGGCTTTGATAACCTTGATGTCACTGATGGTGTCGTGGTCAAGGTTGGGGAAACGGGTGTCACAGATACGCAGCAGGGAATCGCTCTGCTCCTTAGGGCTTAAATCTGATTTGAGAATCTCCTTTGCTATTTCATAATAGCTGTGGATACTGTCGCTGCGGTACGAGTAGTGCTCGGGCATGTTCTCAATCAGGAACATCGCCGCTGCGAGCTTTTCCGGGTCATCCTTATAGTGGTCGAGCACCTTCTCCAATTCACTGCGGTTATCTCCCGCATATCGCAGTGCTTCGTTCCTGCTGTCTTTGCATGATGACAGCAGGATGGCGGACAGCAGTATCGCAAATATCTGAAGATGTCTTCTCATTTTCTTCGTTTGTGGTTATTTGATGTATTTAGTCTCATCGATTTGATTCCAACGGGGGAGGGTGCGGAGTGCACCCCACCCCTCGTTGACGGGGAACATGCAGTTACTACAAATGAATGCTATCTGTCATAAACTGTTTCACAAACAATCTTACTTTTGAAACATATTCACCCGTTTGAATCATGAAAAATGCCCATTTTATCGAGGACTTCACCTTATTAATAATTATGGTTCAAACTCTCCGACAAAAGAGGTTCCCCCACGATAGATGCGGAGTTCTATCAGTCCGACAAGTGTATCAGGGATTTCCACCTCGCCATTTGCGTTCACGACTCCGGTGAACACCACTTCATCATCCTGTACCAGTTCGATGGTGCAGCCGATACAGCTGCTATCGAACGTGAGGACATAATCCTCGTAATACACTGTAGGAATCTGGACTGGGGCTTTGGGATGGTCACCTTGTTCACTCCCTTGATTAACAACGATTTCGGGTTCCAACGGAACATGAGTCTGCGCTTTTACCAAACTGGCACAGAACAGAAATAATACAACGGTTAAAATTGTACTTAATTTTCTTTTCATTTAAAAAATGTTTAATGGTTAATACTCCAAATTTTTCGCTGCAAAGTTAGATAGAACAAAAATAAAGAACAAATTTTTTGAGTGTTTTTAGTACACGCAAAGTACACACTTTTAAGAAGAGTACAGGAATAAATATCGATTTCATCGGAGTTTTTCATGATTACAGGCACAACAAAAAAAAGTACACGCAAAGTACACGTATTTAGGAAATTGTACAAAATACGTTTGTTATAAAGCAATTGTATGACAAAAAAACTAAATGGATGATTCTTTTACATGCTCAGAGTCCTCTTCCAAATAGAATGATGTCAGATAAGTAAACAACTTTTTTGAAGAATCTAAATTATACAGCTTTTGGCTGATACGGTTTTTATAATTAGAAACAGCTTGTTTCTCCATATCCATAATTCGCTGAATGTCACCAGAACTGAAACGTAACCGTACAAGCATCGCAATATCGATTTGCTTGTCGGTCAGTTTACAATAGGTGAATTTCTTATATAACCGAGGGAAATGATGCTGAAACTCTGTATGAAGAACATGCCAATCGTTACTGGTCAGTTTTGGGGTCTTGTTCCATGAAGCCGCCTTTTCCTTAAATCGTTGATAGATGACAGTCTGAAACATGGCCGTATCATCTTCCTTAACATCCAGACCATGCAGTTGAGTTACCAGAAGATTCTTTTCTTTTTTCAATTGTCTGATCAGCTCTTCTTGATGCTGCTCAAATTGTAAAGCATCTGATTTGAACTGTTGAAGCCCTTTTTCTGCAATTTCTATTTGCTCTTGAACGGATTCATACTCCATGTGTAGTTGCAATACCTCAGCTTCTTGACTCCTTCTTTTCGTGTCGTATATCCAAAAGAGTATTAAAAACAGAATAATGCTAATTATTAATATAATATATAAGGTATAACGTGTATTTATTGTCTCTATCTCCTTTTGCTGAGCTATCTTTTGATTTCGGCTATAATCATAAATGGCATCAACTTGACGCATTGCTTGGGCATGTTTGCTATTTTCAAGTACGTTGAAGGAGCGTTCATACAATGGTATCAAAGATACAACAGAATCTGTTATTTGTCGCGTTTTGAAAACTGATATCAGTCCTCTGTATGCGTCTAATTCAAAACCGTATGGGAGCAGACGTCTGTAGTAGTATTCCGCAGAGTCCAACATACCGATTCCTTCATAGTAGATGCCCTTGGACTGATAATAGTGTTCCCGTGATTTGGCAATATTACCTTCTGTATCGAACAGACCGGATTGCGTCTCAAAGATGTCCATCAGTTCTTTCGCTTTTGGATAGTCATGGCGGGCAAGGTGGATATGGATGGCGGCAGGATAGACGCTGGCAGCTGCCTGAGGCATATCTGCTTGCGTATACAATTTATGCACACTGTCTGTCAAGGCAAGAATCATCGCAGTGTCGCCCATCAACTGGTAGGCTCCGAGTTGAAACTCAATCCCTCGAATTGCCTGATAGGTGTTGCCTGCCTTCTCTGCATATATGCTAAACTTTCTGTTCGCCTCAATCTCTTCCATAGGCATCAGCTGGCTGTGATACAGCTCTGCCATCTGGCCGTATATCTTCGTCAGTGTCCAGTTGTCGCAGTCGGGACTGAGGGTATCAGCCTGCTCTGTGGCATCGAGATACCACTGCAACGCCATCGGAGCCTCATGCCGTGTAAGGTAGATTCCACCCATGAGGTAATATGCCAACATCCGCTCATTCGCATTCCCATGACGGTCATAGTAGTCCACCACCTCCTGGAACACCGTATCTGACGGCATAGGCTTGCCAAGCTTATATGATGCATTGGCAAAGAGCAATAAATAGAATGCCCTCTCGGAACTTCCCTTTAGCTCTCCCCCTTTAAGGGGGAGTGAGGAGAGGGTCTCGTAAGCACTATCGGGATGGGCCTCCATCAGAGCCTCCGCCCTGTCGAGTAATGCCCTCATCTCCCTGTCACCCGTACAGGCAACAAAGAGCAATAACAGTCCGATGATATACAATCCTTTGTGCATAAATGAATTTTTTGTTGCAAAGATAGCAACAACCGAGCGAAGTACAAAATAAATTAGTATTTATTTTTAATTCAGAGGTGCATTTTATCTTCGAGCGCAGCTCAAAGTAGCAACAACCGAGCGAAGTACAAAATAAATTAGTATTTATTTTTAATTCAGAGGTGCATTTTATCTTCGAGCGCAGCTCAAAGTAGCAAAATAAAACGAAAACGAAAAAATTGAAAAAATAGTAAAAATGAAAAAACAACGAAAATAGTAGATAGTAAATGGTTAAATAGCGAATTATTTTGTATCTTTGCAAGTGAAAAATGCAATTGAGTCGAACAAATGCCAAGCTTACTTGAACATTATTGAGGCGTAGTTTGACGACTGCACAACCCTCACCCTCTTATCGTTTTTACTAGCTACTAATATGAAAAAGGGGGCAAAATAATCATTGTGTTATTGAATCTCCCATGGTCACAAGGCCATCACGCCGCATGGCGGCTTGCGTAGCAAACAATAAAGGCAGGATGTGAGTCCTGCCTTTTATTTGTATGTACTTTTGTATGCTTTACAGTCCGAACAAGCGGCTTAGTCCGCCATCGACGCCGCTGAAGCCCATGAAGGCCATGGCCAAGAGGCCGGCGGTGATGAGGGCTATCGGCATTCCGTCGAAGGGTTTCGGAACCTTGGAGAACTGCAGCTGCTCGCGCAGTCCGGCGAAGACTACCATGGCCAGGGCGAAGCCGAGAGCCGTTGAGGCGGCATAGACGATACCTTGGAGCAGGTCGTAATCCTTCTGGATGACGAGGATGGCTACGCCGAGGATGCAGCAGTTGGTGGTGATCAGCGGCAGGAACACGCCGAGTGCCTGATAGAGGCTTGGCGACACTTTCTTGAGGATGATCTCGACCATCTGCACCAACGCGGCTATCACGAGGATGAAGGCGATGGTTTGCAGATACTGCAACCCGTTGGGATTGAGCACATAGTGCTGGATGAGGTATGTGACGATGGTGGCGAGCACGAGGACGAAGGTCACGGCTGCTCCCATACCTGATGCTGTGGATACTTTCTTCGACACGCCGAGGAACGGGCAGATGCCGAGGAACTGTGACAACACGATGTTGTTCACGAATATTGCGGTGATAAATATCAGAATGTATTCCATAAAGACCCCTCCCCGGACCCTCCCCTGCAGGGGAGGGAGTAGAATGATTTGTGGGGAGCTATTCTACTATTATAACTCTATTATTAATTGTGACCACTCCCCTCCCTCACAGGGAGGGGTAAGGGGGGTGGGTCTACTTTTTTATTTTATTTACTGCTGCGATGAGATAGCCGAGGGCGATGAAGGCTCCCGGTGCGAGGACGAAGAGGAGCATGCCGTAGCTTTCGCCCTGGAGGGTGAAACCGAAGACGGCTCCTGTGCCGAGGAACTCACGCACGGCTCCGAGGAGGGTGAGTGCGAGGGTGAAACCAATACCGATGCCGATGCCGTCGCAGATGCTGGCCAGCGGGTTGTTCTTGGCTGCGAATGCCTCGGCACGGCCGAGGATGATGCAGTTAACCACGATGAGTGGGATGAACAGTCCGAGGGTAGCATAGATGTCGGGCACGTAGGCTTGCATCACCATCTGCAGGATGGTCACGAGCGATGCAATGACGACGATGTACGATGGGATGCGCACCATGTCGGGTATCAGGTTCTTGATGAGCGAGATGATGAGGTTCGAGAGTATGAGCACGAACATCGTTGCCAGGCCCATCGACATTCCGTTGATGGCGCTCGAGGTTGTACCGAGCGTCGGACACATACCGAGGAGAAGTACGAAGGTAGGGTTCTCCTTGATGATTCCGTTTAAGATTATTCTGAAGTTATTCATCTGTCATGTTCTCCTTCCTGTTGGGTAGCCGCTGACGTTCCGTCGGGCTGCTGTTGTTTGTTTAACTCTTCGTAGGCATTCTGTACGGCGAGCAGGAAGGCACGTGAGGTGATGGTCGATGCAGTGATGGCATCGATGTCGCCTCCGTCCTTGCTGACGGTAAAGTTGACCGTACCGGGGTTCTTGCCTGTGATGTCGCCTTTCTGACCTTTCTGGAACCATTCGCTGGCCTTGGCGCCCAGTCCCGGGGTCTCGGAGTGTTCGAGGATGGTGTAGCCGAGCACGGTACCTTCCTTGTCGAAGCCGACGAGCACCTTGAGTGCGCCGCCGAATCCGTTGGTCGTGCTCTGGATGGCTGTTCCGAGGTCGGAGCGGTAGAAGGTGTAGTCGCCTACCTCCTCAGTGGTGTACTGGAAGTCGGCGTTGAGGTCCACACCCATGACTTGCTTGATGCCCTTGGCCAGGTTCTCGGCCTTTATCTTCTCGATCTGGGCAGATGTGGCGTAGTTGACGTATGCCAGTGCTGCGCCTGCTACGATGGTGATGAGTGTCAGCACTACCACCATATTGATTAATGATGACTTGAGCTTTTTCATTTCTTGACTACCTCCCCGAATCGCTTTGGTTTACAATAGTTATTAATCAATGGTGTGAATGCGTTCATGATCAGGATGGCGAACGACATTCCTTCAGGGTAAGCTCCCCAGGTACGGATGACCATTGTGAGCAGACCTATTGCCACACCGTAGATGAGCTGTCCCTTGTGGGTCATTGGCGAGGTGACGTAGTCGGTGGCCATGAAGACGGCACCGAGCAACAGACCTCCGCTCAGCAACTCGTACTGAGGTGCTACGTAGGTGGTTGGGTTGGCCAGATGCATCAGTCCGGAGAACACTGCTACAGTGACGAGGATTGATACTGGGATATGCCAAGTGATGATGCGCTTAGCCAATAGGTAAACCAGTCCGACCAGGATGGCGATGGCACAGACCTCTCCCAGACAGCCGCCGGTGTTACCGATGAGCATATCGGTGAGTGAGTCCGAAAGGTCGCTCATCGACGCCTCGCCCTTCGCAATGAGTTTCATCGTGGCGAGCGGGGTAGCACCCGTTGTGGCATCGAGCGTCAGGAATCCCTGTCCTGGGGTTGGCCATGTGGTCATCTGCACAGGGAAGGAGATGAGGAGGAATGCACGACCTGCGAGTGCAGGGTTGAAAAGGTTACAGCCCAGTCCGCCGAACGTCATCTTCACGACTCCGATGGCAAACAGCGCTCCGATGACCACCATCCACAATGGGAAGTTCGAGGGGAGGTTGAATGCCAGGAGAATACCTGTGAGGATGGCAGAGCCGTCGGTGATAGTCGGACGAGGGTTCTTCAGCAGGTATTTGCTAATAGCCCATTCGAAGAACACACAGGAAGCAACCGATACGGCTGTCACTGCGATGGCACCGATTCCAAAGAAATAGAATGAGCAAAGAAGGGCAGGGACGAGTGCGATGCACACCCCATACATATTCTTCTTCACGCTGTCGCCCCCATGAACGTGTGGCGACAAGGATATTGTGAGTTTATTTGCCATATTACTTCGCGTTTCTTGATCTGATTATTCCCATTACTGTTGATTTGCCCAGACGGATGTAGTCGAGCAGCGGACGGTTGGCAGGACAAGTGAACTGGCATGAGCCGCACTCGATACAGCTCACCACATCTTCCTTTTCCAAGCGCTCCCACATCTGCTGTTCAGTGCACTGGCTGAGAAGGTATGGCTCCAATCCCATCGGACAGGCACCTACGCACTTGCCGCAGCGGATGCAGTTCTCCACCTCGCCACGCTTAGCTTCCTTCTCGTTCATGATGAGCACGCCCGACGAACCTTTGCAGATCGGTACATCGGTATTCAGGAGTGCCTTGCCCATCATCGGACCGCCACCGATGACCTTACCGGTATCTTCGGGCAGACCTCCGCAGGCATCGATGAGCTGGCTCATCGGAGTACCCATACGGGTGAGGAAGTTGCTGGGGTGAGCCAGGCTCTTACCTGTGACAGTCACCACACGCTCGAACAGCGGCTTGTTCTTCATCACAGCCTCATAGACAGCGAAAGCTGTACCTACGTTCTGCAGGATGGCACCAACGCTGACAGGCAGGGCTGGAGGTGCCGGAACCTGACGGCCTACGACAGCATCGATGAGCTGCTTCTCGCCGCCTTGCGGATATTTCACCTTCAAGGGTACAATCTCGATGCCGGGATAGGCTTTCGCTTTCTCCTGCATCAGCGCGATGGCATCGGGCTTGTTGTTCTCAATGCCGATAAAGCCTTTCTTCACATCGACAGCCTTCATCAAGAGGGTCAGACCCACGATGATTTCGTCGGCATGTTCAAGCATCAGACGATGGTCGGCTGTGAGGTAAGGTTCACATTCTACGGCATTGATGATGACCCACTCAGGCTTACTCCCTGGAGGAGGCATCAGCTTCACGTGGCACGGGAAGCAAGCGCCACCCATTCCCACGATGCCGGCTTTCTGTATCTTGTCGATGATGTCCTTGCTGGTCAGCTCAGGACGGTCGGCGAGGGTCACGAGGTCGGTCGAGCGGTCGATACTCTCTTCCCATTCGTCCCCCTCAACGGTAATGAACACGGCAGGTTTCTTATAACCGCTTGCCTCGATAATCGTATCGATTTTCTGCACGGTACCCGATACGGATGAGAAGATAGGAGCGGAAACGAATCCACCTGCTTCGGCAATCATCTGTCCCACCTTTACCTTATCGCCTTTCTGGACGATAGGCTTGGCAGGGGCGCCGATATGCTGTCCCATAGGGAACACAGCTATCTTTGGCAGTTCAGCAACTCTTATTGGTTCGGCTGCTGACAATTTATTCTCTGCGGGATGTACTCCACCTATTCTAAATGTCTTCATGCGTTCTTCGTTTTAAGTCCCAATAATATTTGCTGTGATACAGGCAGCGGAGCAGTGAAGTCATAGTCTTTCACCTCTGCTGATTCGCTCTTGCTCTCGCCCTTCACCAAATCGACTGTTCCTGCAAGCATGAACTGCTGTGAAGGCAACAGCGGAGCATCGAACTTCACCTCGATGGGTTTGTCGTACGGACGGGTGTTGGTGCTCTTTGCTGCAGGAGCAGTGTTTTGGGCAGCTGGAGCTGCTGCTGAGCTGGCTGCTGGTTTAGCAGCAGGAGCCGCAGGTTTCTTGATTTCCTTACGTGGCTCACCCAGCATGATGATACATGCCTTAGGACAAGCCTCTTCGCAAGCACGGCAGGAGATGCATTTCTCTGCGTCGATATACGAGAGGTTGTTCTCTACCGTGATGGCTTCTGCACCACATACGTTCTTACACTTACCGCATCCGATACATGAAGCGGCACATACCTTGTTGGCTACGGCACCCTTGTCCTTGTTCATACAAGTGACTACCATACCTTGCTTCTGCTCGTCAACCTGACGGATTTCGATGATGGTACGTGGACAAGCCTTTGCACAAGCGCCACAGGCCGTACACTTCGTGCGGTCCACTTCTGGCAGACCCGTTGCAGGGTTGATCTTAATGGCACCGAACTGGCATGCAGCCACACAGTCGCCACAGCCCAGACAGCCATACTGACAACCCGTCTCGCCTTGAGCGGTTGTGTTGGCAATGCGGCAATTCTTCACTCCGTCGTATTCTACGACTCTCGGACGATTCTCGCACGTACCGTTACAACGAACGACAGCGACCTTAGGCGCACTTACGGCAGCTTCCATACCAAGGATGGCTGCCACCTTGTTCATACACTCCTGGCCACCTACCGGACATGAAAGCCCTTCGAGCGAACCATGGTCGGCTGCTTTGACACAAGCTGCCGCCATACCGCCACATCCGGGGAATCCACAGCCGCCGCAGTTGGCACCAGGCAATGCTTCCTGTACCTGACCGATGCGAGGATCTTCTTTTACTGCAAATTTCTTGGCTGTGCCCCAAAGCACCAATGCTGCAATCAGACCGATTGCACCAAGAACGCATACAGCAATTAAGATTACATTTGTCATAATTATAATAAGTTTTTACACGATTTTTTTGTCTATCCAGAATTCAAACTGCTTACTCAGAACACCGTTCATCAGGTGTAGGGTCAGATAATAGATTGCCAACAGCACCACCATGATTCCGATGGCCAGCAGCTCGTTAATGTGGAAGATGCCGACTGCACAGAACAACCAGACAACGATGACGACGAGAGGAACGACAAACGCCAGAATGACTGCGTTGCGACCCATTGCCATCGATCCATAGACCATCACCTGTTCGCCAACAGCATAGGCCTGCCCGTTCGTTCGGCATTCGATGATTTTCTCCTTGCTTTCAGAACTGTGACACAGCGCTTTGGCCTCGCAAGCGCTGCAAGCCGATGCTTGCAAGATGCGTACGCGCACCTTGTCCTCGCTCACGCTTTCCACCTGACCGCTATGTTCAATTCTGTTTTTCATCCTGCAAAAGTACGAAATAATTATCAATTACCAATTCTCAATCGCCAATAATTTAACAAATCGGGTGTTTTCTGCATAAAAACAGCATCTTTTTGCTTTTTTACTTCGTGAACTTCTTTGACTACGTTTACTTCGCTAACTTCGTTAAAATATGTTTAATGGCATATCTGCTTTAAACCAACAGCAGTGTATGGCGTCTAAATATTAACTTTGCATTAATAAGGAAAATAATAATCTATTAAGCATGAAAAAAATACTATTGCTACTATGTTTCGGTGCTTGTCATTTGATGATGAGCGCTGTTGGTTTGACCGTCACCAACTTGAGAGTTGATGGTCAGTTATGTCCATTAGGAGTGGGACACGAACAACCTGTTTTTACTTGGACAGTGGAAGATGGAGGACTGAAAGGTGTGAAACAGCAGTCGTTCCGAGTAGATGTGTATAGCAATCCACGTTGTTCAAATCGTGTGTGGACATCGCGCAATCAAATTAGTTCGAACAGTTGGATACTGGGTCCTGAACTTGATGGTGATGGCACCATCTATTACTGGCGTGTGACGGCTTGGGACAACAAGGGTCGTCAGTGTATCTCGAAGACATCGAGTTTCATCATGGGTATGAAAGACTTGGGGTGGAGCAACGCGAAGTGGCTGAAGGGCAATCATCAGGAGTGGGACCGTCAGGACGGTGCTACCGTATTGCGCAAGCAGTTTACGATGGATAGTAAGAAGAAGGTGCTCAAAGCACGCTTGTTCGCCGCTGCGAAGGGTGTGTTCGAGGTCTATATGAACGGTCAGCGTCTGGGTCGTGAGGATCATGATGGCGAGTACGTTTACGACGAGTTGAAAGCTGGCTGTGTTGATTATCGTACAGAGGTTCCCTATATGACCTTCGATGTGACAGACCTGATTAAGAAAGGCGACAATATGATTGGTGCCCAGCTCACCAATGGATGGTGGAGTGGCGACATCACTGCCAACGTTTACAACAAACCTGATCTTGCCTTCTTGGCCAAGATCTATGTGATGTTCTCCGATAGTACTGAGACTGCCTATGTGACCGATAACACCTGGGAGGTGAACAACTGCGGACCTGTGCTCTATGGTGATATCTACAATGGTGAGACCTACGATGCACGTCGCAATTACGAATGGACCAAGGTGGGTAGTAACTCATCGGGTTGGAAGCCAGCCGAACTCTATCAGGGTGCGACGGACTCCATCAGTGCTTTCTATGGCCCTACCGTCATGATTCGTCCTCAGTACGAGCAGAGTGTGCAGAAGGTGACGGTGTGGGAAGGAACTAAGCAGACCGGTACGACCTATGGCGAAATTAATGTCAAGTCGAATCCGGTGCTCGATGGCAAGAAAGGATTCGTGCTTCATAAAGGTGAGACCGCCATCTTCGACCTCGGACAGAACATGGTGGGATGGCCTGAGATAACCGTGAGCGGTAATGCAGGTGCTGAGATTACTTGCCACTTTGGTGAGGCTCTCAACGATAACGGTAGTGAGGATCACATGAACGACGGCCCTGCAGGCAGTGTCTACCTCAAGAACCTCCGAACAGCCAAGGCGACCCTGCGCTATATCCTTGCAGGCGATGCCAAGGGTGAAACCTATCATCCGTCGCAGACCTTCTTTGGCTTCCGCTATGTCAGCATGACTGTCTCCGAAGATGTCACTATCATCAACCTCAAGGGTCAGGTTGTAGGTTCTGACCTCGATGAGTACGGCACTTTTGAATGTAGCGACGAAAGCGTCAACAAGCTTTATAATAATATAAGGTGGAGTGCACGAGGCAACTTCCTTAGCATCCCTACCGATTGTCCTCAGCGCGATGAGCGACTGGGATGGACGGGCGACACACAGATTTTCTCACGTGCAGCATGCTACACAGCCGACATGCGTACCTTCTATCGCAAGTGGATGCGCGACCTGCGCAACTGCCAGCGTGAAGACGGTGCCCTGCCCGATGTGGCTCCGCTCGGACGTTATGGCAACTATGGCAATGCCGGATGGGGCGATGCCATCGTCATCGTACCTTGGAATGTCTATTCAATGTACAACGACACAGAGATTCTCGATGAGAACTAC
Source organism: Bacteroidaceae bacterium (assembly GCA_017529865.1). Taxonomy (GTDB): domain Bacteria; phylum Bacteroidota; class Bacteroidia; order Bacteroidales; family Bacteroidaceae; genus Colivivens. The sequence goes on from JAFXNA010000012.1 coordinate 19,466, forward strand.
GAGGCGATGCAACACTATATGACTTGGTTGCAGTCGAACATCGACGATACCTATTCCTTCAATGGTGCAGGAACGGAATATGGCGACTGGTTGGCCTTCGAGGAACTCGATCCACGCTATGTCTCAGTGTGCTACTATGCCTATGTGGCCGACCTTATGGCACGTATCAGTATTATCCTCGGTAAGGAAGAGGAACCCGATCAGTACAATGCTCTTGCAAGCGCCATTCGTGAAGAGTTCCGCAAGCGTTATGTAATAGGGCATCACCTTGTGCTGAAGAGTCAGACTGCCTATGTGCTTGCCCTCCACTTCAATATGCTCGAAGAGGAGATTGATTACGAGAATGCCAAGAAAGAACTGCGTGAGAAGATTGTCAGCAATGGATACTGTCTCAGCACAGGCTTCATCGGAACTGCCTACCTGTGTCAGACCCTCTCTGAATACGATATGGAAGACCTCGCCTACGACCTTCTGTTGCAGCGTAAGAACCCAAGCTGGCTCTACGAAGTCGATAATGGAGCTACCACCATCTGGGAGCGTTGGGATTCGTTCAAGACAGGTGAGGGATTCAACAAGCACGAGTGGAATATGAACTCACAGAACCACTATGCATACGGCGTGATTGCCGAATGGTTCTACCGTGATATGCTCGGATTGGGTGCCGACTACGAAGATGCAGGATTCCACCATATCGTACTCGCTCCAAAGCCCGATATGCGTGAGGAGAGCGAACTGCCGTCAGGACAGAAGCGTATCGACTGGGCACGTGGTAGCCTCATGACTCCTTACGGACTCCTCTCGTCAGAGTGGCGTCGCGATAAGGACGGCAAGATTCGCTACACGTTCGAGATTCCGTTCAACTGCAAAGCGACCTTCTATCGTACCCTGCCCAACGGGCTGGTACAGCAGTTGGAATTGGAAACAGGCAAGTGGTCATTCTAATCAGACAAACAATAAGCAGGCAGCCCGATGGTTGCCTGCTTGTTTTGTTATAGCATGGTGGCGAGTCGGTCGGTGAGGAGGCGGCGTAGCGTGTCCTCATCATCAATGAGGTCCCACAGTCGATGAAGCTCGCGCTCGTTCTTTGATCCAGGTATCCATAGTTTGAGATAGCCGGTACGGCTGTATTTCTCATGCAGGTGTTGGAGTGCCCGTTGGATATGTCCTTCGGCATCCAGTTGGGGATAGTGGGCGAGTCCATACTGAAGTGTGCGGGTAATAATGACATCGATGTCGATATTCCGGTCGGCTTCTGCCACGATACGTCCATAGATGCTGCGTGGTTCATGGGTGGCTGATGCACGATGGTCTTCCACTGCCTGAACCATCGTTTCAATCTCCTCTGGGGTGAACCACTGCTGTAGTCGCTCATCGCCTCTGACGATGGTGCCGGAGACAAGGTGGTGGGTCTCACGTCCTTCACACAATCCTAGATCATGATAGGCTGCGATGGCGTAGACCATATTGGGATTGACGTCGTAACCCCGGGCGAGTACCATGCTCTCCTCGATGACTTTCTGGGCATGATTGCGCTGATGGGCGGCATCGAAGCCGTCGTAGTGTGGCAGAATTTCTGTTTCGATAAAATGGATGAGTTCTTGATTCATTGATAAATTACCATTAATGGTGCAAAGATAAGAAATAATCAGGAATTGAAGATTTGAAGAATTGAAAAAATGAAAAAATATGCATGATGGACGATGCGTTATGATTTTTTTTTGTATCTTTGCAGGCAAATACTACGATTGATGAAACGAACGAACTATTTGATGCTCTTGATTGTGACACTGCTGATGGGTGTCGCATCTGTGGTGATGGGACAGAACAAACCGTTCTTGGTGGTGCTTGATGCTGGCCACGGAGGCCATGATGCTGGTGCAGTGGGACGCCCGACGACCAATCGCGAGAAGGACATCAACCTGGCGATTGCACTGAAGGTGGGAAAGCTGTTGCAACAGAATTGTCCCGACGTGCAGGTGTTGTACACACGGTCCACTGATGTGTTTGTCACCTTGAGCGGACGTGCCGATATCGCCAACAAGGCGAAGGCCGACTTGTTTGTGAGCATCCACACGAATGCCATCGAGCGTAGTGCCAATCGTCGTCCGATGGGTGTACAGTCATACACGCTGACACTACGGACGGCACAGACGAATCTGGAAGTGGAGAAGCGCGAGAACTCTGTGATTCAGTTCGAGGCCGATGGGGCGCAGAAGTACAGTTTCATGAATCCGAACTCCCCTGAGAGCGAAATCATGTTCGAACTGATGCAGGACCGTGATATGCAGGAGAGTGTGAACTTCGCCAAACTGGCGCAGGAGGAGATGGTGAAGACGGGTGGACGTAAGGATATGGGTGTGCTGCAAGCTAATCTGGCAGTGTTGCGCCTCACCTATATGCCCTCAGTGCTGATTGAGGTGGGATTCATTTCCACTCCTGAGGAGGAACTGTTCCTGATGAGCGATGAAGGACGTTCGGTGATGGCTAAGTGCATCTACAACGCCATCTCTCGTTACAAGACCCAGCATACGGGTCGTATGTCGAACTTGGAAAAGATTGATACGAAGGCTGTGCAGCAGCAGATTGAGGAAAACAACGCCCAACTGAAGGAAGCCATCGAACAGGCTGAGAGTGCCGACGAAGCAGCCGGACAACCTGCAGAAGTGGCTCAGACGTCACAGACTGAACCTGTGGTGCAACCTGTACAACCTGTGCAGCAACTGGTCACCACTCCAGCCGAACCTGCTCAGGCTGCAGCTACATCGAACAGCAAACCTGTGTTCAAAGTGCAGTTCCTTACATCCCCCAAACACTTGGTGCCTGGCAGCACTCAGTTCAAGGGCGTGCAGGGTGAGGCCTATAAAGAAGGTAACGTGTATAAATATATGTATGGCTCGACTACGAACTACAACGAGGCGACGAAACTCAAGAGTGCCATTGCCGACCGCTTCCCTGATGCGTTTATCGTGGCGTTCAAGGATGGTGTGAAAGTGAATGTGGCCGATGCTATCAATGAATGGAAAAATATGAAATAAGATTATGAAATCGAAAGAGATAAAGATTGCCATTGCTGCCATCGTCGCAGTTGTGATTGTGTATTTGGGTATCATTTTCATGAAGGGTCTGAAGCTGTTCGGTACTGACAATATCTACTATGTGGAAATGAAGAACGTAGCCGGCCTGTCGAAAGCAGGTGAGGTGATTGCCAACGGTATGAACATCGGGTCGGTGAAAGACATTAGCTACGATTCCAAGCGACAGATGCTCACCGTGGCAGTCGAACTGAACGAAGGATTCAGCCTGCCACGCAACAGTCATGCAACGACGACGAAAGATATGCTGGGTGCACCGAAGATGAACATCATCCTGGGCGAGAATCCCAACGACCTGCTGACAGTAGGCGATACCATTTATGGTGAGGGAGGCGGCGACCTCATGTCGTCCATCGGCGATATGGTGCCACAGCTCAAAGCTCTGATGCCAAAACTCGATTCCATCCTTTCGGCAGTCAATACCCTGACAAACGATCCGGCACTCGCAACTTCGTTGCAAAACATGGAATATATTACCAATAATTTGAAGACAACAACCGACGATGTCAACCAACTGATGCGTCGCGATGTGCCACAGCTCATGGGACATGCCAACAACATTTGCACCAATCTGGAAACGACCACCAGCCAGCTCAACCAACTCGACCTGGTAGGAATGGCCAGCAATGCCAACGCAACCCTCGAAAGTGCCAACCAGGCCGTCTCTGAGCTGCAATCGTTCACTAGTCAGCTGAACAATCAGCACTCGTCATTGGGTAAATTGATGAACGATCCAAGCATCTATAATCACCTCGATTCTACAATGAACAATGCATCGCGTTTGCTCGAAGATTTGCGCCTTCATCCCAAGCGTTATGTGCATTTTTCGCTTTTTGGTAAAAAAGATAAGTAACAGCGTTATTTAAATAATATCCAAATAAGAAAATGCCTAATTTGATAAAATTGAAACTTGTCAAATGGGGAAAGATAGGGGTCTGTTTGGGTTTTTTACATTGTTCAAACTCCTTTTTCAAAAAATATAAAACTGCTAATCCTCAATAGCGTGTCCTGCCGCCTATTTTTGCTGTTTTTTAGAGGGTGCACGTTTTACAAATGTGTAAGTCAATGAAATAAAACACGTTACGTGAAAGCACAAAAAACACGCCCCGAAAAATAAGATTTTGTTAGTATAAAAAAAGGTTGTACCTTTGCACCACGGAAATTAAAACCGACCGAGAAAGAAATTATTGTGCTAACAAAGTAAAACAATAGCTTAATACAAAACGAAGATGACTAAAGCGTTGAAAGAATTGTGGGATGAGTGTGTTGAAATAATCCGAGACAATATATCTCCAAAGCAGTTTGACACCTGGTTTGCATGCATTGAACCTCAGTCGTTCGACCATCAGCAACTGGTCATAGCGGTTCCAAGCCGTTTCGTGTTCGAACATCTTGAGACAACCTATATCGATTTAATATATAAGGTAATCACGAGAGTCTTTGGAAAGGGAGTCCAGCTCAGCTATACAATCAATGAGATAGCTGGCAAGAAAAACATCAGCAAACCATCTAACGGCAACGACACCATACAGCCGTCCGTCAAAGGGACAAGGAAGGAACCTGTGATCGATGTAATGTCACAGGCTACACCTGCCGACGACCTTGACTCGCGACTGAATGCCAACTACACCTTTGCCAGTTTCATTGAGGGCGAAAGCAACCGCTTAGCTCGCAGTGTAGGCGAAGCCATTGCCAAGAATCCCGCACAGACATTCAACCCACTGTTCATCTACGGCCCGTCAGGATGTGGCAAGACCCACCTGATCAATGCCATCGGATGGGGTATTAAGCAATATCATCCTCAGCTGAGAGTCATCTACTTGTCTGCCCATCTGTTCCAGGTGCAGTATACCACTGCAGTGCGACAGAATAAGGTGAACGATTTCATCGCCTTCTATCAGACCATCGATGCGTTATTGATTGACGACGTACAGGAGTTGTCGGGTCTTGAGAAGACCCAGAACACCTTCTTCCATATCTTCAATCATCTCCATCTTAATCATAAGCAGATAATTCTTACCGCCGATCGTCCGCCAATCGACATCGTGGGACTCGAAGAGCGTCTGCTCACCCGATTCAAGTGGGGACTCCAGGCTGAGATTTTCAAACCCACCAAGGCTCTCTGTCGCGCAATCCTTAATTATAAGGTAAAGCAAGATGCACTGCCCATCCCTGCCAATGTCATCAACTACATCGCAGAGAAGGTCAACGGCAGTGTGAGAGACCTCGAAGGCATCCTCAATTCACTGATGGCTCACTCTGTGGTCTACAAGTGCGAAATCAACATGCGTCTGGCCGATCAGGTGTTGCCACGCTATATCAAGGTCGACACCCGTCCGCTCACCATCGCCGATGTCAAGCAAGGAGTGTGCAAGCACTACAACGTGCATGAGACCGAACTCTGCTCGCAGAGCCGTCGTCAGCCCATCAATCAGATTCGGCAGACCGCTGCCTATCTGGCCAGCATCCTCACCGAGCTGTCCAACATACAGATAGGCGACCAGTTGGGTGGACGTTCCCACGCTACCATCCTCCATGCCATCCGCCACATCAAGGAGATGGCAGAGGTCGATGCAGCCTTCCAGAAGGAACTCGAAGACCTGGCCGAGGAAATCAAGCGTAACAGATAGTTACCTTCACAATAAGCTCACAATTACCAATACATCATGGATACAAAAAATACCTATACCTATGACGATGCATTAGCTGCCTCGTTAGAATACTTCGACGGTGACGAACTGGCAGCTCGTGTATGGGTCAACAAGTATGCAATGAAAGACTCGTTCGGTAACATCTACGAACGAACTCCTGCCGACATGCATTGGCGTATTGCCAATGAGATTGCGCGTGTCGAACGTCAGTATGAGAATCCGATGACTGCTCAGGACGTGTTCGACCTGCTCGACCATTTCCGCTATATCGTGCCTGCTGGAAGCCCTATGACTGGTATCGGCAACGACTTCCAGGTGGCATCACTTAGCAACTGCTTCGTCATCGGTCTCGACGGACCTGCCGACAGCTATGGAGCCGTCATCAAGATTGACGAGGAACAGGTACAGCTCATGAAGCGCCGTGGTGGTGTCGGTCACGACCTCTCGCACATCCGTCCGAAAGGCAGTCCGGTGAAAAACTCTGCCCTCACCTCTACAGGTCTCGTACCGTTCATGGAGCGCTATAGCAACTCCACCCGCGAGGTGGCACAGGAAGGCCGTCGTGGTGCCCTCATGCTCTCTGTTTCCATCAAACATCCCGATGCCGAATCGTTCATCGATGCCAAGATGACAGAAGGAAAGGTGACAGGTGCCAATGTCAGCGTACGTATCACCGACGACTTCATGAAGGCAGCCATCGAGGGTCAGCCCTTCAAACAGCAGTACCCCATCGATAGCGACAATCCACTCGTGGAGCAGAACATCAATGCCAGCGAACTGTGGAAGAAGATTGTTCACAATGCATGGAAGAGTGCCGAACCAGGTGTGTTGTTCTGGGACACCATCATCCGTGAGAGTGTGCCCGACTGCTATGCCGACCTCGGCTACAAGACAATCTCCACCAACCCCTGTGGCGAGATACCCCTCTGTCCTTACGACAGCTGCCGTCTGCTCGCCATCAACCTCTACTCCTACGTCGAAGAACCTTTTACCAAGAACGCACATTTCAACTTCGACAAGTTCCGTCAGCATGTAGCTGCTGCACAGCGCATCATGGACGACATCATCGACCTCGAGATCGAGAAGATACGACTCATCCAAGAGAAAATCGAGAAAGACCCCGAGAGCGAGGAAATCAAGGGAAGCGAGCGTAAGTTGTGGGACAAGATCTACAACAAGAGCAAGCAAGGACGTCGCACGGGTGTCGGCATCACCGCTGAGGGCGATATGCTGGCAGCGCTGGGCCTGACCTATGGCACACCGGAAGCCACATACTTCTCAACCGAAGTCCACAAGACCATTGCTGTCGAGGCCTATCGCAGTTCAGTCACGATGGCCAAGGAGCGTGGTGCCTTCGAGGTGTACGATGCAAAGCGCGAGGCGAACAATCCGTTCGTCAACCGCATCAAGCAGGTAGATCCACAGCTCTATGACGATATGGTGAAGTATGGACGCCGCAACATTGCCTGTCTCACCATCGCACCTACAGGAACCACCAGCCTCATGACCCAGACCACATCCGGCATCGAACCCGTCTTCATGCCAGTCTATAAGCGTCGTCGAAAGGTCAACCCCAGCGACCCCAATGTACATGTGGACTTTGTCGACGAGACAGGCGACTCCTTCGAAGAATACATCGTCTACCATCCAAAGTTCCTCACCTGGATGAAGATCAATGGTATCGACACCACACAACGTTACACCCAGGAAGAGATCGATGCCATCGTGCAACGCTCACCTTATTATAAGGCAACAGCCAACGATGTCGATTGGATGGAGAAAGTCAAGATGCAGGGAGCCATCCAGAAGTGGGTCGACCACTCCATCTCAGTCACCATCAACCTGCCCAACGATGTCAGCGAGGAACTCGTCGGACAACTCTATGTCGAGGCATGGAAGTGCGGCTGTAAAGGCTGTACCGTCTATCGTGACGGAAGCCGCAGCGGAGTGCTCATCTCCACCAAGAGCGAAACCAAGAAGAAGACCGAGGAAGGCGAATGCAACTGTCCGCCGCCAGTAGTGACCGAAGTGCGTCCCAAGAGCCTGGAATGCGACGTGGTGCGTTTCCAGAACAACAAGGAGAAGTGGGTGGCATTCGTCGGACTGCTCGATGGATACCCCTACGAAATCTTCACCGGAGTGCTCGACGACGAAGACGGCATCGCACTGCCCAAGACCGTATCGAAAGGACATATCATCAAGAACTTCGACGAGAACGGTAACAAGCGCTACGACTTCCAGTTCGAGAACCGCCGTGGCTACAAGACCACCATCGAAGGACTCTCCGAGCGATTCAACAAAGAGTACTGGAACTACGCCAAACTCATCAGCGGTGTGCTCCGCTATCGCATGCCACTCACCAACGTCATCAAACTCGTCTCGTCACTCCAGCTCGAGAGCGAAAGCATCAACACCTGGAAGAACGGGGTAGAACGTGCACTCAAGAAGTATGTACAGGACGGTACCAAGGCAACCGGACAGAAATGCCCGAACTGCGGACAAGAGACACTCGTCTATCAGGAAGGATGCCTCATCTGTACCAACTGCGGTCACTCCCGTTGCGGCTAACACTAACGCTAACCGCTACCCCCTCACCGCTAAACAATTTTTACATTTTATAATTTTTGCATTTTTACATTTGATGCTTATAGCTCTACATGACATCCGCATCTTCGCCTATCATGGTGTGATGCCCCAGGAACACGTCGTTGGCGATTGGTACACCGTCAACCTCCAACTCACGGTCAGCAACGAAGTCTCGACCCAGAGCGACCAGATTGCCGATACCGTCGACTATTCCAAGGTGTTCGAAGTTGTCAAGCGCGAGATGCTCATCCCCTCCAAGTTGATGGAACACGTCTGTGGACGCATCACCCGAGCCATCCTCGACCAGTTCCCATTGGTCGATGCCGTCAGCATCACCATCATCAAGCAGAATCCCCCCATCGGGGCCGAGTGTGGAGGATGCGGCGTAGAGTTGACACAACGGCGCCAGCAATAGTGGCAGCAACACAAAAAAGGCAGGATGTGAGTCCTGCCTTTGTTTTGTGCCTGCAATTTGTTGGCTTGCCTTCTGTTAGGCTTCGGTTGTGGTCTGTACTTCCTTGCTGAAGTATTTGTTGATCACCACGTGGGCGATGATGCCACCGATGATGAGTACCAAACTACCTGTTGTGTACCAGTTCTGGTCGCAGAGGTCGGCCATGGCTGGAACGAATGTTGCAAGGATCATCAGCACGGCTCCTACCAATGCCAGAATCGCACCTAAATAATTTTTAATGTCTGTTCCCATTGTTATATTTGTTTTGTTATTAATAGCCTTTGCCTATTTAGCTCTGCAAAGTTACGAAATAATTCATGATATGGAATCCATTATTCACATTTTTTTGTTCATAATGCAATTTTTTTTACTAAATCGGCTTGTTTTTTTCTGAAATACGCTTGTTTTTCCCATTTAATTATGAATTATGCATTGTGCATTATGAATTATTTTGTACCTTTGCAGCCGCTTTACGCAAAAACAAACAAATTAATTAATTTCAAACAAAAAGTATGAATCAGTACGAAACCGTTTTCATTTTAACTCCCGTTTTATCTGATCAGCAGATAAAGGAAGCGGTAGAAAAGTATCAGACTTACCTCGAGGGTCAGGGTGCTGAGATTATCAATGTTGAGAATTGGGGTCTCAAGAAGCTGGCTTACAACATCGAGAAGAAGTCTACTGGATTCTATGCCATGATTGAGTTCAAGGCAGAACCAACAGTGATCGCTAAGTTTGAGTTGCAGATGCGCCGTGACGAACGTGTGCTCCGCTATCTCACAGTCAAGAACGAAAAGTACGCTGCTCAGTATGCTGAAAAGCGTCGTAACTTAAAGAAGGAGGCATAATTATGGCAGCACAGACATCACAAGAAGTACGCTTTTTGACTCCTCAGACAGTTGACGTCAAAAGGAAAAAGTATTGTCGCTTCAAGAAGAGCGGTATCAAGTACATTGACTACAAAGACTCTGAGTTCTTGAAGAAGTTCTTGAACGAGCAGGGTAAGATTCTCCCTCGCCGTATCACTGGTAACTCTCTGAAGTATCAGCGCCGTGTGGCTCAGGCTGTTAAGCGTGCCCGCCATCTGGCTTTGCTTCCATTCGTAACAGACTTGTTGAAATAATTAAAAAGGAGGAAAGACAATGAAAATTATATTGAAGAAAGACGTCCAGGGCTTAGGCTATAAGGACGAGGTCCTCACAGTGAAGGACGGATATGGTCGCAATTATCTTCTTCCTCAGCGTTTGGCAGTACTCGCTACTGACAAGGCTGTCAAGGCTCTCAACGAGGAATTGAAGCAGCGTGCACACAAGTTGGCTAAGATTAAGGCTGACGCTGAAGAGGCTGCTAAGCAGTTCGAAGGCATCACGCTCACGATCGAGGCTAAGGTATCGGACGGTCAGGCTATCTACGGTTCTGTAGGTCCTACTCAGATTGCTGAGGCACTTGGCAAGGCAGGTATCGAACTTGATCCTAAGAAGGTACTCACTAAGGGTGTGAAGGCTCTGGGTCAGTACACTGCTCAGATTCAGCTTCACAGAGAGGTACACGTAGAGGTACCATTCGAAGTGGTTCCAGACCAGGAGTCTAAGGATGCTCTGGCTGAGATCGCTGCTCAGAAAAAGGCTGACAAGGCTAAGGAGGCTGCTAAGGCCGCTGAAGCTGAGGCTACTCCAGAAGAGGTTGCTGCAGCAGAAGAGGCAGCAGCTGAGGCTGAGGTGCTCGACGCAATGGATGCTCCTGCTGAAGCAGCTGAGTAATTCAATCATAGCAAAAAGAAAGAAACAGGATGTTACGTTCGCGCGACATCCTGTTTTGGTAAAATTAATAACTTAATCAAACATCATGAAGATTCTATTTACTATCTTTCTGTCTGCGGTAGCGTTGACAGCGCTGGCTGCGGACGAGTTCGTGAGTTTCTCTGCCGGTGATTGGCAGTTGAATGCAAGCGGTAATGTGACGATTTACGTGAGCGACAAGGACGAGCGGGGCGTGATGCGTGCTGCGAAGGACTTGGTGAACGACCTCAAGGCTGTGACGGGTCGTGCTGGTGTCTTGGTGGACAATCCCAAAGATGCTGCCATCGTAATTGGTACGGCTGGTAAGGTGGATGCTGTGAAGGCTTATGCCAAACAACTGAAGGGCAAGTATGAGATGTATGTGATTGAGGCGACGGACGGTAAGCTGACCATTGCCGGTAGCAACCGTCGTGGTACCATCTTCGGCATCTACGAACTGAGCCGTCAGTTGGGTGTGTCGCCATGGTACTACTGGGCTGATGTGCCTACGATGCGTCACGATCAGGTATATATTAAGAACGGTAGCTATACGGATGGCGAACCTGCCGTGAAGTGGCGTGGACTGTTCCTCAACGATGAGGCTCCTTGTCTGACTTCATGGGTGAAGAATACGTTTGGAACCGACTTTGGCGGTCATGAGTTCTATGCCAAGGTGTTTGAACTCATTCTTCGCTTGAAGGGTAATATGCTGTGGCCTGCCATGTGGGGCTGGGCTTTCTATGCTGACGACCCTGAGAACCTGAAGACTGCTGACGAAATGGGTGTGATTATGGGTACGAGTCACCATGAACCGATGGCACGTAACCATCAGGAATATGCCCGCAACCGCCAGAAATGGGGTGCGTGGGACTATGCAAAGAATAAGGAGAAGCTGGATGAGTTCTTCCGTGAGGGTATCGAGCGTATGCAGGGTACTGACGACGTCGTGACCATCGGTATGCGTGGTGATGGCGATGCTGCGATGAGTGCTGATGCCGATACGAAACTGCTCGAGGATATCGTGGTGAACCAGCGTCGCATCATCCAGGAAGTGACAAAGCGCCCAGCGAAGGAAACTCCTCAGGTGTGGGCTCTCTATAAGGAGGTACAGGACTACTTCGATGCAGGTATGAATGTGCCTGACGATGTGACCATCCTCATCAGCGATGACAACTGGGGTAATATCCGCCGTGTGCCCAACGCAAAGCGCACAGGTGGATGGGGTATCTACTACCATGTGGACTATGTGGGTGCACCTCGTAACACTAAGTGGCTGAATGTGACCCAGACACAGCAGATGTTCGAACAACTTTCGTTGGCTTACGACTTCGGCATCCAGCAGCTGTGGATTCTCAATGTGGGTGACTTGAAGCCAATGGAGTATCCTATTCAGATGTACTTCGACATGGCTTGGAAACCAAAAGAATATAAGGTGGAGAATATCATTGACCATACACGTCGCTTCTTTGCAACTGTGCTTGGTGAGCAATGGGCTACGGAGGCTGCCGACATATACAACCAGAACTGTCAGTATATGGCTCGTGTAACACCTGAGATGCTCGATGCCCGTACTTATAACGTAGCTACAGGCGAATGGAAACAGGTGGCTGATGAATACCAGCGACTTGAAACACGCGCCTTGCGTCTGTTCCTCGAGATTCCTGAGGAAACAAAGGATGCCTACAAACAGTTGGTTTTATTCCCTGTACAGGCTGGAGCCAACATATATGATATGTACTACGCACAGGCGATGAATCAATACTGTGCAGAGCGCAACGATCCTGATGCTAACCGTTGGGCACAGCGTGTAAAGGAGTGCTTCGATCGTGATGCCGCTCTCAATGCATCCTATAACAAGGATATTGCAGGAGGCAAATGGAATGGTATGATGACCCAAAAGCACATTGGCTACACATCATGGAACGACAACTTCCGTGCTGATATGCTGCCACGTACACGTGAGGTTGAGGCTGCAACTGGTGGCTACATCTTCTCCCCAAGTAACGGATTTGTAGCAATGGAGGCAGAGCACTTCTTTAGTGCCACTGCTGCAGAAGGAACTGAGTGGACCGTCTATCCTTATTACGGACGTACACGCAGTGCTGTGGCCCTGACTCCTTATACTAAACCTACAGACGATGCGAAGCTGACATACAAATTTACCCTTCCAGCCAATCATCCTTCAGAAGTGAAGGTGCTTGTTGTGGTGAAGTCAACCCTAGATTTCGAGAATCGTGGTGGACATGAATATACTGTCAGCCTCGATGGTTCAGAACCTGCAGTGGTGAACTTCAACAAGAATTTGGTTGACAAGCAGCCTTATCAGTATAGTGTGTTCTATCCTACCATCGCACGTCGTGTAGTAGAAAACACCGTGACACTCCCTGTAGGCAGTGGTGAGACCCATGAACTGGTTATCCATCCACGTCATTCGGGCATTGTATTCGAAAAGATTGTCGTCGACTTCGGCGACTACAGCACTTCCTACCTCTTCGGCAAAGAGTCGGAAGTGAAGCGATAAAAATAGAAAGCAGGGGTTCAACTGAACTCCTGCTTTTCTTTTGTTATTTTGTTACCACACCCTCTTTCTTCATGCCGTCAATCTTGATGGTGACAGGTTTGGGGAGTCGCACATGGCGAACGAAATCGGTCTCTTGGACAGCAGGGAGGCTGTTGAGGTAGTCGATGTCGTAGATGCCATCGCCGATATAGTCGTTGACGATGAAATAGCCCACACCAAACGAGGTTAGGTTCTGGAAGAAGTGGGTGCCCTGACAGGGTTCCACACGATAGTCCTTCAGTCCGGCTTCGACGATGAGTTTGGCGGTACTGATATGCGGCCACTTCACAGGGATGCCCAACCAAGAGTCGTTGCTGCCCCAGCGGCCTGGACCTACAAGAACGTACGACTTGCCTGCATCGAGGAATCCCCGATTGATTCGTTCTACCTCATCGGCGATACGTGGATTGTTGGATGCTGAGTAGCCCTTCGTCTTCACGTAGACGATATCGCAAATGTCGCTCATCACACCACACCCGATTGCGTTGTGGCTGCGGATGATGCAGTCGGAGTCGGGAATCTCTGTGAGGTCTTCATCAATCATCATCTTATTGTCCACCATCGGACGTATCTGCAGCAGGTAGAACTCGCCTGTCTTGTCGGGCTTGAGTCTCACGGCGAACTCAATCTCCACGGGGCGGCGCATCTCTTCCTGTCCGAACTTCAAAATCATCTGCAGGATTTCGGGCAGAGGGAACACCCCTTGTTGCAATACGCCTGCAAAGGTGATGAGTTTACGATTGCGACCTTCGTAGAATCCATCGTAGATGCATTGGTCGTAGGGGTCGTAGGTGCTGCAGATGTATTGCAGCGAACCATTGTTCTCGACATCGCGCACCATGAGTTTCACAAGGTTGAACCCGTCGTCCACCTTGAAGTCATCGCGTATGTTCTTCGTATCGAGGGCTAGCAGGTAGGTCTGCGTTTCACGCAGGGCAATCTCCATCTCGCTGGTCTGCAACACCTGATGTGGGTGAGCAGGACAGACACGCAGGCTCATGCCGCCATCCACGATATATTTACCCAGTCCCATTGCCAGGTTCACCGTACCTTCTTCGGCTTTCTCGTCGCCGATGGGGTAGTAGCTGATGCTGCGAGCTACACCCGATATGTTGGGGTAGAAGTAATCACCGTATTGTGTACCCACCACTTCTTGCAGGATGACAGCCATCTTCTCTTGGTCAATCACATTGCTCGTAGCGGTCATGTAGGCTTTTGAGTCGCTGAAGAACACAGAGGCGTACACACTCTTGATGGCATCGCTCAGCAGTTTCAGGTGGAAATACTTGTCTTCCACATACGGAATCATATAGGTACTGTACACCCCTGCGAAGGGCTGATAGTGGGCATCTTCGAGCAGGGACGAACTACGGATGGCAATCGGTGCCTTCACCACATCGAGGAAGGCCATGAGGTCCTCCGCCAACCGCTCAGGCAGACGTGCATGCAGGAACTGATGCAGTATCTCATCGTTCGATGCATCGCTCAATGCCACCTGATACAGCTCGTTCGTATCCATAAACTCATCGAAGATATCCGTACACAGCACCACTGTCTTAGGGATGGTTACCTCGGCATTTTCAAACTGGTTGAGTTCGTCGTAGCGTGAGATGATGTTATCGAGGAATGCCAGTCCACGACCCTTACCGCCCAGAGAACCTTCACCGATACGAGCGAAGTTCGAGAAGCGGTCGAAGCGGTCACGACGGAAGGTAGCTACCACACCACGATTCTTCATCTTACGATAGCTCACAATAGCATCATAGATATACTGGCGATGGGCATCCACATCCTGGAGGGTGCGCCAAGTGATTTTCTTCAGGAAGTCGCAGATGGGGAACAGCGCACGTGAACCTAACCAACGGCTCACATTGTTGCGCGACACATGATACATCAGCGATTCGCGAGGCAGAGTGAAGATATTGTCCTGCAGGTCCTTCAGGTTCTTGATGCGAGCCACCTCCTCCATTGTGTCGGGATTGCGGAAGATGAAATCGCCAAAGCCGAAATAGCGGCGAACCAAATCACGCAGGTCAATGTCCAGCTTCTTCGAGTTCTTGTCGATAAAACTGGCATGACATTGACGTGCCAGCTCCTTGTTCTCCAGTTCCGATGACTCCATGATGAGCGGCACATATTCGTCCTCAGCGCGGATGGCACTCAGCAGTTTGAAACCTGCCAACTTGTCCTTCTTCCCATCCTTGGGGAACTCACAGTCGCTGATCACTCCCAATGTGTTGTCCTTGAACTTATAGTATGTCTCCCATGCCTCTTCGTATGTACGTGCCAGCACAATCTTTGGACGTCCACGCATACGCAGCGTCTCCAATTGCGAGTTCAGTGCCTCTGTGGCAAACTCCAGACTCTGCTGTAGCACGAACTTATAGAGGTTAGGCAGGATGCTCGAATAGAACCGGATGCCATCTTCCACCAAGAGCACCATCTGCACACCAGCCGTCTTGATGTCGTGTTCCAGGTTCATCTTGTCCTCCATCAGTTTGATGATACTCAAGAGCAAATCGGTATTACCCAACCAGCAGAACACATATTCGAAGATGCTCAGATCTTCATTCTCCATACGCTTCGTGATACCGTGAGAGAAAGGAGTGAGTACCACGATAGGGATATCAGGAAAAGCACCTTTGATGGTGCGGGCAATGTCGAACACATCGTTGCTGTCGTTACCAGGCATACAGATGACCAGCTCGAACTTTGTGCCACGCATCAGTTCAGTTGCCTCGTCCTTGTTTGCTGCACGGAAGAAGCGGGGAGGATAGCGCAGTCCCAGTTTCGAGTACTCATCAAATATCTTCTCATCAATACGGCCATCGTCCTCCAACATGAAGGCATCGTAAGGGTTGGCCACAATCAGCACATTGAAAATACGACGTGCCATCAGCTCCACAAACGACGTATCCTTCAGTATCAATTGATTCTTTTTCATCGTCAATTATGCAATTTTGCTGCAAAATTACAAAAAAAAGACAAAAAACGCACTATTTTGTAAAATAATTATGAATTATGTATTATGAATTATGAATTATTTTGTACCTTTGCATCGGATTCAAAAGAAGCACTTAGTTTTTTTTATCACTGATTTAGGTGATTAATAGTGTAAATTAGTAGGAGAGAGTCAGGTCCGTTGAAGGATATGACTCTTTTTTTATTAATAATAACAAACGTAGATAACGATATGAAACGACTCATATTCATAACCTCCATGCTGATTGTCTCAACATGTTTGGCAACAGCACAGCGACGTATTCCTTTCAATGCCGAATGGACCATTGGTGAAGCCAATCATTCGGTCACCCTACCTCGTGCATGGAACGAAGACGATGCATACAGAGTTTCCATCGAACAGCTGCCTACCGATGTAGTGTGGTACAGGAAGGTGTTTACCTTGCCCAACATGAAAGGCAAGAAGGTCTTTATCGAGTTTGAAGGAGTTCGTCAGGCTGGCGAAGTCTATGTCAATGGTGATTCAGTGGGCATCAGCGAAAACGGTGCAATGGCTTTTGGATTCGATATTACACCTTATATAAAAAAAGGGAAGAACCACATCGAAGTGAAAACTGATAATAGTTGGAACTATCGCGAGAAGTCGTCAAACAGTCCTTATCAATGGAACGATAAGAATTTTAATGCTAACTATGGAGGTATCACGAAAAATGTGTGGTTACATATCACAGACGAAGTTTATCAGACCCTACCCCTCTATTCCAACTTGCAAACCACTGGAACGTATGTCTATCTGACTGATGCCAACATCCAGCAGCATACTGCCACCGTTGCTGTTGAGACAGAAGTCAAAAACGACAGCAAACAGTCACGCCAGATGCATATGCAGGTACAGTTTCCTTCAGCTTTGCAAGTTGAAGGTCCCATAGAGCCTGCCCGTTTGGTCAACCTTCAGCCTGGTGAGAAAAGCATCATCCGACAGACATATCGAATTGCGAACGTGCAGTGGTGGAGCATCGGCGAAGGTAATCTATATGATGTTGTCACCCAGTTGACTGATGTGAAAGGGAAGGTATTTGATGAAGTTGTGACTCGAACGGGGTTCCGTACAACCCGCTTTGCTAACGGACTGATTTGGCTCAACGGACAGGTCATTCAGGTGAAAGGTTATGCTCAGCGCACCAGCAACGAATGGCCAGCTGTAGGCATCTCCGTTCCTGCATGGCTGAGCGACTATTCCAATGGGCTGATGGTGGAGAGCGGAGCCAATCTGGTACGATGGATGCATATCACTCCTTGGTAACAGGATGTGGAGTCGTGCGACCGAGTGGGACTGATGCAAGCTATGCCTGCAGGCGACGGGGAAAAAGATGTCGAGGGACCTCGCTGGCGACAGCGTACCGAACTCATGCGCGATGCCATCATCTACAATCGAAACAATCCTAGCATCATTTTCTATGAGGGGGGAAACGAATCCATCAGCCGCGCTCATATGTTGGAAATGAAAGCCATCCGTGACCAGTTCGACCCTCACGGAGGACGGGCCATCGGAAGCCGTGAGATGCTAGATATTGATGAGGCAGAATATGGAGGTGAGATGCTCTACATCAACAAGAGCAAGAAACACCCCATGTGGGCAATGGAGTATTGTCGTGATGAAGGACTGCGTAAGTATTGGGACAGCTACAGCTATCCATATCATCAAGAAGGTGCAGGTCCGCTCCATAACGGGCAGCCAGCCAACGCTTACAACCACAATCAGGATGAATTTGCAGTCGAACTTGTCCGCCGTTGGTACGACTACTGGCGCGAACGGCCAGGTACAGGCACACGTGTCAGCAGTGGAGGTGTGAAAATTGTGTTCAGCGATACTAATACCCATCACCGTGGGGAAGAAAACTATCGTCGGAGCGGAGTGACCGATGCTATGCGAATCCCCAAAGACGGATTCTACGCCCATCAGGTCATGTGGCACGGATGGGTTGATACCGATTCCTTCCAAACTTATATCATAGGTCATTGGAACTATCAGCAAGGAGTGAAGAAACCTGTCTACGTAGTGTCGAATGCTCCGAATGTCGAACTGTTTCTCAATGGCAAAAGTCTGGGAAAAGGAGAACAAAGCTACCATTTCCTCCATACTTGGCACGACGTGAACTGGGAGGCAGGCATCCTGCAGGCAGTGAGTCGTGACGATGCAGGAAGGGAAGTATCAAACTACCGTCTTCAGACTGTAGGCGAACCTGCTGCATTGAAGCTGACAACAATCGAAAATCCTCAAGGATGGCAAGCTGATGGAGCCGACTTGGTATTGGTACAGTTCGAAGTAGTCGATCGTGAAGGTCGCCGCTGCCCCCTCGACAACCGGATGGTCAGCTTTACCCTTGAAGGTCCTGCAGAATGGCGAGGAGGTATTGCACAAGGTCCCGACAACTATATCCTCTCAAAGGCTCTACCCGTGGAATGTGGCGTGAACAGAGTGCTCATTCGCAGTACAACCAAAGCCGGATGTGTCACACTGAAAGCACAAGCAGAAGGACTTCCTCTCAGTCAGATGACCCTCGAGACACATCGGCCTACCCTACAACGCAATCAGGCTCCACAAGTTCATCTCGTACCAGCCAAACGTACGATGCATCCTACATATCTGCAAACCAAGGTGGGTGTTGATATCGTAGCTGCCATATCCGAAGTAAACCAGGAGACCCTTCGCAACAGCTACGATGACAACGAACTGAGCGAATGGCGAGGAGGTACATCTGTGACCTATACTTTGAGCGAAGCAGCACCTATCAATGACATCTGTGTGAAGATGGCAGGGTGGCGCTCCACGAACTATGCACTCGAGGTAGAGGCAGAAGGTAATATTCTATGGCGAGGCATCACCCCCACCAGCCTCGGATATGTACATCTCCAGATAGCACATCCAGTGAAAGCTAAGACATTCACCATCAGAGCTATTGACAAATCAAAGGCACAAGCAAGGGAAGCCAACTTCAACGACCCTGAAGCCGCACGATTCCAGAACATCACAGAAGTGGCAGGCGGTAAAGCCAATGAGCTGGATGCAACTAGCACACCCAATGCGAAGGTCCAACCGCTACGCATCGTCGAGATTGAATTCCTGAAATAAATAAAAAGCAATAATATAGAAATTGACACAAACGCCTGCATTAGCCAATATAAAAACAAGCAACCCCTAGGGGCTACAAATAGTACGTCTTATACTGAAATAGCTTGACACTCTTTCGCCCAATTTGTGAAATCAGGAAAAGTCACTAGACACATACGAAAAAGCGGGCTATTAATACTGTCAGAAATTTGAATCGATTCAACTCATCCATTGAATCGATTCAATCGATCGGATGAATCGATTCAAGTTTTGAACACCTATATTTAAAAGTTTAGAGTTTTGGCGGCTATGTTTCGTTTTAACGTTATAATGGAATAAAAAGGGTCGCTAACCGTTATTTCCCCCTTGGTGGTAGGGAAATCCCTACAAGGTTTAGGATTTCGGAATTTAATCGATTTCGGACTTGCGGTATCAAAGAGATGTACGAGGTTGGAAAACAGGAGCCTCACAACTAAAGAACTAAATAACAAAAAATAATAACAAACTAAAAATTAAGAAAGGAAACAAATTATGAAGTCATTAGTAATCGCAATCGCAAGTCTCATCGCAACTGTAAGTGCAAACGCTCAGAACTCAACAGTGTACTACGCACCAGTAACAACCAACATGGAGGTAGGTCTCGGATTCGACCGCGCTACCAACCAGTGCATCCTCAGCATCATCGAGGAAGCTAGCGAGGCAGTAGATTTCAATTTCGACATCATCAATACAAACGGTGAAAGCGTCCTCACAAGCGAACTCAGCGAAGGCAACGTGAACGTCATGCCAAAGGACCGCAACGCTGACTACTACCAGTGCAACTACGAACTTTCTGTTCCTGAACTCATGGACATCATCGTCAATGCAAAGGACAACACAGTAGTGATCAACGGTACCCAGGTAAGCAGCAAGGCTCTTGCAAGTGCTATCGCAAGCGTGCAGAAGGAACTCCGCCCTGCAGCAAAGGCTCCTGAATTCCCACAGCGCCACCGCATCCACGCTACCCCTTGGGGAGCTCCACGCTTCGGTCAGTTTGCTCGCAGATAATCAAGAAATTACTCATGACGACATAACAATATAGGATTATTATTATTCAATGTAAGAGAGGTGCAGGTTGTGAAAACCTGCACCTCTCACTTTGTCCCTATAACCAATAACCATTATCAATAAACCTATTAACCTACTAAGCTATTAAGCTACTAAGCTTCAATAACCAATAACCTATAACCAATAACCTTTAACCATTACCCCTTTATTACTTTCGTTCCCAAAGCAAAGCATTTCTCCATGTTTGCTGTTTCATCGCAAGCATAGGTGCGGGCACTGAGGTTGTCGATGTAGTGCACCACCAAGGCTTCTTGAGTGCAGGGCACTACTGGACTGCCGAATTCCAACTGGCCGTGGTGAGCGAGGACACAATGGACGATGCGGATGGTTTCCTCGTTGCTGATACCTGCAGCATTGAGTTTGTTGTGGAGAACATGTGCGGAGATGTAGGTGTGCCCCATAAGGTACATATACTTGGTACCCTCCATGTTCTCATCGTATTCCTTCAGTTTGCCATAGTCATGAAAGAGGATGGCGATGATGCATCGTTCCAGTTTCAAGGGAGGGAGCATGGGGTATAGCCCCTCGAGCATGTGGAGCAGCTCGTAAGTGTGGTTCAGTAGTCCGCCCTTAAAGGCATGATGCAGCGAGGTAGCTGCTGTTTGGTTGCTGTATTGTTCATATAAGTTGTCACGCTCCTGTTGGATGAACTCCATCAGGGTGGTGTCGCTGCAATTATCCAACATGTGGTTGATGCACAGGTCCCAATCCTCTTTGGCGATGGGTCGTGGAATCAATTGGTAGAGTGGGTCGTTCTCAGTGGCCTTCCTGCAACTACGGAACCACCCGAAGTCAGCCATCTTGGGAAACTTGATGCTTTTCAAAGCATCCAAATCGAGCATAACGATATCTTCAACATGTGGCCCTTCGCTCTCGCTCATGTCCCACACTGTGACGTTGAAGCTTTCACCCTTCTGTGCTGTCACTTTCAGGTTGGCATAATGACTCCCATTCTTTGCCACCTGATTGCTTCGTGCTGTTACGATATATTCTTTATTCATTTACGATGTATTTGAAACAACAAAATCCGAGCAACGGGTTGTTACTCGGATTTCACATAGATATGTGGTTACTTAACTTCTTCGAAGTCTGCATCCTGTACGTCGTCAGCTGGGTTGCTGCCACCTGAAGTCTGCTGACCTCCCTGAGCACCGCCATTGAAGCCTGCACCTGGTCCTGCCTGCTGTCCGCCTGCCTGAGAGTACATCTGCTGGCTGGCTGCCTGCATCACGTTGTTGAGTTCGTTGATGGCAGTGTCGATGGCATTGACGTCGCCTGCCTTATGGGCATCTTTCAGTTTGTTGAGTGCAGCATCGATGGCTGGACGCTGATCGGCTGGCAGTTTGTCACCATTCTCCTTGAGGAAGTTCTCGGTTGAGAAGATCATCGAGTCAGCTTGGTTGAGTTTGTCGACACGCTCGCGCTCCTTCTTATCTGCCTCTGCATTAGCTTCTGCCTCTGCCTTCATGCGGTTGATTTCGTCCTCTGACAGACCTGATGAAGCTTCGATGCGGATTGACTGCTCCTTTCCTGTTGCCTTATCCTTGGCACTTACGTTGAGGATACCATTGGCATCGATGTCGAACGATACTTCGATCTGTGGGATACCACGACGTGCCGGTGCGATACCTGTGAGGTTGAAGATACCAATCTGCTTGTTCTGGTTGGCCATTGGGCGCTCACCCTGAAGCACACGGATGGTTACTTCGGTCTGGTTGTCGGCAGCAGTCGAGAAGGTCTCGCTCTTCTTGCAAGGGATGGTGGTGTTGGCATCGATGAGTTTGGTCATCACACCGCCGAGTGTCTCGATACCCATTGACAATGGAGTTACATCGAGGAGTACGATGTCGCCCACACCTTCTTCTTTATTAAGGATAGCACCCTGGATGGCAGCACCTACGGCTACCACTTCGTCTGGGTTCACACCCTTTGAAGGTACCTTGCCGAAGTAGTCTTCCACAATCTTCTGCACAGCAGGGATACGTGTTGAACCACCTACGAGGATTACTTCGTCGATGTCGCTGGTGCTGATGCCAGCATCGCGGATGGCGTTCTTACATGGTTCGAGACAAGCCTGGATGAGGTTGTGAGCCAATGATTCGAACTTAGCACGTGTAAGGGTCTTTACAAGGTGCTTTGGCATACCGCTTGCGACGGTGATGTATGGCAGGTTGATTTCAGTCTGTGATGAACTTGACAGCTCAATCTTTGCCTTCTCAGCAGCTTCCTTCAGACGCTGCATAGCCATTGGATCGAGCGTAAGGTCTACACCTTCTTCTGCCTTGAACTCTGATGCCATCCAGTCGATGATGACCTGGTCGAAGTCGTCACCACCCAGGTGAGTATTACCGTTGGTTGAGAGCACTTCGAACACACCACCTCCGAATTCGAGGATAGAGATATCGAATGTACCACCACCAAGGTCGAACACGGCAATCTTCATATCTTTGTTGGCCTTGTCGATACCGTATGCCAATGCGGCAGCAGTTGGCTCGTTCACGATACGCTTCACATCGAGACCGGCAATCTGTCCGGCTTCCTTCGTTGCCTGACGCTGTGAGTCAGAGAAATATGCAGGTACGGTGATGACAGCCTCTGTCACTTCCTGGCCCAAATAGTCCTCGGCAGTCTTCTTCATCTTCTGAAGAATCATGGCAGAGATTTCCTGTGGTGTGTACAGACGTCCGTCGATATCAACACGTGGAGTGTTGTTGTCGCCTTTCTTTACAGAATAAGGTACGCGTGCGATTTCCTGTTGTACCTGATCGTAGGTCTCACCCATGAAACGCTTGATACTGAACACCGTACG
Source organism: Bacteroidaceae bacterium (assembly GCA_017529865.1). Classification (GTDB taxonomy): domain Bacteria; phylum Bacteroidota; class Bacteroidia; order Bacteroidales; family Bacteroidaceae; genus Colivivens. Next base: position 42,576 of record JAFXNA010000012.1, read on the forward strand.
TTTCGGGTTTGTGATAGCCTGACGCTTTGCAGGATCACCCACTTTGCGTTCGCCACCGTCTACGAATCCTACGATAGATGGCGTAGTGCGCTTACCTTCACTATTTGCGATGACAACTGGTTCGTTGCCTTCGAATACAGAAACACATGAGTTTGTGGTTCCTAAGTCAATTCCAATAATTTTTCCCATAATCTTATTTACTGTTTTTATGATTTTCTATTTACTATTTAGCGATTTAATCATCGTTGACATATTCACTTTCTGCAAATCAGATGCCAAGTTTGACAAAAGTGCAAAGATTGACGACTGAGTATTCTTTTTTTCTGCCAAATCTGCCATATTGTCTGCCAAAATCGAAAAACTTATGCATTATGCTCTAAAAATTATGAATTATGAATTATGCATTATGAATTATTTTGTATCTTTGCCCCTTGAAAAGAAAGAGATTGTGATGTTAAGACATTTGAGAATAATGATTAGTGTGATGTTGCTATGTGTGACAGGCATTTGTCAGCGTGCAACTGCGCAGGTGGAGAAGGTGGATTATCTGTGGTTGGTCGATGTGTCGGGCGAGCGGAATATCTATCTTGAGAGCATCCAGCATGCCATCGACACGTTTTATGTCGTGGCTACGAAGCACGATGAACTGCACGTGTATAACTTCGCCAAGACGGTGGCAGCAAAGAACGATATCGTAGATAGTGATTTCTACCAATATAGCGACATGGGGCAGATGCTCAAAGCGTTGGATTCACTCATTTGTCACAGCAATAGCCGCTATGTGCGTGCGTTTGTGCTGTCCGATTTCTTCCATCATAGTCCTGATGCGATTCAGGAGCGACTGAACCCCGAGGCGTATGTCGATGTGCGAAACAATCTGAGCGAGGTGTGCCGTACGAAGAATGTGGAAATCAGTCTGATGATTCTGCCTCCGGCAAGTAGTAAGGGTGATTATGCGCTCGACGAGATCCTGTCCCTGTTGCCAGCATCGTGTGCAGAGACCTTCGGAGTCAGTCCCGATCAGCGTACCGTGGACTATCTGATGAGTAAGGTTGTGGCGGTTGACCAGTTGCGAGGAGTGAAGGATGAGGCCGTCGAACCTTCCTCTCCTGTTCCTACCTATATCATATTAGGAGTGTTCCTTCTCGCCTTAGCAGCGTTAGCAGGATTTTATTATGCAAAATCTACAAATAGAGAATAATCAAAACATTAGTAACTTTTAAATTGTAAACAAGATTATGAATTCATTTTCAGTATCAGAGTCAATTTCCCAAGGATGGGAACTTGCGAAAAAGCATGGTTTGCTGCTTGCATTGTTTGTATTAGTAATTGGTATCATTACCAGTATTCTCAACTCCTTCACATTGCCATCCGGGTTCATGGAAGGTTATACGAAAGCTTTGACCCAGAACGACCCTGATGCCATGATGCAGTTATTAAACTCTTCTTCAACTTCAGCTGCAAGCATCATTGTGTCTATTATTCAGACAGTGGTTTATGTGCTCTTCCTTGCAGGCTTCTGTGCCACCATCCTCAAACTTACTCGTGGCATCATGGCGAAAGTGTCATTGGAAGGCTTTAAGATGTCAGCCATGACCTATCTGAAGTACTTTGCAGTATGCGTCATTGTAGGTTTGATAGTTGGTATTGGTACTGCTCTTTGTGTCATTCCAGGTATCTTCTTCGCAATCCGTCTCGCATTCGCCGAATGGTACATCCTCGACCATCCAGAAGCAGGAATCGGTGAAGCTATTTCTGCCAGCTGGAAGATGACGAAGGGCAACTTCTGGAGTGTCTTTGGACTGCAGCTCTGTGAATTCGGCATCATACTCCTCGGATACTTATGCTGCTGCATCGGAGTCCTCTTTGCAGTTCCATTTGCTATGTTTGTAGAGAGTTGTGCATATACCACCCTGCACGAGAACTTGGCATACGAGAATCTGGAAACCGCAACAGTAAACGAATATCAGAAAGATGAACATTAAACTGCTCATCGGATGTTGTGTCATCCTTTTCACCTTCATGTCCTGCAACGGGCAGACGGGTGAAAAGGAGACCGAGGTGATGCTCGAGACCACTGCGGGTAATATCCGCATCAAGCTCTACAACGACACACCTATCCATCGTGACAACTTCATCCAGAACGTGAAGGACGGCAAGTACGATGGTGTGATGTGGCATCGCATCATCCGTAACTTCATGATTCAGACGGGTGAACAACCGGTGAAATTCGATGCAAACGGCGACACCATCGCATCCGATTCTTCCGAGTGGATTACTGCCGAAATCCATTTCCCCAGACACTATCATAAGCGGGGAGTGGTGGCAGCTGCACGCGAAGGCGACGATGTCAATCCTGGAAAGAAATCCGACCACTATCAGTTCTATATCGTCACAGGACGCAGCTTCAACGATGACCAACTGCGTGAACTCAATGCAGTACGCACCCAGCAGGCAGTCGAGTTGCTCTATGCACAGCGAGTGCAGGAGAATTCAGCAAAACTCGAAGCGATGCGCAAGGCACGCGACACGAAGGGAGTGAGCAACCTTCTGGAGAAACTCCATGACGATGCCACCTACGAAGTGTCAGAGAATCCACCTACACCTTTCAATGAGCAGCAGACACGCGACTACCGCACCTATGGAGGTGCCCCGTGGCTCGATGGAGAGTACACCGTGTTTGGTGAAGTAGTCGAAGGGATGAAAGTGGTTCAGACCATCGAGAAGACCAAGGTCGATGACAACAATCGCCCCAAGTCCGAAATGAAGGTCTTGAAAGCCTATATCGTGGAGTAATTATCGTGGAGTAACAATATGCCGGAAAACAAAAAGCCTCAACACCGAAGGGTGCTGGGGCTGTTTCGTTTATTGTCCGATGAGGGGGAGGAAAAGGTAGAGGCACACGCCTATGGTTGAGAGGAAGATGCTGGCACTGAGGAGGGTGATCAGCATCATGGCGAGACGCCAGATGGTGCCCCAGAGGGTGAAACCGCACAGTTGGTAGTAGTCGTAGATGAGCACAATGAGGGTGATGGGGAATGGCAGGAGGTAGGGCAGGATGAAGGCTTCGTACACTTGCCAGGTGATGAGTGTGTAGGGGATGGTGATGAGCATCATCTGGCAATCGATGTACATCTGGGCATAGAAACTCTCCACAAGGGTCAGCTTTCCCATTCGTGGTGAGAACCGGAATACCCATCCTGCTGCAAGTATCATGAAGATGTTGGATATGAGGAGTGCGTACTCGATGTGGTCGCGACACCATTGTTGCTGTGCTTTCAGTAGTTCGTTCAACGATTCCATCCGCTGATCGAACATTTTTTCGAACTCAAGCGTCTCCTGGTCTTTCTTTACTTCCTCGACTTCTACTCCTGGTAGTTGCTTGGATAGATTGATTCCTTTTTCGTATTCTTTTTCGAATTCTACCTTGTAGGCAGTGTCGAGATCGGTGTTCCACGAGATGTGGAGTGTGCTGACCATGAGGGTGAAGAGCAGACAGGTGACGACCAAAAGGGGTACGGGTGGGAAGTAGGCTCGATGTTTGTTGCGCAGGTAGTCGCCTATCATGTAGCCTGGACGCCAGACGAGGTGCCACAGGGTGACGGCAATGTTGCGATTGCCCATTCCCCACAGGTCCATCATATTGAGGGCGACGCTTTTCCAGGTGAATCGCTCACGCCCATACTGCAAACCGCACTGGGGACAGTAGTTGCCTGTGTAGTGCTCGTTGCAGTATGCACACACATGTTCCTCGTCGGACTTCTCGATGGTAGGCTGATAGTGTTGCTGCTTCCATTCGAGACGGTGAAAGGCTTTGTTAACAGCGTTCATTTACCATTTAGCCATTTACCATTTACTATTTCTGCTTGAACTTGTAGGTAATGGTTCCTTGTTCGTTGTTGGCGCCAGAGGTGAAGGATGACTTGCGTGCGGCCTCGATGGCTGAATTACGCAAGGCTGGTGAGGTGGTCGTTGCGCTCTTAATGGAAGCAGAGATGACTGTTCCTGCTGCGTTGACGGTAATGGCTACTACAACCTGACCTTCACTGGTTGGGTCGTTGTAAGCTGGTTCGGCAAGGAAGATTACTTTTCGTGAACCTACAACTGCATTTCCTACACCACCTGTTCCTGAGACTGCTCCGCTGGTGCTATTGCCTGTAGGACTGCCTTGGTTGCCATCTCCTGTGGTGTAGCCACTGCTCCCTTGGTTGCCTCCGTTTCCGAATGCACCTGATACCTTGCTGTTGACAGCGGCTTTGCGGGCTGCTTCCTCAGCAGCCTTCTTACGTGCTGCTTCGGCTTCAGCTCTGCGTTTTGCCTCTTCTTCTGCTTTTTTACGTGCAGCCTCCTCTGCAGCCTTCTTACGTGCTGCGTCTTCTGCTGCTTTCTTTCGTGCAGCTTCCTCAGCAGCTGCTTTCTTTGCAGCTTCTTCAGCGGCTCGCTTCTTGGCGGCTTCTTCCTCACGCTTCTTCTTGGCTTCCTCGGCTGCAATCGATCTCTCTTGCGTCTGAGTTATTTGTGGAGGTGGAGGAGTGGCAGGAGTAGGAGGAGTGGCAGGAGTGGGTGGAGTGACAGAAGTGGGTTCCGGGATGTTCTCGACTTCCTCTGGCTCTGTTTCCTGTTCGGGCAGGTCTGCCTCCTCTTGCTCGGCCGGCAGGGAATTGAGGTCGGGGCCTGCGGCATCTTCGACATTACCTAAGAGCACAGGAACTCCATCCTCGAGGGTATCGGGTTTGGCGACCTTGAGGGTGACAAACATCAAGATGATGAGCAAGAGCAGATGGACTGCTATCGTCGTGATGGTTGATATGACTCTACGTTTTTTGTCTTTACTCATTTGTTAATAGGCTTTAGACCTTAGACTTTTGCGCTTCAATTCTTCTCTGGGGGGCGGGTAGCGAGTACCATCTTGAAATGGTTCTCATTGGCTACGTTGAGTACTTCCACGATATGCTTGTAGGGTACGGATTCATCGGCATAGAGCGATACGAACATCTCTGTCGAGTCGTTGGTGGCCTGTCCAATCACGTTGGGCAGTTCGTCGAGTGTGACAGGTTGTGCATTTCCGTTACCCACAGCAACATAGAGATTAAGGTCCTTGTCGATAGTGACATACGACTTGGCCTTTACCACCGACTGCTGCTTGCTTTGTGGCAGGAGCACCTTGATGGCATTGGGGGCAATCATCGTGCTGGTAATCATGAAGAAGATGAGCAGCAGGAAGATGATGTCCGTCATGGATGACATCGAGAAGGTCGGGGTTATCTTTGTTCTGCGTTTTAATGCCATAACGTTATTCGTTCATTAAGTCCATGAATGACAGTGATTCGCGTTCGATTTCGTTCACTACGCCGTCAACTTTCGATACGAGGTAGTTGTAGGCAAACAGGGCGATGATACCGACGATGAGACCTCCCACGGTGGTCACCATTGCCTGATAGATACCGCTCGACAGCATGCTGATGTCAAGGTTGCCTCCTGCGTTTGACATCTGCCAGAAAGCTTCGACCATACCGATGACCGTACCAAGGAATCCAATCATTGGTGCACCGGCTGCGATGGTTGCGAGTACAGGCAGACGTTTCTCTAACTGTGCGACTTCCAGATTGCCTGTGTTTTCGATGGCTGCCTGGATTTCGGGTGCAGGACGTCCGATGCGGCTGATGCCACGCTCGATGATGCGTGATGTGGTGGTGTTGGTCACACGGCAGTAGTTGATGGCACTACGTGCATCGTTGTTTTTGATATAGTCACGAATGCGGTCCATAAACAGTTTGTCCACTTTGCCTGCATTGCGGATGGCAATGAAGCGGTCGGTAAAGATATAGACAGCGATGATAGACAGGATGGCCAGTACAATCATGATCCATCCACCTTGTTTTGCGAGTTCAAGGATACTTAATTCTTGCATAGTTCTTTGTATTGTTTGATAGTTTCTTTTAATCCTAAATAGAGTGCATCGCAGATGAGGGCGTGTCCGATGCTGACTTCGTCAGTGAACGGTATCTGCTTGAGGTAATAGCCCAGATTCTGAAGGCTCAGGTCGTGACCAGCGTTTAGTCCCAGTCCGCACTGGCGTGCTTGATTGGCTGCTTCGATGAAGGGGCGGATGGCTACCTCGGGGTTGCGCTGATAATAGGTAGCGTATGGTTCTGTATAGAGTTCCACGCGGTCGGCACCTATACGTGCTGCATATTCCACCATCTCGGGGTTGGCATCGACGAAAATCGATACGCGGATGTTTTTTTCTTTGAACTCAGCTACGATATCGGTGAGCATTTCGAGGTTCATCTTGGTGTTCCAACCGTGATTGGATGTAATCTGAGCAGGTGCATCGGGCACAAGTGTCACCTGTGTGGGACATACTGATGTGACCAAATCGATGAAGCTACGCTGGGGATAACCTTCGATGTTGAATTCTGTCTTCAGAATGGGTTTCAGGTCGCGCACATCCTGATAGCGGATATGTCGTTCATCGGGTCGGGGATGCACCGTAATTCCATCGGCTCCGAATGTTTCGCAGTCGAGGGCAACCTGACAAACATCAGGGTTGTTGCCTCCTCGTGCATTCCTGATTGTTGCCACTTTATTGATATTTACACTTAAATTTGTCATTTTTATCCTTCTTTCTATCAATGAGGTTCTAAATTTTGAATAAAATACTACCGCTCGGCAATAAAAACAAGCTTTTATTGTGCTCGCTTAACCGAATTTTTGTATATTTGCACGCAAAATTAGCGAAAATAATCGTAGGACGTGCAGAAGTTAAGAATATTTTAGATAAAAAAGGTGAAAATAGTATATGCAACAGGGAAAATTTAAGATAGCGTTATTCGGAAACATCTACCAAGAACGAAAATCGGTAGCTGTTCAGAAGTTCTTTGCCTTGGCCTCGGAACTGAAGGCCGAACTGCTGATTCCAGCTTCGTTTTATGCCTTTCTGACAGACAATCTTCAGATCAGTGTGCCGCAGTGTCACATCATCGATGATGCACACGGCGAAACATTCGATGCCGATATCGTGGTGTGTATGGGTGGCGACGGCACATTCCTCGATGTGGCAAGTAAAGTGGGTGCACGTCAGATACCTATTGTAGGAGTGAACACCGGTCGTCTGGGCTTCCTGGCTAACTTCTCGCCCGATGAGATAGAGCAGGTGATGAAGCGACTGGTGAAAGGGCAGTATGAGGTGGCAAATCATAGTGTCATCGAACTCACTTGCGACGAACTACAGCTCGAAGGCTATCCGTTTGCCCTAAATGAGATTGCCATCCTGAAACACGACATCTCGGCGATGATTTCTATCCACACCTCCGTCAATGGTGAGTACCTCACTACCTATCAGGCTGATGGACTGATTGTAGGTACCCCGACAGGTTCGACGGCCTATTCGCTCAGTGTGGGCGGTCCAATTATTACCCCTTGTCTCGACACGATCTCACTTACCCCCGTAGCCCCTCACAGCCTGAATATGCGCCCCATTTTGGTGGACGACAAGTCGGTCATCGACCTCTGTGTCGAGAGCCGCAGCGGCAGTTTCCTCGTCTCGCTCGACGGACGTAGCCATAGCTATCGTGACAACATCCATCTGCATATCCGCAAGGCACCATATTGTGTAAGAGTTGTCACCAATTCTGAACATACTTTCATCTCAACTTTGCGGCAGAAAATGATGTGGGGAGCAGACTGGAGAAAGTAAATACTTCTTTAAATAATCATCTTTTTTTGTGTAATAGGCAATAAAATAAAGGAAATTACGTTATTATTTATAATAAACAAAGAAAGATGATAGATTTTGTAAAAGGAAAAATTGACGACCTGACCCCTGCAACTGCTGTGATTGAGTGTGCAGGTGGGGTTGGTTACGCCTTGAATATATCGCTGAATACTTACTCTGCCATTCAGGGTAAGCAGGATGCGAAACTGTATGTGTATGAAGCCATTAGAGAGGATGCATGGGTGCTTTTCGGCTTTGCCAGTAAGGCGGAGCGTGAGCTGTTCCTGTTGCTGCTCACAGTCTCAGGTGTAGGTGGAAATACAGCCCGTATGGTGCTCTCTTCGTTCTCTGTACCTGAACTGGCTACCATCATCACTGAGGGTAACGACCGTCTGTTGGCTACCGTGAAAGGACTGGGCAAGAAGACGGCTCAGAAGATTATCCTGGAACTGAAGGATAAGGTAGTGTCATTAGGACTAGCGGATAGCGGTGAGCGGTTAGCGGTTAGCGGAGAGCAGACTGTGGCTTTCAACAAGGAAGTACACGATGAGGCTGTGGAGGCGCTCAAGATGTTGGGATTCCCACCCGCTCCGACGAGCAAGGTGGTGAAGAGCATCCTGACGGACGATCCCGAGGCTCCTATTGAGAAGGTGATAAAATTGGCGTTGAAAATGCTGTAGGCTTTAGGCTCTAGACCTTAGACTTTAGGCTTTAGCTTTTTGACATTAGGTTTTAGAAGAATTGAAGACGAAAAATAAAATATTAGCAAGTATCAGTGTATGGCTCATCGTGTTTGCGGTGGGCTTTGCAGCATTAGGAGAATCCTCTCGTAGAGTGGAGAGTGAAGAGTGGAGAGTGGAGAGTGAAGAAGCCACCTCCGACTTCCCCTCAATGGAGAGAGAAGTGGAGAGTGGTGTGCCTGTGGATACGCTTCCTCATGTGAAGGTGAAGAAGACGGATAACCCTACGGGAGAGCAGGAGGTGGAGTCGTCGTTGGACTTGGCTGACCCTGACAATTTGAAGTATAATGTGGGAGAGTATGACGAGAAGAGTGGATACTACAGGGTGGGTACGAAGTTGGGTGATAACTTCCTGAGTGCCCCTACACTGATGACTCCTGAGGAGTATGCAACGTGGAACACACGTAAGTTGCTGAGTGATTACTTCAAGATGCGAAACGACTCTTTGTTCGTACACAAAGGCAAGGAGAAGTTCGATTTTGCCGATATGCATTTCGACCTCGGCCCGGCTGAGAAGATATTCGGCCCTGGTGGTGTGAGAATCCGTACGAACGGTAGTGCAGGCCTGAAGGCAGGTATCAACTATAAGTTTACAGACAACCCAACCATCTCGGAACGTAACAGGAAGACAACAAACTTTGATTTCGATGAGGAAGTGAAGTTGGATGTGACAGCGAGCATTGGTGATAAGATGAATTTCTCTCTCGGCTATGGTACAGATGCTACGTTTGCATACGATGCGAAGAAACTGGCATTGGTGTATGAAGGTAAGGAGGATGAAATCGTCAAGAAACTGGAGGCTGGTAATATATCTTTCCCATCGAACAACTCCTTGGTACATGGCGCCCAGGCACTGTTCGGTATCCATGCTGATTTACAGTTCGGAAAGCTGAACTTGCAGACCGTTGTCTCGCAGAAGAAGTCACAATCGTCAGCAGTGGGAACACGTGGAGGTATACAGCTCGACACATTCATGATCGAAGCCAGCAACTATGAAGAAAACATGCACTTCTTCCTGGCTCAGTATTTCCGTGATAATTACAACAAAGCCTGCTCTACGCTGCCAACCATCACATCGGGTGCGACGATAAACCGTGTGGAGATATGGGTGACGAATACATCGGGTATTACAGAGAATACACGTAATATCATCGGTTTCGTAGACCTTGCAGAGCGTACCAAGATCAGTAATCCGCAGTGGCAGGGTGTGGGAACTCCGTTGCCGCAGAACAGTGCGAACAACCTATACTCTGAAATCGTGAACAACTATCCGCAAGCCCGCTATGTGGACCAGGCGAGTACGGTACTGAACGATGTGATGGCGGGAGGTGTGGACTACGAAAAAGTGGAAAACGCCCGCTTGCTGCAACCATCCGAATATACGCTGAACAAACACTTGGGTTATGTGTCGCTTCATGGCAAGATGAACATGAACAGTGTGTTGGCTATTGCCTACGAATATACGTATGGCGGTCAGACCTACCAAGTGGGTGAGTTTTCTTCGGATATCAAAGATAATGACCAGGCGCTGTATGTGAAGCTGTTGAAGAATACCAGCAACTCACCAAAGATGGGTAACTGGGACTTGATGATGAAGAACATATATACGCTGAGAGCACGGTCGATGGAGCGCGAGAAATTCAAACTTGATATCAAGTACCTCAGCGATACGACAGGTGTGATGCTTTCGTACATTCCTGAAGGAGAGTTCAAGCAGACGACGCTGTTGAAGATGATGAATCTGGACCGATTGGATGACAACATGAAAACGAATCCAAACGGTAAGTTTGACTTTATCGACGGCTACACCGTTAGTACCCAGTATGCAAGGATTATCTTCCCTGTAGTAGAGCCGTTCGGTGATTGGCTGAGAGATCAGTTGGATGACGATGCACTGGCTAACATGTATTGTTACGATGAACTGTATGATTCTACGAAAACTGTTGCGCAGCAGATTGCTGAGAAGAATAAGTTCATGATGCTGGGCGAGTATAAAGGCTCGTCGGGTAGTGTGATAGATTTGAAAGCAACAAACATCCCTAAGGGGTCGGTTGTGGTAAGTGCCGGTGGTGTGGTTCTGACAGAAAATACTGACTACACGGTAGACTATTATGAGGGAACCGTGACCATTATCAACCAGAGCATCATCGATGCCGGAACTAACGTGCAGGTGAGTCTGGAAAGTCAGGATAGCTATGATATGCTGCGAAAGACCATGCTGGGTTTGAACTGGAGCTATGACTTCTCGAAGAACTTGCAGTTTGGTGGTACCTGGATGAAGTTGTCGGAGCAACCCTTAACTAATAAGGTGACGATGGGAACCGAACCGCTGAACAACATGATATGGGGTTTGAACATCAATTGGAAACAAAACAGTCAGTGGCTCACGAATCTCATCGATAAGTTGCCATTCATCGAAGTCACTCAGCCTTCGAGCATCAATTTCAGTGGAGAGTTTGCCCAACTGATAGCCGGAAAGGTGAAGGGTGTGCAAGCCAACGCATCATATCTCGATGACTTTGAAACAACCAAGAATGAGAACAACCAAGGAACACCTACTGCATGGATGTTGAGTTCGACACCTTCAGTATTGGAATATGGTACTTTGGGTAATGACATCAAGAATGGCTACAATCGTGCCCGACTGGCTTGGTACACCATTGACCCACTGTTCACCCGTCGTAGTTCGTCGTTGACTCCAGGACACATCAAGAGTGACTTGGACCAGCTGTCGAACCATTATGTGCGTGAGGTGTTTGTGCGTGAGGTGTATCCGAATAAAGATGTGAACCAAGGTGAAGCTAATACCATCCCGGTATTCGATGTGGCATATTATCCTAATGAGCGAGGTCCTTATAACCTTGACACAGATGTTGATGTCAATGGTCATCTGAACAATCCTCGTAAGCGTTGGGGAGGTATGACCCGCAAGATTGATGCATATTTGAGCAACTTTGAATCGAACAACATCCAGTATGTGGAATTCTGGTTGCTCGACCCGTTCATCTATACCAAGAACCTGAGCGACGGAAAGCGCTACGGAGGAGACTTCTATTTGAATCTTGGTGAGGTGAGCGAGGATGTACTGAAGGACGGAAAGAAATACTACGAGAGTGGTATGTCGGTCAGTGGTGCCTCGTCGTATTACGAAACGGTATGGGGTAGGGTTCCGAACGAGAAGAGTGTAGTTTATTCGTTCAGTAACGAAAGCGGCGCTCGTCAGAAACAAGACGTAGGATTGGACGGATTGACTTCAGAGGAGGAAAAAACGTATGGTGCATACGCCGATTATCTGGCAGCCATTCGTGGTAAGGTCAGTTCGACTGTCTACGACTCAATTGCAGCTGACCCTGCAGGTGATAATTATCATTACTATCGTGGTTCGGACTTCGATGACCAGCGTACTTCGATTCTGGAACGCTATAAACTGATTAACAGTCCTGAAGGAAACTCACCAAACACCAGTGAAAGCAATGAGTCGTATAGTACAGCATACAAGACGACCCCTGATGTGGAGGATGTGAACCAGGACTACACGATGAACGAATACGAGAACTATTTCCAGTATAAGATCAGTATGCGTCCTGAGGATATGGTGGTGGGTAAGAACTTCATCATCGACGAACGCAAAACCAACGTGAAGTTACGTAATGGAAAGACTGAGGAGGCTACATGGTATCAGTTCCGTATTCCGCTCGATGCCTACGACAAGAAAGTAGGAAGCATCGGCGATATGAGCAGCATTCGTTTCATGCGTATTTACCTCACCGACTTCGAAGAACCTATCGTATTGCGATTTGCTTCACTCAACCTTGTGAAGGGTGAGTGGCGTAGTTACACAAAGCCTTTGTTCACAGGCAACACGCCAAGTGTGAGCGGTTCGGTGCTTATCTCAGCTGTCAACATTGAGGAAAACAACGATAAGGTCCCCGTGAACTACGTATTGCCTCCAGGTGTGACTCGCGTAGTTGACCCGAACGAGCCGCAGTTGGCTCAGGCGAACGAGCAAGCGCTGGCTATCACTGTGGAGAATCTGGCATCGGGCGATGCACGTGCTGTGTACAGGAATATCAGCAAAGACTTGCGAAAGTACAAGCATATGCAGATGTTCGTTCACGCAAATGCTATGTTGGGCGATCAACAGTTGCAAGACAACCAGATGAGTATGTTCATCCGTCTGGGTAGCGACTACAAGAGCAACTACTACGAATATGAGATTCCGTTGGTGCTGACACCTGAAGGACATTATGATACTTATACCACTAAGGGTTGTGAAGCCGTATGGCCAGCCGAGAATATGCTCGATATCGACTTCGAGGCCCTTACCGCTGTGAAGCATGCCCGCAATCAGGCAAGAGCAACAGGAGCGGCAACCTATACCCAGTTGTATTATGAGTACGACCCAAACAATCCGAACAACAAGATCAGTGTGATGGGTAATCCATCGTTAGGTGAGGTAAGGACCATGATGATTGGTGTGAGAAATAATGGCCGTTCGACAGGTTCGGTCGAGGTCTGGGTGAACGAGTTGCGTTTGCAGGACTATAACAACGACGGTGGTATCGCTGCTCAAGGAAATCTGAGTGTGCAGTTGTCCGACCTTGGTAGTATCAATATGACAGGACACATGGAGACTGCAGGATTCGGCGGACTGGAAGAAGGTGTGTCCACACGGCGTGATGACAACCTTTACGAATGGGCTATTACCACCAACTTCAACTTGGGTAAGTTCTTCCCGGAGAAGTGGAAGATGAATTTGCCGTTCTACTATTCATATTCTTGGCAGAAGATAGCTCCAAAATATAACCCGTTCGACACGGATATGCTTCTGACTGATGCTCTTGATGAGTGTGAAACTAAGGCTGAGCGCGACTCTTTGAGTAATCTGACGGAATCGATTGTGAAGAACAAGAACTTCTCACTGAGTAACTGGAAATCGACCTATTCGAGTCGGGTTCCAATGCCATACGACCCATCGAACTTTGCTTTCAGCTATTCGTACAGTCAGCGCTACAAGACCGGTCAGACGATTGTGTATGAGAACGATGAGAGCTGGAAGTTCAATATGAGTTACAACTACTCACCGAAGTACAAGACTTGGGAACCATTCAAGAACCTGAAGGGTAGTTCAAAGTGGCTGGATATCATCAAGGCGCAGAACCTGAACTATCTGCCGCAGAGCTTCTCGTTCAATAGTGATATCACACGTAACTACTACGAATATCAGGAGCGTGATATCGACTACGACATAAAACTCCCTCTCTCCTTCTCGGAGCAGTTCCTCTGGAACCGTCAGCTTTCACTGCGTTGGGATATCTTCAAGGCGTTGACGATGCAATACACCTCTGCTACTCATGCAGAGATTGAGGAGCCTTATACGGTTATCAACAAAGACCTCTATCCCGATGCTTACGATGCTTGGAAAGACTCTGTGAAGACCAGTCTCGCCCACTTCGGACGTCCACTGACCTACACTTCTTCATTTAATAGCTCGTACAAGGTGCCGCTCGAAAAGATACCTATATTGGCTTGGCTCGGTCTCGATGGTAGTTATGCCAGCAACTATGGATGGAATCGTGGTACGGAACTGGAAGACGGAACCTCGCTGGGACATACGGCTAGGACTCAGCGTACCATCAATATCAACGGCCGTATCAACCTTGAGACGCTGTATCAGTCTTGGAAGTTCTTAGATGATGCCAATAAACGTTTCTCTGGAAACAACAACAAGCGAACAACGACGCCTGCAAGACGTACAACTACGACTCAGAGGAATAATAACGAGAAGACCGATGATAAGAAGGCTACAGCAGACGGAAAGACTAATAATACGCAGGCTAAGACATCGACAAAGAAGAACTTCTCGAAAGAAGTGACGCTTAACGATACGTCGTACACTGATGTGGCACACGGACAGAAGTCGAAACGACTGATTGTCAAGGCAACCACGAAGGAAGGTAAGACTTACAATCTGAAATATAAGAAGGTGGACGAGAACACCATCCGTGTGAAGAACCAAGATACCATCCCTGTGAAGATTACCGTCACAGCCAAAGATCCTTTGGACGATAAGGGTTGGTATAAGACCTTGCAGACTGTTGCCCGTGGCCTGATGATGGTACGTAATATCAATTTCACCTATCGTAATACGTATTCGATGACGCTGCCTGGTTTGAGGAATGAAATCGGTGATGCGTTCGGTCAGAAGTCGGTCAATGGAGTCTTGTCGCCTGGTCTGGGCTTTGCCTTTGGTATGGTTGACGATGGTTTCGTCGATAAGGCCGTGAGAAACGGATGGTTGATGAACAACGACTCAAACATCACCACACCGGTATCGACGAACGCAACTGAAGACTTGCAGATACGTGCTACGTTGGAGCCTGTTCGTGATTTGAAGATTGACCTCACAGCCAGTCGCAACGTGAACAAGTCGAAGAGTGTGCAGTTTATGTATGAAGGTATGCCAACCACTCAGAGCGGTAGTTTCAACATGACCATCATTTCGGCCAAGAGTGCTTTCTCCGGTAATGGAAACATCGGTAACAACTACAACTCTGAACCGTTCAACGAGTTCATGCGTAACCTCGATGTTGTCAAGGCTCGATTGGAGCAGAAGTATCAAGCTGTGAACTATCCTGTAGGTACAGGTGCAATGTTTGAAGGCAAACCTTATGATGCTGCGAACGGAGGAGTTGATAAGTACTCAGCCGATGTGATGATTCCTGCCTTCTTGGCTGCCTATACAGGCTCAAAAGCTTCCAGTTGCAGTCTCGACCTCTTCCCGTCTATGCTGAAGATGTTGCCAAACTGGTCGCTTACCTATACAGGACTTTCAAAACTCGGATGGTTTGCACGTAACTTTAAGAGTGTGAATATTAACCACGCATACAAGAGTGTGTATGCCGTAGGTGCGTACAACTCTTACACCAGCTACATGGGTGTGATGAACGATATGGGATTTGTGCTCGATGTCACATCAGGTAATCCAATTCCAAGTAGTATGTACAATATCAGTACGGTATCAATCAACGAGTCCTTCTCACCATTGTTGGGCGTTGATGTGACCTTCAATAGCGGTTTGAGCACCAAACTCGAGTTCCGTAAGAACCGTACACTGAACCTCAGCCTCACCTCTGTGGCACTGACTGAGAACTATTCAGACGATATCGTCTTAGGCTTCAACTTCAAGTTGAAAGACCTAAATCTCTTTGGTGCGAAACGTATTCAGTCGGGCGAGCCGAAGAAAAAGAAGAACGCAAAGAAGAAAGACGAACAGGAAAACAAGCCTGCTACAAATACGAATACACGTGTGGGTGGTGTGAGTCATGACCTGAATATGGCGTTCAACTTCACCTATCGTATGCAGAATGCGTTGAACCGCAATATCCAGACACAAGTTGCGACGGCTACGAATGGAAGTACGGCATATAAGGTCTCAGTGACTGCCGACTACACCTTCAGCCGACTCCTCACCGTCAGCGGTTATCTCGACTGGCAGAAGAATGTGCCGATTGTGTCGACCACCTCATACCCCACAACGACTGCCGACTTCGGCATCAGTTGTAAGTTTATGCTAACAAGATGATCATCGAATCATACATAAGAAATCGTGATTGGAACGGATTGTCACATCATCTGAATGCAGTTTCCAATGCGGAGTTCCGCAGGTTGCAGACGGTGATGCGTGAGACGGTGATGCCTCGTTTGGCAAATGCAGAGTTTTGGGAGACTTATCTCCATCTGCTCATGTTTCGCCGTCAAGCGTTCCTGCCTTGTGTGTTGGCAGCAGAGGGATTGGCAAAGACAGATACACTCGACTTCGATTGCCAAGAAGCACACGAGGTGGCGGCTTGGTTACAAGCGAACTCACCGGAGTCGATGCCGAAGATTGTCCGCATGATGGTTCCTGTCCTTACGAATGCTCAGCAGATTGAGGGACTGTTCCGTCTGTTCGCCTTCCATGATGAACGTGAATGTGTGGCGGTGTTGGTGCGCGAATCGACTCCCCACGCCTATTATGTGTTATTCAATGTGTTGCGTCGTGCAGCCGACAACCACCAGTTGCTTGTGGCAGCCTGTCTTGCCATCATGAAGAAGAACGATGATATGTCTTTCAATATGGCAAGCCTTCTACGTAGCTATTTCGACTTAAATGAGATAAAGAGTACTTTCTCTTTGCAGATCGAACCCTACGAACTGAGCTACATAGAGCAGTCGTACGACAACTTCCTGCATGTGCTGAAAGGAAAAAGACCAAGGATATGAGAATGTAAAAATGTAATAATTATAAAATGTAATAAGAAACATGAAACAACTATTAACAAGCGTATTATTAGCGATAAGCCTTCAGGCTTTCGCACAAGAGTTCACACCTTATTATAAATATAGGGTGTATCTGACTGACAAGAAGCAGTCTGAGTTTTCAATCCGTCATCCTGAGGAATTCCTCTCGCAGAAAGCGATTGAGCGACGCAATCGTCAGGGTATCAAAATCGATGAGACCGACATCCCTGTCTGTGCGACATACATCAACCAGATTCGTAATACTGGTGTCAAGGTGATGCATACCAGCAAGTGGAACAATACCGTTGTAGTGAGCTGTACCGATACCACAGTGATGGAACGTATCGCTCAACTGCCTTTCGTGTCTGGTACCCGTCGTGTGGCTCATTACACGAAAGCTTCTCATCAGCCAGGCGATGAGCGTAAGAACAATGTGATTCAGGGATTTGGTCTGTCTGAAGGCATCACTTATGGTAGCCTTGCTTTTGATCAAATCAACCAGTTGAATGGTGTGGCCCTTCATGGTGCAGGATTCCGTGGACAGGGTATGACCATTGCCATCATCGACGGTGGTTTCTTCAATGCTGATGTCATTCGTGGTTTTGAGAATACAAAGATACTGGGAACAAAGGACTTTGTCGACCCTACAGAAAACTTCTATGCAACAGGCAGTCATGGCATGATGGTGCTGTCGTGCATGGGTGCCAACATCCCTAATTACATGATAGGTACGGCTCCAGAGGCTGGCTTCTGGCTTATCATGTCAGAAGATGGTGACAGCGAGCAACTCATTGAGGAGGATAACTGGTCGGCTGCTATCGAGTTTGCCGATAGTGTAGGTGTGGATGTCATCAATACTTCGTTGGGTTATTACGATTTCGACAACAAAGCAGATAATCTGGGCTATGAATCGCTCGATGGAAAGACGCATATCTGTTCACGTTCTGCTTCGATGGTGGCATCGAAGGGTATGATTCTCTGTTGTAGTGCAGGAAATGAGGGTAATGGCAAGTGGAAGAAGATTACCGCTCCTGCCGATGCTATTGATGTCTTGACTGTTGGAGCTGTTGATCCCGATGGTTCGCGTGTTGCTTTCTCATCTCAGGGTAATACAGCCGATGGACGTATCAAGCCCGATGTGATGGCAACAGGATTGCCATCTGCTGTCTATTCTACTACTGGTAGCTTGACCTATTCAGCTGGTACTTCGTTCTCTTCACCTATCCTCTGTGGTATGGTGGCTTGCCTGTGGCAGGCTCTGCCCAATCTCAATGCCTATCAGGTGATGGATATCGTGCGCAAGAGTGGCAATCGTGCCGAAAATCCTGATGAACTTTACGGCTATGGCATCCCTGACTTCTTCAAAGCCTATACGATAGGATTAACCTATTAGGAGACCCTCCCCCTTTCCCCTCCCTTTAGGGCGGGGAGTGATTACTGCAAACACCGAAATGTTATTTGACGATATAGACATACAGGGCAATCAGACACCCAATGGTATCTACTCCCCCTCTGCAGGTGGAGCGGGGAGGGGGTCTGTTCTTTCCTTATACGAACTCAACCAGCAGGTGAGAGCAGTTCTTGAAGATACGCTCTCCGAACCCGTATGGATTCAAGCCGAACTGAGCAGTGTGTCCACGCGTGGACCGCATTGCTATTTGGAGTTTGTGCAGAAGGCAGAGGAAGGAAATACCTTCATTGCGAAAGCAAAGGGACAGATATGGGGGAGTAAGTGGGCACTGATACGTCCTTATTTCGAGCGGACGACAGGCCAGCCCCTCAGTCCTGGTATGCAGGTGATGGTGCAGGTCGAGGTCACTTTCCACGAAATCTATGGCTATGCCCTCAATGTCATCGACATCAACCCTACCTATACGTTAGGCGACATCGCACGTCGTCGTCAGGAAATCCTGCGCCAGCTGGAGGAGGAAGGAGTTATCGATCTCAATAAAGAACTGGAGCTTCCTGTCCCTGTACAGCGCATCGCTGTCATCTCGTCAGAGGGTGCTGCAGGATGGGGCGACTTCCAGAATCAACTCCTGAACAATGACTACGGATTGGCTTTTCGCGTCCAACTCTTCCCTGCCATCATGCAGGGGGAGCGAGTGGAACAGACTATCATCACCGCCTTGAACCAGATTGCTGCTGAGCAGGACTGCTGGGATGTGGTGGTGATTATCCGAGGAGGAGGTGCAACGTCCGATCTCACAGGTTTCGACACCCTTGCGTTGGCTGAGAATGTGGCTCAGTTCCCACTTCCTGTCATCACAGGCATTGGTCATGAACGTGATGATACAGTACTCGATATCGTCAGTCATACTCGTGTGAAGACCCCAACGGCAGCTGCCGAGTTCCTCATTCATCTGGGTGTGGAACAGCTCCTGCGTATCGACAACTTGAAGGCAGCAATTACTGATGGCGCTCTGCTGCTATTGCATCAGCAGCACCTACGCCTCGAACGTATCACAGGACGCATCCCGTCGTTGTGGGAACTCTACAAGACAAACCACCTGCATCGGCTCGACAGCACGATGAGCGACCTTCAGAACACGATTCGCACTATCCTCGATCGTCAGCGTCATCGACTCGAACTGGTCACTACCCAACTCGATGCAGCTGATCCAGCCCGTATCTACCGTCTCGGCTATAGTGTGGTTCGTAAGGATGGACGAGCTGTGCGCGATGCTTCGTTGTTGAAGACGGATGACGAAGTAGAAATCACAATGGAACATGGAACAAAGAAAGCAAGAATAGAATAATATGGAAGGAACTTATAAAGAAGCCATGCAGCAGCTCGAGGATATCTCACGCAGCATCTCTTCTGGCGAACTCGATGTCGACCAGCTCGCAGCCAAGTTGAAACAGGCAAAGGAATTGGTGGAATTCTGCAAGCAGAAACTGCAAACGGTCGAAGCAGACGTCAATCAGATACTTGGTGAGGAGAACGCATGAGAGTAAAAATGATTCTGCCTGCCTTGCAGGAAGCTGAAAGCCCGTATTGGCGTCCCATCAAGTATTCGCTGTTTCCGCCTTTGGGACTCGCTACGCTGGCAGCCTATTTCCGCGACGATGATGAAGTGGAGATAGTGGATCAGCATGTGGAGAAACTGACACTTGATGATATTCCCGATCTGGTTTGTATTCAGGTATATGTGACGAATGCCTATCGTGCCTATAAGATTGCCGATCACTACCGTCAGCAAGGGGTGTATGTGGCTTTGGGCGGACTTCATGTCACTTCATTGCCTGATGAGGCTGCTGAGCATGCAGATACCATTTTCCTTGGTCCTGGCGAGGAGGCGTTCTCTCGGTTTGTGAACGATCTTAGAGCAGGGCATCCAGAGAAACGATATGTGGCTCGTTGGCGTTCCATAGAAAATATTCCTCCTGTACGTCGTGACTTAATTAAGCGAGAAAAGTATTTTGTTCCTAATTCATTGGTCGTGTCGCGTGGATGTCCTCATCATTGCGATTTCTGCTATAAGGATGCCTTTTATGGTGATGGCAAATCATTCTACACCCAACGTGTGGACGAGGCATTGGCAGAGATAGACCGTCTGCCGGGTCGCCACCTCTATTTCCTTGACGACCATCTGTTGGGTAACCCTCGGTTTGCTGCTGAACTATTCGAAGGAATGCGAGGTATGGGACGAGTGTTCCAAAGTGCTGCTTCCGTTGCTTCCGTACTGAAGGACAATTTGATTGAAAAGGCTGCTGAGGCTGGTCTGCGCAGTCTCTTCCTTGGTTTTGAAACCTTTTCGCCAGAGAATCTTCGTTCCAGCAATAAGTTGCAGAACCTCTCGAAAGACTATGTTGCAGCAGTGGAGCGGTTGCATAGCTTAGGAATTATGATCAACGGCAGTTTTGTGTTTGGACTCGACCACGATACCAAAGATGTGTTCCGCCGAACAGTAGAATGGGGTATCAAGCATAGTATCACAACTGCAACCTTCCACATCCTTACACCATATCCAGGTACACGCCTTTTCCAGCAGTTGGAACGCGATAGGCGAATCACCTCCTATGACTGGAGCAAATACGATACACGAACTGTTGTTTATAAGACCATCGGACTCACGGCCGAAGAGTTGAAGCAGGGCTATGACTGGGCATATCGTGAATTCTATTCATGGAGCAACATCTTCCGTTCGAGCTTTGGACATGATAACTTGAAGCAGCAATTAGCCCATCTTTTTTATATGGGAGGATGGAAAAAGTTTGAGCCATTCTGGAATTTCATGATTCGATATGGCAATCTTAACCGTATGCTGCCAGTCCTTGAAGCGCTCTTATCTAATACAAAGAGCAGGCAGTTTGCTTAGTAGCTATAGATGAAGGAAGGAGAGAACGATATGAGAAGAAAGAGGCTGTTGTAATCTCATGCTGATGACTCGAAATGTTCATGCTGATGGATAGATTTGTCCGTCAGCATGAAATTTTTTGTGGATACTGGGTAAAAAAGTTGGTGATATACGGAAAAATTGTTATCTTTGCGAGGTGAAATTTATATTGTATAGTACGAAACTTAAGTTTCATAGAATGAAACATACATTCCAAAGCATGAAATATAAGTTTCGTAGTATGGAATATAAATTCTATCAAGGTGTTTGGAGTGTTTTATCAGGGAGGAAGGAAAATTTTAGTTAGGTTATGAATAAAAATCATGAGGATGATGGGAACGGTTGGTGTGCATAGCTCCCCTATCTTAGGAGAGCAGTTGGTTACTAAATTAAATAATACGAATAGATATGGCTAAATATGTATTGAGAGAGATGCCTGATGTGCATCATGAAGGTAATCGGAAAGTGTATCCGAAGTTGGAAACTTATTCGCAGAGGTCTCTGGAGGATCTGGTGAAGTATATCCGAGGGCATGGGTCGCCCTATAGTCGAGGTACGATTGAGGGGGTGGTGAGTACGCTGGTGGAGGCGGCTGTCATCTGGCTGTCGAACGGTCATACAGTGAAGATTGACGGGCTGGGCACGCTTTCGCTTTCACTCGGCTTTTCGGACGAGAAGGGGAATGAGATGAAGGACGAGGCAGACCGCATGGGCTATCGGCATGTGGAGGTGAAGACGGTGAAGTTCCGCCCCGATGTGGAGCTTGTGAAGCAGCTGCGGCTCAATACCGACCTGATTCGTATGGAAGGAGGGGTACAGAAGCACAAGCGGCAGCGATATACGAAGGAGGAGCGGCTGGAGCGGGCTGTTAGGCACATTGGGCAGCATGGATTCATCACACTGGACGAGTATGCGGCGCTGAACAACATGTCGCGCTCTGTTGCTTCGCGTGAACTCAAGGCTTTTGAGGCTGATGCTGAGTGCCCCATCAAGGCCAAAGGTACAGCTCCCCACAAGGTATGGCGCTTGAAGTAAGTTTCATTTTTTTGTTCATTTGTTTCAAATCGTACAAAATAGGGTGTTTTACGAATCGAAACATTTGGTATTTTTCAAGAAAAAGTGTTTTGCTAAAAACGGTGGCACGGTATGCTGTGCTACCGTTTTTTATGGGGTCATGTAAATTTTTTGTAAATTGTTTATTTGAAACAAATGAAAATGTAAATTTTTTGTAAACTAATTTTCTTGGTGGTTTTTGTCATTTTCTCTAACTTTGCAGCGCAATTCAATAAAATACAAAAGGTATGAAACGAGCAAGATTAATTATGCTGCTATTTTCAATGCAGTTCATAACAATCAGCACAAATGCAGCAATCATCGCAAGTGGTACATGCGGGAAGGATGATCCCGAGAGTGTTCAATGGGAACTGACTGATGATGGAGTTTTAACCGTCAGCGGCAAAGGACCTATGGAGGATTTTGAAGTATCAAATGTATCTTGGCAGAAACATCGTTCTTTAATTAAGAAAGTAACCATTGAGGATGGAGTAACATCTATTGGCAAACTTGCATTCGAAGGTTGTTCTGAATTAAAAGAGGTCATATTTCCTGATGTCCTTCAATCTATCGGAGAACGTGCATTCCAAAATTGTTTAGAATTAAAAGAGGTCATATTTCCTGATGCCCTTCAATCTATCGGAAAGCTTGCTTTTAGTAACTGTTTAACATTATCCCGATTATATATACCCAATTCTGTTACATTTATTGGGTGGATAGCACTTCCAAATGTCCATATTACCGTTGGTGAAGATAATCCAAATTATTGTGCCATTCAGGACATCCTGTACACAAGAGATCTTGACACATTGATTTTCTGTGCCAAACAGCGAGAAGGAACCGTTGAAATCCCCAATACTGTACGCCATATCGCAGATCGTGCATTTTATGGTTGTAGGAAGATTAAGGATGTATCTATACCAAACTCTGTTATAACTATTGGCCAGGAAGCTTTTGGGGAGTGCAAAAGCTTACATGCCATAATGATTCCAGACTCCGTCGTTTCAATGGGATGGAATTCATTATCCGGATGCACAAATCTCACAAAGATTAGTATAGGTAAATCTTTGACATCAATAGGGGCGGATTATAAAAAGAATATTACTAGTTGCCCAAAACTCATACAGATAAGTGTCAGCGAAGAAAATCCCTATTTCACAGTAATAGACGGCATCTTATATACAAAAGAAATTGACACTCTTATCTGCTGTCGAAAGGATATCATGGAAGTCACAATTCCTAATACCGTCAAAGTTATTATTTGGGGTGCGTTCGAATATTGTAAAAATATTAGCAGTATATCAATTCCTGAAGGCGTTGAACAAATCCCTGGTTATACGTTTTATGGTTGTAAAAATCTAAAAAGCGTGTATTTCCCAAAATCCTTAGTGGGAATTGATCCAGAAGCATTCCTAGGATGTAATAATTTGAAAAAAATATATCTTCAAAGTCCAAATCCAAATGGGGACATCCTATTATGTGTTAAAACAGGGCAGTGTACCTTCTTTGTTCCTAAAGGTTCAGGAAAAATTTACGAAAACTGGCGAGACCCCACCATACATTCTCAAGAACCATTCAAATTTGATAAAATCGTGGAATATGATTTTAAATAAGGTAACGAATATGAAACGAACAATCTTAATGATCATTGTTGCCTGCATGGCTGGAAGCCTTGCGATGGCACAGAATGCACTTTACCCTGCTGTTCGTGGGAACTATGCAGGTAGAAGTACTGATGCTCAATATAATTACTACAACGAGAAAAGAACAAAACTACTTCAGTTGGACAAGCTAAGTTGTGGGGTGATTATCTCGCGTTCGTTCCGAAATGAGGGTGTATTGGGGTATGATTCCGTAAAGCACGCATTGGTATATAATGAGTCGATGAAGAGCATCTGGGATCAGACATACAGAGAAATCATGGAACTCACAAAATCCGAGGGTAGTTCTTCGCGTTGGACGTTGCGCGAGAAGCCGCGTAAACCTTGGGCAGTACCTGTCGCATACCATCAGTTGCACATTCCTGACGATCTGGCATCCGACCTACGAGGGCTATGGACAAACGCCATCTTGGCTGCCAGAACAGATACTTCACAGATAACGGTTCTTGATGGCACATTGTGGGATGTCTTTGTCAGAGGTGCGAATCCTATGTATGCACGCACTAATGGTTGTGCCAGTCGGAAGGCTCCAGAAGGGGAGGAGTACCTCGTGAGGCGTCTGTTGAGGCTCAATCGTCAACTCATCGAGGCAGTGAAGAAAGGCAATCGTCGTGCACTTGAGGCTTTACGTATCGACATCAAATTTCTAGCAGATGATTTCAGACATGATGCCGCTGCTAACGAAAGCTCCAAGAAGTTCAGAGATGCGTTTTAATGAAAAAGAAATAAAAATATATAAAGTATGAAACGTACAATTTTCATAATGATGGTTGCCTGCATGGCTGGGAGCCTTGCGATGGCACAGAAAGAATGTAAAGTGTTGAGTCAGGAAGTTGGCTCAATCAAGTTTGAGGTGGACGAGAACCTCCCAAAAGTAGAGACTGAGGAGAAATCTTTTTACGAAAAGTCAACTGATGCATTGGCACGAACATTAGTGAATTCTTCCCTACCTTCGGGTTACAAGCCAGAGATTCTAGCCTATAGTTTTGCTGGCGAGAAGATGGCCTATGCTCGTGAGGACGTGTTCTTCTATGCGTTGGTAAAGGCATACGCTGAGCATCGCCCTTTCGTGCTATCGCCTGATATGGTGTGGCAGTTGATAGGCTTCAATTTCAGCGAATATGTCAACAACCACGCTGAGGAAATGCGTTCGCTGTTGGTTCCGCATGAAGGGGTGAAGGACCTGAAGATTATGACAGAGGAGGACATCTTGGGTGACAAGAATGCCGACTGGAGCGACCTTTTCGATAAGTTCTCGGCTGAGATTGCCAAGAATACCAAGGGCGATATTGCCCAGCTGATGACCTCTGACTTCTCAACCACAGGCCAGACAGAGCGCATCGCTTCACAAATCACCCTGATGGAGTCGCTCAAGAGCTATTTCCACTACATCGCAGGGCGCCTTGCTTGTGGCATACCTTATATTATATTGAAAGGCACACCAGCCGACTGGCGTAAGGTGGCAGAGAAGGTGCAGGGCCTGGAGGCGTACAACATGGGTTGGTGGACGAAGGAACTGAACCCCATCATCGCTGAGTTCGTGAAGACCGCTGAGGGACATCCTGACAAGAAGTTCTGGAAAAACATTGTGATGGAAGACCGTCCGGACCGTCTGCGTGGAGGCGGTTGCAGCAATGAGAAGCCGACCGACTTGGATGGTTGGATAGTGAAACTGTTCCCTGATATGAAGAAGGGAGTGATGCAGAAAACCGTCCCACAGTCTCAGATGCAGGGTGTCGAGCTGTCGGAGGTGAAGTTCAAGTACCAGCTGATTGACCCTATCACCATGCAAGTGCTGGAAGAGACCGACATTGCCCTCTATGCAGGATTCGTTGGAGTAACGGTCGATGAGGCTACAGGTGCGATAGAGCCGAAGATAGGATGGATTGCTCGCAAGGTGGACGAGGAGGCAGAGACCTTGGCACGATTCAAGAACCCATCGTTTTCAATGTCGCTGGCGGATGGCTCAGGCACGAAAATAAAGACGGTGCCTGAAGTGCTGAAGCGAGAAAGCCACTATCAGCGTCTTCAGCTTACATTCGAGGACAAAGTGGTGATACCTGAATGGATGGACAGCATACAGATTGACGACTTTACCATCGAGGGCTACATGACTGATGCGGAACAGGCACAGCTCAAGAAGCGGTTCCCCAAGGCCAACGTGAAGCGACTGCTTCATAACACCACAACACGCAGAGATCTTGCTCCTGGTCAGTATGCCTACCGCCTTGACAGCATCGTGAGCACGTCGTCATCCGGATCAACTGTTTTTCGTCTCGCATACGATGAGCAAGGGCGGATATCGGAAGTGATAAGGCATTTTTCGTATGATTTAAACCCATATAAGAGCATCTACCATTATGATGAACGTGGTTTCTGTGTAAGAGAAGATCAATACGAAATGACGTACGGCAAGGATGTGCTGACAATGGTGCGTGAAGATACCTATACAGACGAGGGGCGTCTGCTGAAAAAGGAATCGAAGTGGTACGGGGAAGACGGCAAGTTGTTCCGAATTAATACGGTACGTAACACATACGACCAGCGAGGGAACCTTGTGGAACAAATGGACGAGTATAAGATGCAGAGGAGTGAATCTGTCAGCAAATCGAAGACAACCTACGCCTACAATGCACTGAACCAGCGGATTGAAGAAATAGCGTATGGCCATAAAACTCAGGAAGATGAGTTCTTCCCAAATATCACGGACAAGATGGAATACGACAAGCAGGGAAGGATTAGCCATTCTACGGCCATCGAGACGACAGGTATTGGCGAAGATTATAAGATTGAGACCTACATGGAATATACCGAACAGAATGGTCAGGTGGTGCGTGAGCAGTGCAAGAGCAATAGTTCACGTGATGAAAATTGGACGGTTGAAGTAATAAACCGCGCCTACGACACTTATGGCAATCTGGTGCGTGAGGACCGTGAGAAGAACGACACTTATAGCGGCTCTACCAACTACTACTACGACCTCGCCACCAAAGCAGAGAACGTACAAGGGGTTGGCTGGTACGACAAACCTGGCATGAGTCTTCTGAACTGGGGCTTACTCTGCGATGCATGCAACAGCAAGTACCGTGTAACGCGTATCAACCGAGTGAATGCCTCTGGTGACTTCGAGGGATTGAGTGGCACAAATACATCAGGCTCTGACGTGAGGTTTTATTATACAGAAATCAAGTAAGGAATACAGATTATGAGAAAAGTTATCTTAATTCAGATTATGATGTGTGTGTCGATGTTTATGTTGGCACAGACTACTGAAGAACCAAAGACGGTTCTGGTGGATGGTGTGTATTATCTGATTTGGACGGATAAAAAAGAGGCTTGGGTGTCGAACAACGAAACGGACGATTATCGCTATGAGGGCGAAATTACGATTCCTGAACAAATCACCTACAAAGGTAAAATATACCCAGTTGTGGCAATCAGATGGGAAGCCTTTGCGTTTTCCGACAAACTGACAATAGTGTATCTGCCCAACACGATTAAGCGGATCATGAATAGTGCATTCAATCGTTGCTCAGCCCTGAAGGCCATCAATATTCCTGAGTCGGTGGAGGAAATCGAGGGCTTTGCTTTTCTATGGTGTACAGGCCTGACCAGCATCAAGATTCCAACGTCTGTCACTAAGATGTCTCCGACAGCTTTCTATTGCTGTAAGGGCTTTCCGATGGAGAACGGTTTGCGTTATGCTGACAGATTTTTGATAGAAACGGACAAGCAGCAACAGCACTACACCCTGAAGGAGGACACGCGATGGATAGGCGTTAATGCGTTCTCTGACAATCCGAATCTGGCATCTATAGACCTGCCGCAGTCGGTAGAGATGGTAGGCAGCTTTGCCTTCAGTCAGTGCCCATCGCTCTTGTTTGCAGAGTTGCATCGGACAAGCATCACCTGGATTGGCGATGGTGCTTTCAGTTCATGTACTACACTTGATATGGTGACGTTGCCAAAGACACTGAAGGAAATTCCTCAGACAATGTTTTGGCATTGTTGGAATCTGAAGGAAATCTATTGTCTTGCGCCTGCGGCACCATTGCTTGTTGGTGACTCGGAAGACAATGCATTCCGTATGGTGGATAAAGAAAAATGCCAGATTCATGTACCCAAGGGTAGCCTGTTCGACTATAAGGAGGCAAAAGGCTGGCAGGATTTCAAACTAATCGATGATGAAGCAATCGCAAAAGGAATGTTAGAAAGATTTGTTAGATAAAAAAGATATATGAAAAGATTCGTATTGACAATGATTGTTGCCTACATGGCCGGGGGCTTTGTATTGGCACAGAAATGCAAGGTGCTGGACAGCAAGGGTGGAAGCATCACTTTCGAGGTCGATAAAGACCTGCCGATGCCGGAGAGAAACATCAGCCTGGCGGATGCGAATGCGATTGCACGACGGGTGCTCAACGAATTCCAGATTGAAGAGAAGTGTCAGAATGTGCTGGCAACCAGTTTTGCTGACAAGCGTTTGTGGTATAAGGGCAACGATGCCTTCTTTGCCACACTCACAGAGGCATTTGCCGACCATCGGCCTGTGAAACTGTCTCCTGATATGCTGTGGGAACTTATCTGCCTCACCTTCAGCGAGTATGTCAACAACCACGCTGAGGAGATGCGTTCGCTGTTGGTCAACCATGAAGGCGTGAAGGACTTGGTCATCAAGACCAACTTGGCGGAAGACCCTACGTTCGACCTCCTGCACCATCCGAATGCCAACTGGAACGAAGTCATCCGACTTTTCTCGAAGGAGATAGAAGCGCATACGAAGGGCGACCTTGCCCAGACGATGACAGCCGACTTTTCGACCACGGGCATGACGGAACGTATCGCCTCACAGGTCACGCTGATGGATGCCGTGAAGCAGTATTTCCGTTTTACCGACTTTGCCGCAACATGTGGCATCCCATCCATCACGCTGGAAGGTACGCCAGCCGACTGGCGCAAAGTGGTGGAGAAGACGCAAGCATTGGAGAAGTACAACATGGGGTGGTGGACAAAGGAACTATTACCCATCCTGCAGGAGTTCGTGAAGGCAGCCGAGGGTAAGCCTAATCGTAAGTTCTGGAAAGACATCGTGATGCAGGACCGTCCCGACCGTCTGCGAGGAGGTGGTTGCAGCGCTGTGAAGCCTACAGAGTTCGACGGCTGGATGCTGAAACTGTTCCCCAACACCAAGGACAAGACCATCCGCAAGACGGTAGCGCATACGGAGTCGTTAGGACAGGAGAATTCGCATGTGGGGTTCAAATATGTGCTGTACGACCCTGCGACAAACATAATACTGGAAGAAGCCGACATCGAACTGATTGCAGGATTCGTGGGCATCGAGGTGGACGAGGCTACAGGCACGCTGTCGCCAAAGATTGGCTGGATATCACGTAAGGCAGATGCCGAAGCCGAGACTCTTGCACGCATCATCGAACAGCAACATGGGATGCCACTTGTCGTGGATGAAGTGCCGACTGTCTTGAAACGAACCAATCATCTGGAGAGGCTCTATCTGTTGTTCGATAAAAGGGAGGTCGTCATTCCTGAGTGGATGGACGACATAGACATCAAAGACTTCAAGATTGAAGGCAAGATGTCGGAGGAAATGGAGGCGCAGCTCAAACAGCGATTCCCTAAAGCCGCAGTGATTAGTGCCGAGAAACAAAAAGCTGAACGTGCCAAGCGTGAAGCCGAAAAAGAGGCAAGGAGAGCTAAACTGGCTCCGATACTTGCCAAGTACTCGCAGCGGCTTGACAGCGTGGTGTTATATGACGACCGCTATGCAACGACGTTTGTGCTCGACTATGACAACGAGGGAAATATTTCCTCCGTTACCAGCTATCGTGATGAGGAGAAGAATGTCCATGACAGTTACTCTTGGAAGACAGTCACCCGATACGACGCCCAGGGGCGTGAGGTGTCGGAAGTGGCATACAGATGGAACGATGGATGGGTATGTACGGATTCAGCATTCAGGGATGTAAAACTGTATTACAACGACTCCCATCAGTTGGATTCAATGATTAAAACGAGTTATTATGATGGTAAGGAAAAACCATCGACCATTCGAAAATATACCTACCGATACAACCGCAAAGGGTTGCTGACAGAGGAACGCTTCTATCGTAAAGGCGAGTTGGAACTGACGGAGACCTACAAGTATGATGGCAAAAACCGTCTGGTCGAGAAGAAAAGCATCAATGAGTGGACGGATATGGAGTATGAAACCCTTTACGCCTACGACAAACATGGGCAATATGCGCTTTGTACGGAAAGCTCTCCAAACAGCATCATGAGTGATATCATTAAGGAAACTTGCCAATACGACCTCGATGGCGACAAGTCGATGGTTTATCAGATGCGTTACTATGGCGAGACGAGTAAGCTGAGGGAAGATTTCCCAGATGGTGATTGGGAACGTACCATAGCCTTCTTCTACGACAAAAGTACGAAGCGTGCGGAGGTGATGGGATTGGAAACCTGGCTCAAAAACAACATCAGCGCCCTTCCCTGCGGCAGCAAGTTCGGAGTCAGCTCCTACAAACCCACCCATATCGTCATCAGCGAGGAAGGTGACGAAGAACCTCGTATCTGCACGTTCTACTATTCGTATATCTATTAATTACGAAAAAACATAAATATGAAAACAATCCTTATAAAGGATAAAGTTATGAAAGCAACGTTCATTATATTAGCAGCATTCTTTTGTAATACTTGCATGGCTCAGCCACGCAGTTTCACACATCGGCTAGATAGTATCGTTGAAATCAGCCGTGAACTAAGGAATGCCGGAAGTCATAGGGAACGATACCTTTACGATTTTGCAGGTCATTTATTAGAGATTGCAAAGACTGACACATTTGCCATTACAGGAATAGTGCGGCGTTCCATAACGCTCTTCGAATATGATAAGAACGGTTGCAACACCGTTCGTACAGATTATCGTGTCGAGGACAAAACCGTACCTTATCACCGTTTTGTTGCCACCTATGATGCAAACAATATCCGAACCGGCTATGATAAGTATCGATATGATGCAGGTCAATGGGTTCTCATAGAGCATCAGGACCTATCCCAAGAAGAGGAGGAAAGTACGAAGGGGCATCGGCAGCAATCGGGATTCAACTATGACTACGATGCCTGGGGCAACCTGATTCGGATTGAACATGCAGAAAGAGCACACTATACAGGCTCAACGAACTATTTCTACGATATGAGCATCAACGGCGAGCAGACAATAGGCCTGAAATGGTACGAGGAGATTATAACCGACCGTTTTGATTCCTTCCTGCTGGAACGTTTGTCAGGATTCCATTCGTGTCTCGTCAGGATTGCAAATTATTCCAAGGACGGAACATGTGATCCCTCTCCCGATTTCCGAATCTATTATTCATCCATACCACGCTAAATTTTGTAGTAATTGCTATTTTTGCTGTGGCTTCCCTGCACAGCGGTGCAGGGGGGGCAGCTTTTAAAAAGAATCAAAGAAGACGTTTAAAAGCATAGACAGATATGAAGACAATCCTTTTAATATTATGTATGTTGCTGCCAGTTGGTATGATGGGGCAGGAGGCGAAGGACTTTGCTAGCATGAAGAAGGCAGAGCGAGAAGCTTATATGATAAACCTTGCAATGGAGGTGGCTCAGAACTTTGGTCCTGATTATTGTCGGGAACCGCTTAAGGCAAGGGTACTGGGGATGGAAGCATTTGAGGGGAAGCAGAATTTAAATCCTGAAGTTTCCCGAAATCATGGTAGGAAATATTACAATGTAGAGTTCCGATATGATGGCAGACGGGTGCCGGACTATGTTTATGCCTTTCAAGTGCGTATATGGGCAGACACAGGCGAACCTTCAGGTGTGATGTTTGGAAACGGACGAGGTGTGCCTTTTATGCAGATTTCATATAAGGATTGGGTGAAACAAGGAATCAAGCAAGAAGAGTTAGCCAAATACCGTAGGCCCGACTTTGAATTCTACGAAAGCTTATCATCTAAGGAATTGAGAGAGATGAATCAAGCATACAAAGATGTAAAACGTCAACAGGCAAGACATAGGGTATGGGCAAAAGTGAAAGAGAAATAGTAAACCTCCCCGAAAGGGGCAAAAAATTATAATTAATTATGAGAAAAACATTTTTTATTCAAGTGTTATTCTGCATCTCGCTCCTTGCAACTGCACAAGTGAAGGCAGGAGATGTCATTCATGGGAAAGTGACGGACGATAAAGGTGAACCACTTATGAGGGTAAATGTCATTGAGATAGATAAGGAAAAACGAATCATCGGTCATGCTGTGACAGATGTTAATGGTAGCTACTCCTTGAAGATAATAAACCCAAAGGATACTTTGATGGCTTCGTATTTTGATCAAGATTTAGAGACTAACATTATCAGGCACGGAGCTAAAAGAACGCTGATTACTAGTCATTCCATTGATATCGTTATTGAGGTGAAACGAAGTGATGAACAACCCAAACCCAAGCTAAAAGCATCGTCAGCAACTTCTGATCCAATGGGGGATGACTGGGAAACCTATGTGCGTAAGAACAAGGAGTATTGGGGTGTTTCGCTTTCGTTCCCTCATCATATGAAGATAGAGTCAGAAGAAAACGTGCCGCTGAGTAAGATGCGTGTGTTTCAATTTGCAAGTATGAGACAATCGGGTGGCAACATTCCAATTTTTGAGGCAGGTCCCATCATAACCCTTGACGATAATTGTGTGCTGCTGATGTCTTCTGTGAGATTTGCGAGCAAACCAAAACCTGACCACGAAGTACCAATAGATGAAAATACGATTTCTCGGCACGGAGCTAGTTTTACAAGTGAACTGCTCAACAACTGCGGGCTTCCTTGGTTCCATATTGATCATGAGCCTTCTGTATTGAACGACAAAGAACTAATGGAGAAAATCAATGCAACTAAGCAGAAGTATATCCGTATGCATGCAAATGACAGATTGACTCAAATCACAAATTCGGACAAGGTGTTTATCACCCAAATACCTAATATGAAGAAAGTGAAATGCGAGGTTGGCTCCGTCACTCGGCAGGTGAAGAAGAATGCTACAGATTGTTATGGTCTTGAATTATATCGTGCAGACAGGTACCATGCCGTAGAGATGCTGCTGTTTATCAACTCCAAAGGCAGCAAAACAATCGATGACTATGTGGAGCAGATAAGTGGATATATCAACTTCGACAAAAACTTCAAATACTGAATTCTGTAACCTCCCTGCACAGCTATACAGGGAGGGTATAGGTGTACACAACGTGTACTCAATGTTACAAATCTGCAAGTATGTTACATTTTTTTACACTATCTTTGCCGCCAGAAAAATGCGATTAAGCGAGTGCAGAATCAAACTTGTTTGAATTTTGCCGAGCGGCAGCATTTTGTGCGCAGCGAATTCAAGGGTTAGCGGATAGTGGTTAGCGGTTAGCGCGCTCTTCGCTCAACAAATTATCAACATCAAATTATGTTTAGTATGAAAAGAATGTATTTGTTATTACTTGCTCTCTTGCCACTCGGTATGATGGCACAAGATGATGATGGAATAGGGCCGTTTACTGCACCTGTTCATGCATGGCTTTGGCCGCTATCCGACCTATGTGTCGATTCTGTTAAACAGAGTAAGGACAGGCGGTGGAAAGGCTATCGTGTGTTGGGGTATGAGCATGCCGCTTTTGGGGTGCTTTTCACTTCTTGTTGGGACGATTTGCGTATTTTGTATTACGATACATTGGCGCATGCGTTGGTGTATAAACAGCAATTAGAAACCACGATACGCAATCCGAAGATGACGACACAGATGACAATTCCTGATGGGCACCTCAAGCGGTTAACTCGTCTATGGAGTGGGGCTGTGAGCCGTGCCAAATACCCAGAAACATCGTGGGTAAAATGCAGAAATGATCAATGGGATTATCTGTACTCTCCTTTGGGAATGTGTCTGGACGGGGAAAATTCAGAATTCTTTTTTCATGAGAAATGTGCTTTGCAGGAATGTAGCGAAGGACATGGACGGGTGGAATTCCTCATAGTGTTTACCAAGCAACTGATGGAAGCCGTAATAAGTAACAAGTCAAGCAGAGTGGATTCATTGATGACGGTAGCAGAGTTTCTTGCTCCAATGTTTGACGGGCTTAATTGTAACAACTATGATCACGAAACCTCGTTCTTTGTACTCCCTCCAATCATGAAACCGATTGCCCACTTGAAAAACCTTACTGAGGCGCAACGCCATGAATATCTGACAAAAAAGGCAGCGGAGGTTACAGATTGTTTCTCAAGTGGCTATACACCTGCTCCTCCAGTGGAGTATGAGGTGTCGGATTTGAAGACTTTCAATACGGCTGATTTCATGCCGGAAAGCCGCGAGCAGAAGGGAAGAAAGTTTTATGAGGTTATCATCCGATATGCACCATCGGCTCAGAAAAGTTGGCCATTTCAAGCTAAGGTGGCCATCTGGGAAGATGATGGAGAGCCTCTTGGCATTATCTTTGGTAATCATTTCGGACATAATTTCTTCGTTAATCCTTATCATGAGTGGGTCAAGCACAATATCACGCAGCCTATGCCGATCCCATAAATAAAACCAGACAGTTATGATGAAACAAATATTGTTTGTCCTAATGGCTTTGCTTAGCATGCCATTGTGTGCACAGGTTGGGTCTGTCACGAATCTGAGTAAGACGACAGAGGATGCTCGGAATGAGTATTTGAAGAAAGCCGCTAAGGAGGTGATGATGAATTGCGCTCCAGATTGGTATCGGGAGCCGATGAGTGTGGAGATATCAGGTGCCAATCGGTTTGATCCAAACATAACTTATCGTGAGTTCATCAATCATCCGAATGTTCAGAAACGAAAAGGTTGCTATTACTATAAAGTAACATATTGGTACGATCATTATAAATCTTCCCCCAAACGATTATTTGCATTTTCGGTATCCTTTTGGGAGAATGATGGAGAACCCCTCGGCATCGCCTTTGGCAACGATACGGGAATGACATTTGTTGTCCAGACCTATCGCAGTTGGATAAAATCGATACAAGATGGGGAACATAAAGTGACTAAAAAGTATTTTGATGAAGATTTGTACGATTTTTTTGCAAAACTATATTCGGGAGAGAAGGATCTTGACCTAAATACAGACAGATAAGTGAAAAATGCGGTTAAGTGAGTGCAGAGTCAAACTCGCTTGAACTATGCCGAGCGTTAGCATTTTGCACGAAATGAAAAATGCGATTAAGCCGAACATAATGTCAAGCTTGTTTGAACATTATTGAGGCGTAGCATTTTGCGCGAAGCGAATTAAATGTTATCAACATCAAATTCAGATTAGTATGAATAGAATGTATTTATTATTGCTCGCTCTCCTTCCACTTGGTATAATGGCACAAGACACTATTGATTGCGTGTGTATCCTTGAAATTGATAGTATTGCCCCTGATAATATTATACAGGATGGGGATAGTTTAGGTTGTATAGAACCTGAGTGGATTGAGTTTGATGATCCAAATGTTGCTGATAAAGAGGGTGAGAGGCCCAGACTTGGTCCCGTAATAGTGCTTGTAGAAACTCCTGATGAGCCTTTAGTCAATGAGGATGATGTCTTTCAGGTTGTGCAAGAGATGCCCGAGTTCCCTGGAGGTATGGAAAAATTATTAGAATACGAAGACAAGAAGATAAAGTATCCAGCCAAAGCTCGGAAAGAGGGAATAGAGGGTAGGGTGATTGTAGAATTCATCGTTGAAAAGGACGGTTCCATTAGTGGCCCAAAGGTTATTCTCTCGTTGACCCCCAAGTGTGATGCAGAAGCCTTACGAGTCGTCAAGTCAATGCCCAAGTGGAAACCAGGCAAGCAGAATGGAAAGATTGTCCGTGTGAAATATACTCTCCCTGTCCGATTCAAATTGAAGAAGTAAAACAATGTTATAAAAAGCTTCTTGTTGTTGCTAACTCGACTTTACAAAATCTCTCGTTAAGAGAGCCGTTAGCACAGAGGGAGTGAGATTACGTTTCTCGGGTCGTGAAATTACGTTTCACTGCCCGAGATGTTACGTTTCGTCATTTATTGCCCTCAAAGTCGTTAATTGTGCTAAGGAATGCTAATAAATCAAAAAAAAGGAGGCAGATATTTGGCTGTTCCAAAAAAAAGTTGTAATTTTGCAGCGTTTTATGGCGTATAGTCATGAAAGGATTAAAGAAGTTAGCGAACGTAGCGAAAAATGCGATTAAGTGAGTGCAGCCTTCGACGTGAGCTCAGACCGAACGTAGTCAAGCTTGCTTGAACTATGCCGAGCGGTAGCATTTTGCGCGAAGCGAAAACTTCAAGTAAAAAAGTCAAAATAGAATAATGGAGAAAACGCTTGTAATACTGAAGCCGAGTGCTGTGCAAAGAGCCATTGTGGGTGAGGTGACAGCCCGTTTCGAACGGAAGGGACTGCGACTCTGCGGAATGAAAATGATGCAACTTACAGATGAGTTGCTCGATAAACACTATGCACACTTGGCATCGAAACCATTCTTCCAGCGCATCAAGAACTCAATGATGGCAGCACCAGTGGTTTGTTGCTGCTACGAGGGAGTAGACGCTGTAGAGACGGTGAGAACCATGACGGGCAGTACAAACGGTAGAAAAGCAGCACCTGGCACCATCCGTGGTGACTTCGGTATGAGCTTCCAAGAGAATATCATCCACACATCAGACTCTCCTGAGAATGCTGTGGCAGAAATCAACCGATTCTTCAATGCAGACGAGATATTCGACTACAAGCAGTCGACATTCCAGTTCCTGTATGCTAATGATGAATATTAAACTAAGCAATAATGATACGATTACTAAAAACAATTACATTGGTCGCTCTGACAGCAGTATCTACAGCAGTATCTGCTCAGGATCTGTTGGCTAACAAAGCACCATCAGACCGAACCCTGAAAGACCTAAAAACAATCAAAATCAACAATACCCCAGCATTCGTCGACTTGCATAATCCTGCAGGCGAGATTTATACGACCTGGGACCATACCTCAGCACTGATTGCTCCTGGCGTCATGCCTCCAAACTTCAAGGTAGACCTTCGTGGATTCGCTATGCCGACTCCAAGCCGTAAGATCACTTCGAAATTCGGACCTCGTTGGGGCCGTCAGCACAAGGGACTGGACATCAAGGTATATATCGGCGACACCATCTATGCTGCATTCGACGGTAAGGTGCGTATCGTGAAGTACAATGCAGGCGGTTGGGGATATTACGTAGTACTGCGTCACCCTAACGGACTGGAGACGCTCTACGGACACCTGAGCAAGCAACTGGTGAAGGAAGACGAAATCGTTCGTGCAGGACAGCCAATCGGCCTTGGTGGTAACTCGGGTGCTAGCACAGGTTCGCACCTCCATTTCGAAACCCGACTCTTAGGAACAGCCATCAATCCTGCTTTGATGTTCGATTTCGAGGCACAGGACGTCACAGGCGACTACTATGTAGTGAATTCGGGTAAAATTCAGAACGCAAAGAATACGGTTGTAGCGACAGCTCCTAAAGAAGAGGAAACGGCTCCAGTATCGCAGAATATTGTGATTCAACTTCCAGCAGCTACACCAAAGGCACCGGCGATTGCTCCTGCAGCAACAGAGACACAGGCTCCAGCTACTCCTAAGCAGCCAGAGAGCAAGACTCCAAAGGAGTTGACTTACGTGGTGAAGAAAGGCGATACCCCATATAGCATCGCGAAGAATCATGGTATCTCGCTCGATCAGCTTTACAAACTCAATGGCCTGAAACCAGGCGCCAATATCAAGGCTGGGCAGGTACTGAAGTGCTCGTAAGGCTTCTTCCCTGCTCTCTCTTACCCCTCTCTTTTCCCCCTCAGGTTAGGGTGGTAAGAGAGGGGTTAATAAATAGTCAATAGTTAAATTGTCAAATAGTAAATGTGATGGTGGAAACGCAAGAACAGTTCAAACAAGAGATGGCGAAATGTCGTGAGGTGTTTGCCAACAAGTTGTACGACTATGGTGCATCGTGGCGAATACTGCGTCCTTCCTCAGTGACTGATCAGATACTTATCAAGGCCAAACGAATCAGAAGTCTGGAAGTGAAGGGTGTCTCGTTTGTGGGTGAGGGCATCTATCCTGAGTTTCAGGCCATCGTCAACTATGGTATCGTGGGACTCATCCAGCTCGAATTAGGTTATGCCGATGTAGTGGATATGACTGCCGACGATGCAATGAAACTGTACGACAGATTTGCGCAGCAGGCACTCGAACTGATGCTCAAGAAAAACCACGACTACGATGAGGCTTGGCGCTCGATGCGAGTCAGCTCGTACACCGACCTGATTCTGCAGAAGCTCAACCGCACGAAAGAGATTGAGGGACACGACGGGCAGACATTGGTGTCGGAAGGCATTGATGCCAACTATCTCGATATGATCAACTACTCGGTGTTCGGACTCATCAAACTCGATTTTGGCGAATGAGCAGAGATGCCTTGCATATCGTGCTGAAGATAGTGGTGAACATCTGCCGCTTCTTGCTGGCTGCCACTTTCCTCTTTTCCGGTTTCGTCAAGGCCAACGACCCGTTGGGTATGGTCTACAAACTGGAGGACTATTTCAGCGCGTGGGGCATCACAAGCGTACCTGAGTTGTTCACCCTCCTGATGGCAATGGGTATTGCACTCTTCGAGTTTGTGTTGGGTGTGTATCTGTTCTTCGGGATGCGCAGAAAATGGGTGTCGCGTATCACACTGGTCTTCATGACCATGATGACCCTGCTGACCGTCTATATTGCAATTGCCAATCCGGTGAGCGACTGTGGCTGTTTCGGCGATGCCATCATCCTGACGAACATACAGACGCTGCTGAAGAATATCGTGTTGCTGGGCGCAGCAATCGTGGTGTTCCGCTGGTATCGACTCCAGCCACACCTTATCAGTACAAGCGTGTATTGGATTGTGTCCACGTTGTTCACGTTGGGTCTGCTGGCTTATATGATGTATTGCATTTATGCCCTGCCGGTTATCGACTTCCGTCCTTACAAGGTCGGTACAGACCTGCGTACGATGGTAGAAGTGCCCGAAGATCAGCGCCCACAGTTCGAGGTGACTATCATCTATGAGAAGGACGGCAAGACGTTGGAACTCAGCATCGACGATGATGACCCAGATTCCACATGGACCTACGTAGAGACCCGCAGAAAGCAAATCAGTAGGGCAAGTCAGCACATCATCAACGACTTCTACATTGAATATGGAGACGAAGAAGTGACAGGCGACATCTTGGCCTATGAAGGCAGCACGCTGTTGCTTTGTGCACCCGACCTGCAGACAGCCGATGAGAGCATCATGGACAAGATTAACGACCTCTACGACTATGCACAGGCAAACGACATCATGTACTATTGCCTGACTGCATCCGACGAGGCAACACGCAGCCGGTGGGCCGACTACACAGGCGCAGAATACCTCTGCCTGACAGCCGACGACCGTACGCTGAAGACGATGGTACGCTCCAATCCAGGACTCATCCTCCTGCACGATGGGCGAATCATCAAGAAGTGGAGCCACTGGAACTTCCCAGCCCAGGAAGAAATCCAAGGACTCATTAGTCCATTGGCCTCAAAGGCCGCCCATTAACCCCAAAAGACTCATAATATCAACCCTAATAATAAAAAACAAAGAACAAACAATGAGAAAGAAAATTGTAGCAGGTAACTGGAAAATGAATAAGAACCTGCAAGAAGGAGTTGCTCTCGCAACTGAGTTGAACGAAGTATTGGCAGCTGAGAAGCCAAACTGTGACGTAGTCATCTGTACACCATTCATCCACTTGGCAACTGTATCTGGTATCATCAATCACAGCGTGATTGGTCTGGGTGCTGAGAACTGTGCCGACAAGGCATCGGGTGCTTACACAGGTGAGGTAAGCGCTGAGATGGTGAAGTCTACAGGTGCTGAATATGTCATCCTGGGTCACTCAGAGCGTCGTGAGTACTACAACGAAACTCCTGCTATCCTGAAGGAGAAGGTTGACCTCGCACTCGCAAACGGTCTGAAAGTAATCTTCTGTATCGGTGAAAGTCTGGCACAGCGCGAAGCTAACGAGCAGAATGCAGTGGTAAAGGCAGAACTCGAAGGAAGTGTATTCCACCTCTCTCCAGCTGAATTCGCCAATATCGTCATTGCTTACGAGCCAATTTGGGCTATCGGTACAGGCAAGACTGCAACAGCCGACCAGGCAGAAGAAATCCACGCATACATTCGCAGCATCATCGCTGAGAAGTATGGCAACGAAGTAGCTGAGAACACCTCTATCCTTTATGGTGGTTCTTGCAAGGCTTCTAACGCTCCTGAACTCTTCGCTAAGAAGGATATCGACGGAGGTCTGATTGGTGGTGCATCACTCAAGACTCCTGATTTCAAAGGTATTATCGACGCTTGGAAATAACATGAGATTCTTATCATGCTTCGTTTTGGTCTTCATGGTGGCTTCGGTGACCATGAAGGCACAAACGTTCACTTCGAAGGTTGAGGCAGAAGTGGAAGGGCAAGGTGTGTTCGAAATCGAACAAGACCCACGCCTCACAGCCATCGTCAATGGCGAAGAGGTGGTACCCAGCTCACTTGCTACCACTTCGAAAGTGGCAACCATCACCACAGAAAACAAGGTGCGTCAAGATGCTGACGACCTGCGAGGTAAGGCGGCAGGTATGCACCAGAAGGTGCGTGGCTATCGTGTGCAGGTCTATTTCGGTAGCAATCAGCGTGCCGACCAGACACAGGCACAGCGCATCGGTACACGAGTGATGGGTATGTTCCCTGAACTCCGTGCCTACACCTCGTTCATATCGCCTCACTGGATTTGCCGAGTAGGCGATTTCACCACCCATGAAGATGCATCGGCCTATATGCATAAAATCAAGGCCAGAGGTATCTCCGAGGCAATGGTGGTAAAGAGCGAGATTTATGTCACAGCCGACCAACTCAAGTAACAACCAATCATTTTTACGCTCGACATGTACAGACTATCATTCGACGACAAGCAGAAAGAGATTGACGAACTGAAAGCGTGTATCACCAAAACCCTTGAGGTGGTAGGCGAGGACACCCAGCGCGAGGGACTGTTAATGACACCCGAACGTGTGGCGAAATGTATCCTGACTTTTACCAGTGGGTACGAACAGGACCCTGTCGAGGTGTTGCGGTCAGCCAAGTTTCAGGAATCTTACGCTCAGCCTGTCATCGTGAAAGGTGTGGAATTCTATTCACTGTGCGAACACCACATGTTGCCCTTCTTCGGAAAGGTACACGTAGCCTATATCCCC
Source organism: Bacteroidaceae bacterium (assembly GCA_017529865.1). GTDB lineage: Bacteria > Bacteroidota > Bacteroidia > Bacteroidales > Bacteroidaceae > Colivivens. Next base: position 83,697 of record JAFXNA010000012.1, read on the forward strand.
AATGGCAGTATCGTGGGACTGAGCAAGATACCCCGCGCCATCGACATCCTCTCCCATCGTCTGCAAGTGCAGGAACGGTTCACGCGTGAGCTGTGCCAGTGTATTCAGGATGCACTCCAGCCACAGGGAGTGATGGTGATGGTAGAGGCCCAGCACATGTGCATGCAGATGCGAGGTGTAGAGAAACAAGGGGCGGTTACAGTCACCACCTCCTACACAGGAGCCTACGAGGACGAAAGCCTGCGCCAGGAGTTCTTCCAGTCGGTTAAATAACCTCACAACCTCATAACTTCACTTTGATTTCTCCTATCACCATAGAGCGGATACGAAGTGCAGCCAACATCGTAGATGTCGTGTCTGAGTATGTCACACTTCGTCGTGCAGGGTCCAGTTTTCGTGGACTCTGTCCCTTTCATGATGATACCACACCTTCTTTTTCTGTATCGCCCGCGCGAGGCATCTGCAAGTGTTTTGCTTGTGGCGAAGGGGGCGATGTCGTCCATTTCATCATGAAGCAGGAGCAGTTGGGCTACTACGATGCCCTGCGGTTCCTGGCAAAGAAATACGGCATTGAGGTAGAGGAACGAGAGCTGACTCCCGAAGAGCGTCGCACCCAAAGTGAACGCGAGAGTATGTTTGCTGTCAACGAATGGGCAAGCAACTATTTCCACGATGCCCTGCTCCATACCGATGAGGGACAGACCATCGGATTGGCCTATTTCCGCAGTCGTGGCTTCCGCGATGACATCATCGAGAAGTTCCGTCTTGGCTTTTCACCCTCAGCCACCGATGTCATGTCGAAAGCAGCCCTGCAAGAAGGGTATAAAGAGGATTATCTCATCAAGACCGGACTCTCATTCAAGCGCGACAATGGCACCCTCTATGATAAATACCACGGACGAGTCATTTTCCCTTGGTTCAGCATCAGCGGCAAGATCGTCGGCTTCGGCGGACGAGTGCTCGATGCCCGCACCAAAGGAGTGAATCAGAAGTATATCAACTCAGCAGAATCCGAAATCTACCACAAAGCCAAAGAACTGTTCGGACTCTTCCAAGCCAAGAAAGCCATCTCGAAAGAACACAACGTCTTCATGGTCGAAGGCTACACCGATGTTATCTCCATGCACCAATGTGGCATCGAGAACGTGGTGGCCAATTCAGGTACAGCACTCAGCGAGGACCAGATCAGCATCCTCCATCGATTCACCAACAATATCACCCTCCTCTACGATGGTGATGCAGCAGGACAGAAAGCAGCCCTGCGAGGAACCGATATGCTCCTGGCACGAGGCATGCGCATCAAGATACTCCTCCTGCCCGATAACGACGACCCCGATTCCTTCGCACGCAAACACACCTCTACCGAGTTCCGTGAGTATGTCGATTCTCATCAGGTCGATTTCATCACCTTCAAGACAAATCTCCTGCTCAACGAGGCACAAGGCGATCCCGATAAGATGTCCGACCTCATCCGCAGCATCGTCGAGTCTATCGCAGTCGTACCCGAAGAGATAGAACGCTCCGTTTATATCCACAAATGCAGCGAGATGCTCCAGATCGACGAGAAGATGCTCATCCGTGAGGTGATGCGTACACGCAAACGCAACTGGGAACAGCGTCAGCGCGAGAAAGAAATAGCTGAACAACGCAAACGTTATCTGGAAAACCAAGTAGAGCCAGGCGACAGCCAATCTGCTGATGAAGGAACAACGGAACCACAGAACGAAGAATCACTTTCCTTTCCCCGCCCCCTTGAGGGGGAGTCGGAGGGGGTTTCTTCGTCTTCGGAAGTCTCTCCCGAAGACCAGCGTTTCTACGATATGGAGCAAGTCATTATTCAGGCTGTTGTACGCTCAGGCGAACAGGAGTTGGAGTTCCGTCAGGCCGACGACAGCGTACAGACACGAACCGTCATCGACTATATCTACGACGAACTGCGAGCCGATGGCTTGGTGTTCCGTCATCCCCTTTATGCACGCATGCTCAGTGCCGTACACGATGCCGAGCGTGGAGAAGGATTTGTGGCAAACAACTATTTCCTCAATAGTCCCGATGCCGACTTCAGTAAGGCAGCTTCGCGACTCATGAGCGACCGCTACGAACTGTCAGCACGCAACAGCCAGGTGGGTGATACCATCTCCCGCGACAGCGTGGTACGCATGGTGCTCGAATACAAGAATCTCGTTGTCACTTCCGAGATGAACCGTGTGATGAACCAGTTGTCCAATCCTCTAGTGATGAATAACACAGAGCAGTATATGCAGCTCCTGCAGCAACAGATGGAACTCACCAAACGAAAAAAGGAGTTAGCGAAACTCCTTGGAGCTCGTGTGATATAACAACCAAAGAAAATGCCGAAGCGGTGAGCTTCGGCATTGTTGTATTTACATCTTCTTCATGGCTTGTTCGAGGTCGGCGATGATGTCGTCGCAGTTCTCGATGCCAACACTGAGTCGGATGAGGTCGGGACGTACACCGGCTTCGAGCAGTTGCTCGTCGCTGAGCTGACGATGAGTGTGTGATGCTGGGTGGAGCACACAGGTACGTGCATCGGCTACGTGGGTGACGATGCAGATGAAGTCGAGGTTGTCCATGAAGCGGATGGCCTCTTCCTTACTGCCTTTCAGTCCGAAGGCAATGACACCACAACTGCCGTTGGGAAGGTATTTCTGTGCGAGGTCGTAGTATTTGTTGCCCTTCAAGCCGCAGTAGTTCACCCATGCCACTTTCTCGTTTTTCTCCAACCACTCGGCTACGCGCTGTGCGTTCTCACAGTGGCGTGGCATACGCAGATGGAGGGTCTCCAGCCCGAGGTTCAGGAGGAAGGCGTTATGTGGAGATGGAATGCTACCGAGGTCGCGCATGAGCTGGGTGACGAGCTTGGTGATATATGCTTTCTTGCCGAATGTCTTGGTGTAGGTGAGGCCGTGGTAGCTTTCATCGGGCGATGTCAGTCCTTGGAATTTGTCTGCATGGGCTTCCCAATCGAAATTACCGCTATCGATTACTGCTCCACCTACCTGTGTGGCATGTCCGTCCATATACTTCGTAGTGGAGTGGGTCACGATGTCGCATCCCCATTCGAATGGGCGGCAGTTGATAGGTGTGGCGAAGGTGTTGTCAACGATGAGGGGAACGCCATGACGGTGTGCCATCTTGGCGAAGCGCTCGATGTCGAACACATTTCCTCCAGGGTTGGAGATGGTTTCGCCGAAGAAACACTTGGTGTTAGGGCGGAATTCGGCCTCAATGCGCTCGTCGTCCCAGTCGGGATCAATGAATGTGCACTCGATGCCGAGTTTCTTCAGTGTCACACCAAAGAGGTTGTATGTGCCACCATAGATGGTGTTTGAGGTGATGAAATGGTCGCCTGCACCACAGATGTTGAAGATGGCGTAGAAGTTGGCTGCCTGTCCGCTACTGGTCAATACACATCCTACACCGCCTTCCAATGCATTGATTTTGGCTGCTACGGCATCGTTCGTAGGGTTGGCCAGTCGGGTATAGAAGTAGCCCTCGTCCTCAAGGTCGAAGAGGCGAGCCATCTGTTCACTTGTCTCATACTTGAATGTCGTACTCTGATAAATCGGGAGTACGCGCGATTCTCCTTTCTTAGGAGTCCATCCTGCCTGTACGCAGAGGGTTTCGAGATTCTTCTTCATATCGTTTGTTTATTTATATGTCTACAAAAAAAGAGTGAATAGTGTGTTCATACTTTCGATTCAACTATTCACTCTTTTCATCTCTTTAAGCCCTCCCCATAGAGGGGGAGCAGGGAGAGGGTCTTGTTATTTTAATGTTTCAGCCCACTTGGTTGTCACCTCTGGTCGGGGTACTATAGCTTTGAATTCCTTCATCAGCTCTGGTTCTGACAAAATCAGTTGGGCACTTGATTTGACTGTTTTCTCTTCTTTCTCAATGATTTCGGCCTCTACATCCACCACTCCCGATTTCATCATATCCAAATCCATAGCAGCAGCTACAGAGAGGTCGATAATTCTTCCTTTCACATATGGACCTCTATCGGTCACTTCTACAGTCACGGTCTTTCCGTTTTTCTTGTTCGTCACTTTCAGCATCGTACCGAATGGGAGCGACTTGTGTGCACATGTCAATTTGTACATATCGTAAATCTTACCGCTCGCAGTCTTGCGCCCATGAAATGGCTTTCCGTAAAACGAGGCTTTGCCAGTCAGGGTCTGTGCATTAAGATTCGATGCAAAGCAACATAAAATAACAATCAGCAACTTGCCAACTATGTGGCGAAGTGTTGCACATTCATTTCTTTCCATAACATTTCCTTTGGCTTTCGCCTAAATCGCTACCGCGATCCTTTTTTTAGCAGCATCAAAACTGCTAAAGGCATCATGCCTTCTTACATTTCATACTACTGTCCACGCTTGGACTTACAATTTCAGGATGCAAAGGTACGCATTTTATCTGAAATGACCAAAGAATTCTGCAAATAACATGCTTTTTGTGCAATTTTTATCCTTTTTTATAAAAAAATAGGTATTATGTATTGTCAATTATCAATTATTTTGTACCTTTGCAGTCCGAAAACAAAACATACATCGCGGAGTGGCAGCAGTTGGTAGCTCGCCAGGCTCATAACCTGGAGGTCATTGGTTCGAATCCAATCTCCGCAACACCAACCCTTGGAGATGCCGGAATGACAATATGTCGTCCGGCATCTTTGTTTTTTGTACAATTATGCTTGATTTTTATTGTTGAATATACACGAACTGCTGGTTCACGTATTCCCATCGGACGAGGTTGAAGCGGATGAGGCGGGCGAGGAGGACGATGACCTTGCGACGGGGTAGGTGAGAGAGGCGGACAATCTGATTGAGGGTCAACTGGCCTTGCATCACCTCGAGCAGGTGGCGGATGTCATCATCATAGGTTATCACGGTTCCTTGCTCCTTCTGTGCTTCTCGCCAGAGGGCAAGGTGGACAGGCGAGGCGACGATGTTCTCATCGGCTATGCGGATATAGGCTCGCAGTTGGCCTTCCTCATCCAGTGCACAAATGGGTCGCTTATCGGAAGGGGGAACGGTTGCGACGACAATTGTTCGCCCCTCAGCATGATAAGTGTCGAACTGGATGCTAGCCTCGGGCTTGCAATATCTGTAGGCAGCCTGATGCATCATGTAGATTTCCTCCTCAGAGCGGACTCCGGAGAGATGCCCGTCATCACGCACACCGATGAGCAGTCGGCCACCATCGGTATTAGCGAATGCCGACACCGAACGTGCCAGTTTCACGGCATCGGCCACACGATACTTGAAGTCCTGCTGCTGATGCTCGCCCTCACGGATAAGGCTGAGAAGATATTGTTTGTCGTCCATACAAGGTGCAAAAATAGTAAAAAATGTAAAAATGAAAAAATTATAAAATGTAAAAATGAAAAAACCGCTAACCGCTAACCTCTAACCGCTAAACTTTTCGTATCTTTGCAAGCGATAACGTAATACATTTAATTACTACCTTTATGAAACATTTATCTATTTTACTACTTTTCTGTATGCTGACCACTATAGGTGTGGCTCAGCCGATGGGGGAAGCCCCGATCAAGAACCCGATGTTGTGGGCCGATGTGCCCGATCCTGATGTGATTCGTGTCGACGACACGTTCTATCTTGTTTCGACCACTATGCACCTGATGCCTGGCGCTCCGGTGATGGCATCGAAAGACCTGAAGAACTGGGAGACAGTTGGCTATATCTTCGATAAGCTGACCGATTCGCCGAAGTACAACCTTGCTTTCTCACTTCCGCTGGAAGACCAGAAGGGTGAGGGTGTAGGTACCGTCTATGGACGAGGCCAGTGGGCCACCTCGCTAAAATACCACGATGGCAAGTTCTGGGCATTGCTGGCTCCGAACGAGCAGGGAAAGATGGGCGACACGTATATCTTCACCGCCCCCAAGGCAGAAGGTCCGTGGACCATCCACTCACGTCTGCGCCATTTCCACGATGCAACCCTCTTCTTCGACGATGACGGCACTCCGTATGTGTTCTTCGGAACAGGTGAGGTATGTCAGTTGACTCGCGACCTGAAAGGTGTGGTCGATGGCAGTCTGCGCCATTACTTCCAGCGTGAGGAAGACGAACGTGGATTGCTGGAGGGCACACGTGTCATCAAGCACCAGGGAACCTACTACGCCATGCTCATCAGTCAGTCGTACGGTCCAGGTCAGCATCGTCGTGAGGTGTGCTACCGCACGAAAGACCTGAACGGCAAGTGGGAAAAGAATGTCATCCTTCAGAGCGACTTCGGTGGATTCTCATACCTGGCACAAGGTACCATTGTCGACACCAAGGAAGGCGACTGGTACGGCATCATGTTCCAAGACCGTGGTGGAGTGGGGCGTGTACTCACCCTGAGTCCAGTGCGCTGGATTGACGGTTGGCCCATGTTGGGCGATGAGAACTTCAAGGTGCCCGATGTGATGCGTCCTTACAAGAGCGGACAGCCTGTGACCAGCATCGTGAAGCCCGATGAGTTCGACGACTCGAAGCTGGGTCTGCACTGGCAGTGGAACCACAACCCCGTGGACGATGCATGGAGCCTGACAGCACGACCAGGCTACCTGCGACTGAAGACCTGTCGCGTAGTGCCAAACCTCTATTTAGCACCCAACACTCTGACGCAACGAATGGAAGGCCCAGCCTGTAGCGGATACATCTGCATGGACCTTGTTAAGATGGCCGATGGCGATTGTGCCGGCCTCAGTGCCTTCAATGGTGACAGCGGTGTACTGACTGTGAAGAAGAACGGCAAGAAATACACCCTCGAGATGAGCGAGCAGAAAGTGAGCCTCACCGACCGCGAGAAGGCCGTGACAAAAGTCGAGGAGAAGGTGGTAGAGGCAGTCGACCTCACCAAGCTCCTCAATGCCAAGCAACCCAAGATATGGTTGCGCCTCGATGGTGAGTTCCGTCCGGGTCAGCGAGGAGGACGCGATGCAGCCAACTTCTACTACAGTCTCGATGGAGAGCAGTGGACGAAGATCGGCACCGAGAACTACCGTATGGTGTTCGACTACCGCCGCTTCTTCATGGGTTCGAAGTTCGCCATCTTCAACTACGCCACCAAGAAGACAGGAGGCTACGTCGATGTCGACTACTTCAAGTATCAGTGTGAGGAGAAGTAAAGAGAAATAAATAAGGGTGCTAATCAGCACCCTTTGTTTTATCCTATCCTTTTTTTGGGGAGATTGAACACCCGTTGCACTTCTTGCATGGCTTCGTCGGTCATGCCTTCGGGTTCCGACCCCATAGCTTTGGCACACATATAAATCTTAGCGGCCTTGCAGAGTACATCGGTTTGGTCGAAAGCATCCATGATGTCACGACCTACGGCTACGGTGCCGTGTTTCTCCCACAGTACCACATCGTAATGACGGATTTGCTCGAGGGTGGCATCTGCCAGTTCGACGGAACCGGGCAGGGTGTAGGGCACGATGCCGATGCCGAGGGGTGCGAAGGCAAGGGTCTCGGGTATCATGGACCAGAGCACATGGGTCAGTTCGCCTGGGCGGAGGAACCCCATGCCTAACAGGAAACCTAAAGCTGCTGGTAAAACAGACCCCAAAGCTCCTCCAATCAGGGAACACTGTGAGGAGGCTTCCATTTCCATTGCAGGAATTAATAGCGACCAGATAGATGCGGCTACCATCACCCCCGATGCAAAGCCAAGTAGTGACTTCTGTAGTCGCATAGACATCCCGTCCTTCATCATAAAGACAAAGGCTGAGCCGAGCATTGTGCCCAACAATGGGATGAACAGACCGATTGCTATTGTTTCCATAAATGCAAAGGAACAAGGGTTGTTAGTATCCTTGTACTTAATTTGCGATTTTTATTTGCAAATTTAGCAATAATTTCCGAATTATCACTATATTTGTACCCACATTTGGAATAAATAGAATAAATTATGCAGAAAAGAAGCTTTATCACAGTATTGATGGCCATTATGATGATGGCAGTTACGCCTGCGTTTGCACAAGAGGACAATGGTTTTAAGAAGTTCGACGTTAAGGTAGATTTTACGGAGAATGGTTTCCAATGGTTTCAGGATGCCGAGCTGCTTGCAGCGGGCGACAAGAAAAAGAGTAATGCCATGACGATTGGCTGGGGTGGAATCGGAACACTTTGGGGACGCACAGCCCTGACAGTCTATGTGGCTGAGAAACGATATACCAAGGAGTTTATGGATAAGGCTGAATACTTCACTGTGATGGCGTTTGACGTAGAGCAGAGCAAGGTGCTGAACTACATGGGAACGAAAAGTGGACGTGATGGTGACAAGGCTAAGGCGCTTGGACTCCATACGGCCTATACTGCTAATGGAACACCATATTACACTGAGGCTACGATGGTGATAGAATGCAAGATTATGTATGCCGCGCCCTTCGATCCTCAGTATTTCAAGAGCGATGTGCCCAAGAGGATGTATGCTAATTTCCCCGCCGGCATCCATTCCATGTATATCGGTGAGGTTGTTAATGCCTGGAAGAAATGACGAACGAAGCAAGAGCAGCCTTCGTCGTGAGCTCAGGCCAAACGGAGCCAAGCTTGCTTGATCTTTGCCTTGTAAGGAGGAATTCGATGTAAATCAAATAAAATGATGGAGAATATAGCGTTCCGTCAAATGAGACGCAAGCGTCAGCAGCTTGCAGAGGTAGAAAGTATTGCTATTTTGCAGAAGGCCACGTCAGGTACTTTGGCATTGCTTGGCGACGATGACTATCCGTATGCCGTTCCCATTAGCTATGTCTATCACGAAGGGAAACTATACTTCCATAGTGCTTTGGAGGGCCATAAGATCGATGCCATCCGTAAGTGTGACAAGGCGTCTTTCTGTGTCATCGAACAAGATAATGTTCAGCCGGAGAACTATACAACTTTCTTCCGTAGCGTGATAGCTTTCGGCAGAATTCATATCATTGAGGACGCGCAGGAGAAGTTGGAAATTGCCATAATGCTGGGCAATCGTTATAATCCAAATCAAGATGAAGCTCTCCAGAAAGAGCTCGAAAGCGGATTATCCCGTATGTTGGCAATCCGTTTTGATATCGAGCATCTGACAGGTAAAGAAGCGATAGAACTGATGAGGAAGCGAGAGCAGCCTTCGTCGTGAGCTCAGGCCGAACGGTGATGGAGATAAGATGACACTGACTACACAGGTTGTTTTAGTTTCTGATAGGCTAGCCGCTCATCTCCAGACAGCAGATAGATGATGCCGCAATAGGTGAAGCCGTGCTTCATGATATTGTGCTGCATAATCTTGTTATCACGATGGGTATCGATACGGATATTCGTTTCGTGGGCGAAACAGAAGTCCATGATACTGCTGAATATACCGCTAACTTGTGGAAAGCTGGCAATCCGGTGGATGACATGATACGGTTTAGTGTCGTCCAGCCATTTACCCTCGTAGATTTTGTTGTAAGTAGGTTCTGGGGAGGGCAGGAATGCAAAATATGCCACTACTTCAGCATTCTCTTCAATGACAAAGCCACCATGCTTTTCTATGTCAGCCATAATCACTGCCTCTGATGGGTAGCCTTCTCCCCATTGGTGCATATTGCCCGACTGTCGCATAATACCCTTTGCGGCATCCATCACCTGCATGATTGCAGCCATGTCCGTCGGTATTGCTTCTCTGATAATCATATCCATTTCTGTATAAAGCCTTTCATCTATTAATCCATGTCATTTTTCGCCATAAGCTCTCCATTGGTCCTCGCTGGTGGTTACTGAACCAATAACGGCAGAATAGGTATTGGCATATGACCATACCTAACCCAATGAGGACAGCGTATGTGATGCCGACATGACGATAGCAGGCCAGTCCATAGCCGTAGAAAATGAAGCAGCCAATGATGGACTGGAGTAGGTAGTTGGTGAGACTCATACGACCAAAGAAACACAGGTGATGCAATACATTACGCACACTCTTACAGGCATACCATGCTGAAACCACGGCTGCGACGATCATCAATAAAATGAAAAGGTTGTAAATGGGAGTGAGCCAAGGTTTCAGTATGCCAAAGTCCACAAAACTAAATGCGATGACGATGATGACCGACAACGCAAGGATGCAGTGCCATGTCTGTAAGTTGCGCCCCTCATTGTAGAAGAGACGTTGTCTGCCTAACTGCATACCAAGGATAAAAAGGCATAGTAGTTGTGTCAGTCGCCCACTAAAAACGTTGTAGCGTAAGTTCAGTTCGAATCCATATCTCAGGTTGTTCACGGCATTCTCCCAGAATGTACCGTGCTCATGAAAGGCGATGGTCTGATTGTAAATGTCAAAGAGCCTGGTATGATCGAGGGGGGTATCCGTCAGCAGGCAGAACAGCTCAATAGGCTGGATGGCCAGCAAACCAATAATGCACCACACTATGCCAGACGGCAGATAACTGACAGGTATGAGCAGTAAGCCGTAGGCGGCATAGAGCATCAGAATGTCGCCGTCGTAGAAAGCGACATTAACTAGACCGAACATGAACAGCAGACACATGCGCCAGGCAAAACGGCCAGAAAACGAGCAGCCTTTCTGCTGTTGGTTGTCATTCATGATGAAGAAACTCAGTCCGAAAAGCATGGCGAAGATTCCGTACATCTTGCCACTCAAAAGCCAGGCTAGCACATTGCCTACCATTTGGTCGCATGGCAGTGTGTAAGTGATTGGTTCCTCTGTGAAGACATCAAAATGCTCCACGGCATGATACAATATGATGCCTGCTACAGCGATTCCCCGTAAAGCATCTGCCACATCGATTCGGACGTTTTGCTCGCGTCGAGTGTGATACATTGTTTCCCTTACCTTAAGAATGTCAATGATAACTTACTCTCTCGTCTTTCAACAACCGAATTACGCTAAGATCTTTTCTGCCATTTGTCGGCCAGCATCATAGGCTTTCTGCAAATCCTGCTCCCAATGTTCGTCTCGCCACTTACGTTTGGCTTCTTCTGAGAATCCTGCAAGTTCGAAACGGTCGTAGTTTTTTACTTGGTATGTGTTGTATGCGACCAAGTGTTTTGGTTCTCCGAGAGCTGCTGTGATACAGTATTCCATCGAGCCGTAGCCCTGACTGTTGTTCCTTTCAGGCGTTCCGTTCATGGTCTCTATCAGAACTACTGGCATACGCTTGGGAGCCGTCATGCTGTAGTCGTTGTATGAGAGCCATGGAAATGCTAGACGTTCAAGGAACGTACGCATCTGACCTGTCACGTCACCAAAGTAAATGGGTGAGCCCAGTACCAGTCCGTCTGCTTCAGCAATCTCTTCCAGCATAGGAGTCAGTGCATCCTTGAATTTGCATACGTTTGATGCCTTTCCTTTCATCTTACATGCCATACACGACATGCATCCCTTGTAGTCAAGAGCATAAAGGTGCACCGTTTTTACTTCAATTTCGCTGCTCACTGAACTTGCTCCATCGGCAAACTTCTGCAGCATCGAGGCCGTATTGCAATTCTTTCTGGGGCCTCCGTCGATAATGAAAATCTTCTTCATGAGTCAGAATGTTTCTTTACAGCTTCATCACGCGTTTCATCTCCAGATTCTCGTAGCCTTCCGGACAATGTGTGGAGAGATATACGGTAGGGTTTTCCTTGATGAACTGGCGCACACGGTCGAGTGTTTCACGTGCTGCATCCTTATCCTCGAACACAATGCTCAGTTTGTTGGCTTTCAGAGCTGCATCGCAATAGGTCACATCACCGTGGAACATATAATAGAGACCGTCGCATTCGACAATGATGATGCTGTTGCCCTTGGTGTGACCCTTCGCTTCGATAAACCAGATGCCAGGGATTACCTGCTGGGCATTGGGGAAGTTCTTGTACGCCTCGCCATATTGAGCGCGGACGATGTTTTCACCCTCCAACTTCATGGCATCAGCATCCTCAGGACCAATGAATATCTTGGCATTGGGGAAGTATTGCAAAGCTGCTGTGTGGTCGGGATGTTTGTGGGTGATGAGAATCTTAGTTACTTGCTCAGGCTTGTAGCCTGCTGCCACAAGGGCGTCCAAATAATCGGCTATCTTCTCGCCCATGTAGAGCGGGGCACCTAGTTTCTTCTCAGGTGCTTTCATGTCGTTTTGAAAGCCAGTATCAATAAGGATGACCTCGTCGCCCGTGTCAATCAGGAAATTCTGGAGGCTGCTGCGGTAGATGATTTGTTCGTCTGTGCCTTCTTTTGATTCACCGCCAAAGGCAAACTGCTGGTTCATGAAACCGCCGTCGAACATTCGGATTGCTTTAATTGTCATAGTCGTAGGTTTAGTAATAAAGTAATTATAGTAATATGCCTTATCGGATTTCTTTGCTGATGTCGGCCTCGATGTCACTCATCTTGTCGGTCGGCTCATAGCGCTTCAGCACTTTTCCTTCGCGGCTGACGAGGAACTTGGTGAAATTCCACTTGATATCGTTCTTCTTGTCGAAATCGGCATCGCGCTTGCGAAGCATGTCGTCCATCATCTTACCACGCTGGTCGTTGACGTCAAATCCGCCAAAGCCTTTCTGCGCCTTTAGCCAGGTGTAGAGCGGATGGGCATTCTCACCATTCACATCAATCTTGTCGAACTGTGGGAACTTGATGTCGTAGTTCGCTGTGCAAAACTGATGAATCTCCTGAATCGTGCCGGGAGCCTGTGCGCCGAATTGGTTGCAGGGGAAGTCGAGAATCTCCAGCCCTTTACCTTGATACTTCTCGTAAAGAGCCTCTAAATCCTTATACTGAGGTGTGAATCCGCAACGTGTAGCTGTATTCACAATCAGCAGCACTTTTCCTTTGTAGTTTGAGAGAGACACGTTCTTACCTGCGTCGTCCTTTACTTTGAAATCATAAACATTCTGTGCGTTCATGGTTAGCACACTTGTAACTGCCAATAGGCAGATTGTCATTAGTTTCTTCATACTCTGTGATAATTTATGGTAATGCTATTTGTCAAACAAATTAGTGAGTTATTAATGCAAAGACGTTGTGCACGTAGCAGTGCAAGTGCAAAGATAAGCAGAAATAATTATATCGCAAGCGATTTATGCTAAAGTTTAAGGTTGTTTAACTAAATCGCATGCGATATGACTTGTCGTAAGCCTGTCGAATCGGTGGAAAGTGATAGCCATTAGTCGCTCAATGGACGTTTGGCTGTAATCTTAGGAAGAACTGTCCGATGAATTACTTCAGCTTATTATACACCTCATCCGTTACAGACTCTAACCACTCGTTGGAGGCTCCTTCCTGCACATCTTTGTGGTAAGTGAGGTGTTGGAACCATGAGTCTTTTGCTGCTCCGTGCCAGTGTTTGACTTCGGCTGGAACAGCAATAACGGTGCCTGGAGTCATTTCGACTGCCTCCTTGCCCCATTCCTGATACCAGCCGCGACCGGCAACGCAAATTAGCACCTGCACCTGCTTGTGATGCACGTGCCAGTAGTTGCGGCAGCGAGGTTCGAAGGTGACGTTCATTACACCACCACCAACGTCAGCCAGATAACTCTGCCCCGTGAAATACTTACCGTAGGGATTTGGGTCGCCCTTAGGCCATTTGCTCTGCAGAGTATAGCCCTCGCTTCCAAGCCAAGCCGTGAGTTCATCCACGAGCTGCTGGCTGTTGCCCATATTCACGGCTCCCTGCTTGTGAGCTGCCAGCTGCGGGGCAACACCATCGAGGCCGCTCAAGGCTGCCACGGTCACTATTTCACGGTCGGCTGATGTGAGTTGTGTACCAGCGAAGATGTCGCCGAAGAGGTGCGACTTCAGATAGTAGTCGTCCTGTGGGCAGAAATCGTAGTTGAATGGACGTCCTGAGAGCTGTGTTTGGTTCTTCACCCCCAGTTCGTAGGTTTTCTTGGCATCGTCCCACTCAGCAGGACGTGTCCAGGGCTTGCCCTCCTGCCAACCTGGCTGTTTGTTTTCCAAGACCTTGCTTAGCACTCCCAACGCATTCAGTGAGCGCGGAAAACCTGTGTAGGCATAGAGTTGCGAGAATGCCTCCTTCAGTTCGTTGATGGTCACTCCGTTGTCAAGTGCCATGCGCACGGCAGGCTCCAAACGGTCCATATCACCCTGTGCCATCAGGCAGGCACATGCTGCCAATCCTTTTTGACGCTTTGTCAGTGTCTGACTGTTTATCGTTGTCATAGTCAATACAGCTATTAATAAAAATACGATTCTTCTCATTTGTTGTACTTGAGTTTTTTGAATATCATGTCCATCGTTTTAGGATCGAGCGGACGCATGGTGGGCAGTTTCAGGTCTTTCACCATGTGGAGTGTCCCCTGCTTGTACTTCTGGAAATGGTCGGTTTTCAGGTGATGTTGGTAGGCATCCTCCGAAGCATAGATTTCGAGAATGCGAATCTGCGTGGAGTACTCTTCACTTTGCATTGGGAACAGACATATAACGCCTGGTTCGCGCTCTACACTCTGGCGATCCACTTCGTTGGCAAATTCCAAGTATTCTTTCAAATGTTGCGGATAGACCTCGATTTCTGCTATCCGGACAATCATTGCGGCTGCATCGGATTTCGTAGTCGCCGGCATGTCGTGAGCCTGTCTATCCTGAGCCTGCTGAACGGGTCGAATCGGCATTTCTCCAGTCTTACCAAGCAGCCATTGTGCATTCTTCCACAATATCATCTCTCGGAACGGTGCCAAGTCGGATTCAGATGTCAGGTAGTCTTTCATGCGCTGTAGACTTGCAGTAAGCACCTGTGGAGCTACATAGGGATAGTCGGAGCCGTAGAGCAGATGGTCGGGTGTGGTGATAGTCAGCATCATGCGAATGACCTCAGGTGAGTGAGCACCGGCAAGGTCATAGTAGAGGGTACGCAGATTTGCTTCCCAGTCAATGTCGCCCACAAGGTTGTAGGCTTGCATCACGGGTGTCAGCGACTTCATACGAGGCACGGCAAGTGGCAGATAGGCTCCGCAATGAGGAACAACGACTTTCATGTTGGGATAGCGGGCAAGTACATTGCGTGATATCATGTTCGTTACGGCACGTGTAGTCTCAGAGAGATATTCCTGCATGGCAAGTGGTGTCTGCATCATCACCTCACGGTTCACAGGTTCAGGCCGATGGGGATGCAGGATGACTACAGCCTTGCGCTCGTTCAAAAAGGCGAAGAGTCTGTCAAGTTCTGGTGCGCCGAGATACTGGCCTTGTACGTTTGTTGCCAACTTAATACCATCGGCTCCCAACATGTCGAGTGCATACTTTGCCTCGCGGATGGCTGCATCCACATCAGGCAGGGGTAGGGCTGCGCAAAACAGATACCTGCCAGGATGCTCCTTCTTGATACGTGCTGCCGTCTCGTTGGTTTTTCTTACTACATCTGCATTTGAAGGTTGTGGTGCTGCTAATGTCAATACAGCCGTCTCAATTCCCGTTTCGTCCATCCACTTCATGTGACCCTTCACGTCATATTTTGGTAAAGGGAATCCCTCGTCCATCAACCTATCCTCCTGCTCCAAGGCAGAAACATACTCAGGTGTGATGATGTGGCTGTGCACATCTATCACGCCTTGAGCAAATGCTGTTGTTGCTAAAGCCATCGTGATAATAATTATCTTTAATCGCTTCATAAGCACTGTTTTATTTCAGGTTTTCCATGAAGAACTCGGCCAACTTGTCCCACGGAATCAGATTCTTAGGTTGCACCTTGCCTTTCAGTTCCTCGTAGCCTCCGTCGTAGAGGTCACAATGCGAGGCACCAGAGATGATCAGCAACTCCTTGTTCTCTGGATTGGGATTAGGTTCGCCAACGAACTTGTAACCTTCGGCCTTGCCCTCTACCATATAATGATAGGCATCCTCGCCGAAGTAGCGCGAGTGAGCTTCTGCACCATGCATTACGAGGACGGCAGAGCGGATCTCGTTGATGTAGTAGAGGAAACGGTTGTTGGCATAAGCCTGCGTTCCGATGATGCGCCAACCGTCGTTCGAGTTGCCGCTACGTGCATGATAGCCGCGTGGGGTCTTGTAATAGTCGTAGTAGTCGTGAACGAACTGTGGTGCCTGAGGAGGCACGGTGTCGAGTACGCCACCTGCCATTGCCATCGGGTCGGTGAGGCGCTGCTTAGCGAGTATGTCACGGTTCTTATGACGTGCCTCTTCAATGTCGAAAGCATCGTTGTAGTCGTTACCGCTTACACGTGTCATGTCGTACATCGTTGAGGCTACGGTTGCCTTGATGCGAGTGTCGGCTGCGGCAGCATTCAGGGCGATTCCACCCCATCCACAGATACCGATGATGCCAATGCGTTCTGCATCCACATTCTCTTGTTTTGCCAGGAAATCGACTGCTGACATGAAGTCCTCGGTATTGATGTCGGGCGAGGCTGTGCGACGAGGTTCACCACTGCTCTCGCCTGTATAAGAAGGGTCAAATGCCAGAGCTACGAAACCACGTTCTGCCATCTTCATTGCATAGAGTCCGCTACACTGCTCCTTCACGGCTCCGAAAGGACCACTTACGGCGATGGCTGCCAACTTACCTTTGGCGTCTTTTGGCATATACAAGTCTGCTGCCAAAGTCAGCCCATACTGTGTCATGAACGTCACCTTCTTGTGATTTACCTTCTCGCTTAGCGGGAATACCTTGTCCCACTCCTGCGTGATATTCAGCTCCTGTTTCATATTCTCTTCTGTTTTGGTTTGTTCTTTGTTTATGCAGCCTGCAAGCATCCCACCCAGCAGTACTGCGGTGAATATTATCTTCTTAGTCATATTACACGTTTTTTCCAAGTTCAAATGCCTCTTGCAGTTTTGGATTCCCTTCAATCTCGCGGGCATCGTTCACGCCACCGCAGAAGAGGGTACTAGATAGGCGGCTCTTGGGATAGCAGTCAATCCAACCCGTCAGGCCAGTCTCAGCACGCTTCGGGGTCGCTTCCTCATCCTCTGCAGCCGTAGTCAGCAGATAGACATCACGGAACAAATAGTTTTGTGAGTACATGGCGTTCATGCGGTCGATGAGCGTTTTCATCTGACCGCTCATTTCATAATAATAAATAGGTGTAGCCCAGCAAACCACATCGGCATTCATGACCTTGACCATAATGTCGTTCACGTCATCGTTGATGACACAACGGCCTAGCTTTTGGCAACCTAAGCAGCCCTTGCAGAACTGGATGTCCTTGCCTACAAGTGAAATCTTCTCAACCTCGTTCCCGACAGCTTTTGCACCTTCCACGAACTGGTCGGCCAGCATGTCGCTGTTTGAGCCGCGACGCAGGCTTGTAGATATTACAATTACTCTTTTCATAATATCACCTTTTTCCCTTCCTTAATATAAATTCCTTTCGATGGATTCGTCACTCGCTGACCATTCAACGAGTAATACTCTCCCTTATCATTCGTGTTTTGTAACTGTTGGATGGCAGTCGTGCCTGATGTCAGCGATAGTGTGACGCTGATATTGCTTTCGCCCGCTTTCAGGAACGTGCGTAACTCGCTTTCTGACAGACCTTCAATCTTGCCCAATCTGGTGTAGCTCCATGAGTTAGAACCGTAGAATAGGCAGATGTTGTTGCCGTTGTAGAGGACAACCTCACCTGGCTGGGCAGTCATTTGTTGATTACTTGTGGGCAGTGAGAAACCCAGTGCGCCCCAAATTTCAAATCCGCCGCTGCTGTTGAGCATCACGGTGACGGGTGCTTGCTTCAACTTTTCTACCAATGCCTTTGTGGCGATGTTGTCAGCGAGTGTCACACGTTGCGTCTTTCCATCAATGGTAATATACATTTTATCCATAGCCGTTTGTTCTTCTGCGAAACTCAGTGTCTTGAGCCAGTTTTGTACCAATGAAGTGGTATTGCTGCGATTCGAGTTGTTAATCCACAATGCATTGCCCATCCATGTCACATTGGGCAGTAGTCGCTTGGCGTCAGCCACCACTTGTGAGATGCCGCTACTGGCGCTCGATACAATCAGCCCCACGTGCTTGTCTGCCATCTGTGAGGCATTCTGGAACAAGTACGTCTGCATGATAGCGGCCATTTGGCTCCACCACAGTGGCGTGACGATGATGATGTTCCGGTAGTCGTTGAGCGATGTCGTCACAGGGTCGATGGCAGGGTAGCTGCCGGCATCGTTGGGATTAGCTTTGATGGCATTTAGTAACTGCGTTCCCAGCGCATAGTTGTTGGCCTCGTACTTCTGCCCTTTCTCGGCAGGCTGAATTTCTAGTACGTCGGCTTGAATCTGATTGGTCAGCGTGTTCACAATATTGCGGCAGTTGCCTGTGTAGCTATAATACACCACCAATGTCTTGCCGGTATTGGTAGAGGCTTCTGCTTTCACTTCGTTGTCCGAAGAGCAGCAGCAGAGCAG
Source organism: Bacteroidaceae bacterium (assembly GCA_017529865.1). Classification (GTDB taxonomy): domain Bacteria; phylum Bacteroidota; class Bacteroidia; order Bacteroidales; family Bacteroidaceae; genus Colivivens. The sequence continues at coordinate 102,060 of JAFXNA010000012.1, forward strand.
CATCGCTGCTAAAAATAAAAGAATCTGTTTCATATTTTATCTGTTTTCAATTCCCGCTGCAAAGTTACGAACATTCTATGATATAGGTATTACACATATTAGCTGATTATATACCAATTTCGCAGAAGATGAAAGGAATTGGTAAATTTCTATACCATTATTTGGCTAAAGCGTAGCTTTTTTGTATCTTTGCGGCACGAAAGTTGTAATATTGCCAATGATATGAAGAAGATACTGAAAGTTAACAGTCCCAACGACTATGCGCGCTTTGTCGATGCCCCCGTGTTACACCCGTTAGTAAGCATCATTCATTACGATGAGTTGCAGCCCTTTCGCCACAGCCTGAACAACTACGGCGTCTATGGCCTTTTCATCCAGCGTCAGTTTCCCAAGGACCTTTCTTACGGTATGAAGACACTACAGGCGAGCGACGCCTCGATCATAGCAGTAGAGCCAGGGCAGATAGGCGGACTGGAGGATAATGATGAACGAATCTCGCTGAGCGGATGGGCGCTGCTGTGGTCGCCTGAACTATTGCACGCCTCTGAACTTGAGGGCCAGATTGACCGCTACCAGTTCTTCTCCTACTTCTTCGACGGTTCGCTACGCATGGAGCCTGACGAATGGCTCAGCATCACACAGATAGTCAGTCAGATGCGTCAGGAACTGATTCTACATGAAGACTCCCTATCGCTCCGAAGCATCCTGCTGGGCTATCTGCACCTGATACTCGAATACTGTAACCGCATCTACCTGCGTCAACTTTCCGATGACAACAATGGCGGTAACGATCTATTGAAGCGCTTTCACAATCTGCTGCAAGCGTACTTCCGCGAGAATCGCCAATTGACCTTCGGTTTGCCAACAGTTGCCTATTGCGCTTCCGAGTTGGCCTATTCACCACGCTACTTTGGCGATTTGATCCATAAAGCTACAGGGGGAACAGCAATCGGTTATATCCACCACTACGTCATCAATCAAGCGAAGAGTCTGATGATGCAGGGGCACAACATCGGCGAGACCTCGCGTCTTCTTGGCTTCAATTTCCCTCACCATTTCACCCGCCTCTTCAAACGAATGACGGGTCTCACGCCAAGCGAGTATCTGGAGAAATAAGATGACTCTAAATCATTCTATCCTATCATATAAGTTAATTATTCTTAAAAGATCGTTTCCTGTAGATTACGACTTATCGAAATAATTCGTAACTTTGCACTCGCTTTCAAAAAAGGGGTGTGTTCCCCGTCACTTTTTTATTGGTATTAATGATATTTAGGAACATGGCGTTCCTGATGGTTGTAGCCACTGCGATGGTGGCGAAGGCCCAGACGGAGCGCAAGATGACAGTTGACGAATTGTTTCAACTAGTGGAAAGCAACAGCAAGACTCTTCGACAAGAGAAGATAAGCGTAGAATTTGCTAAGAAAGGGATAGAGGCAGCTCGCTCAGCGCGACTGCCTGAGTTGACGGCATCGGCATCGGTGTCGATGAATGG
>JAFXNA010000013.1 GCA_017529865.1 Bacteroidaceae bacterium
AGTCAACAGCGGCAGCCAGATCGCAGCAGGCACCGAGGTAGCCCTCAGCGTCACCCCAGCCGAAGGTCAGACCCCAACGGCCACCCTCAACGGCAACTCAGTCACCCTGACTGAAAGCGACGGCACCTACACCGGCACCTTCCAGATGCCCGACGGCAATGCAACCCTCGTCATCAACAGCGGCAGCACCGGAGGTGGTGGAGTGGATCAGAACTAAAGGCACAGCCCCTCTCTGTCCTTTGGACATCTCCCCCGAGGGGGAGAGGCCATCCGGATGGGAACAACGCAAGTCACCTCCCCCTCGGGGGAGGCAGGGAGAGGGGCTAACTCTATAACCCATAACATATAACCAATAACCTTTATAATGTATGGAAGACGGAAAGAAAAAGGTGATTGCAGAAGTGATACGCTTCATCATCACAGTACTTGGTGCCCTCCTCGGCACATCGGCCTTGCAATCATGTGGCTTGCTATAAACCTCTGGGATATCTGAACGAAGAGACTGGACGAAATGCATCGCCCAGTCTTTTTGTAAATTCGTAAATTTGAACAATTATTGACTGAAAACATATCCATTTGAGGGAAGAGACACCTGTTTTTTTCTTGTTTTCTTGATAATCCTAATTTATTAGCAGGAAAAGTGACTACTTATTTCATTTTTTTCGTATCTTTGCAGTCAAAACAATAAAAACAATGGCAGAAAGCAATATATTAGAGAAATTGGAGGGGTTGGTGAGCCGGTTCGAGGAAATATCGACGCTCATCACCGACCCGAACGTGATTAGTGATCAGAAACGATATGTGAAACTCACGAAGGAATACAAGGACTTGAGTGAAATCATGAAGGCACGCAAGGAGTATATGAACTGCTTGCAGAATGCCAGTGAGGCGCGAGAGATGATATCGGCAGAGGATGACCCCGAGATGAAGGAAATGGCACGTGAGGAACTGGCAACTGCCGAACGACGTATCCCGGAACTGGAGGAGGAAATAAAACTGCTCCTCGTGCCTGCAGATCCTGAGGACGGAAAGAACGTGGTGATGGAGATTCGCGGCGGTACAGGTGGTGACGAGGCTGCGCTGTTTGCAGGCGACTTGTTCCGCATGTATTCAAAATACTGCGAGATGAAGGGATGGAAAGTGACCATCAGCAGCTTCTCGGAAGGTGCATCGGGCGGATACAAGGAAATCATCTTCAACGTGACGGGCGAAGGGGTGTATGGCATCCTGAAATACGAATCGGGCGTGCACCGAGTACAGCGTGTCCCTGTAACGGAAACACAGGGTCGTGTTCACACCAGCGCTGCTACGGTGGCTGTATTGCCTGAAGCCGAACCGTTTGACGTGGAAATCAACGAAGGTGCCATCAAGTGGGATACCTTCCGCAGTCAGGGTGCTGGTGGACAGAATGTGAACAAGGTGGAATCGGGTGTGCGTGCCCGCTATATGTGGAAGAACCCCAACACGGGCATCGAAGAGGAAATCCTTGTGGAATGTACCGAGACGCGCGACCAACCGAAGAACAAGGAGCGTGCATTGGCTCGCCTGCGTACATTTATCTATGACCGTGAGCATCAGAAATATATCGACGACATCGCATCCCGACGCAAGACGATGGTGAGCACAGGCGACCGCTCGGCTAAGATACGTACTTACAATTATCCGCAGGGGCGAATCACCGACCATCGCATCAACTACACCATCTATAACCTCGCTGCATTCATGGATGGGGACATACAGGATTGTATCGACCACCTGATCGTAGCGGAGAACGCAGAGCGACTGAAAGATGCAGAATTGTAAAAAAGAAACCTCCCCCGCCCCCTCCCAAGGAGGGGAGTTGTGAGGAGGAGAAAAAAGTTCCCTCCCCTAAGGGAGGGTTAGGGAGAGGTTTTATGAATGACATTATTACAATATTGAACAACTTCATGTGGGGATGGCCCATGATCATCCTATTGCTGGGCACCCACATCTACCTCACCTTCCGACTGAAGGTGCCGCAGCGAAAGCTGTGGACGGCCATCAAGTTGTCGGTGGGTAAGGATAAGGATTCGAGTGGCGATGTGAGTCAGTTTGGAGCGTTGGCAACATCGCTTGCTGCCACCATCGGTACAGGTAACATCATCGGTGTGGCTACTGCCATCTCACTGGGTGGTCCCGGTGCGGTGCTGTGGTGCTGGCTCACTGGTGTATTCGGCATTGCCACGAAATATGCGGAGGGTCTGTTGGCCATCAAATACCGCACGAAGAATGCGGAGGGAAAGATGATGGGCGGACCGATGTATGCATTGGAACGCGGGCTGGGTATGAAATGGTTGGCGGTTGTGTTCTGCATCTTCACTGCCATCGCTGCATTCGGTATTGGCAATACGGTTCAGGCAAATGCCATCTCAGAGAACCTGAGCCTGGTGTGTCAGGACTTTGCCGACCCACTGACAAGTAAGATGGTGACAGGCTTCATCACTGCTGCAGTAGTGGGATTCGTCATCATCGGTGGAGTGAAAAGTATCGCCAAATGGTGTACCCGTCTCGTACCGCTGATGGCTCTGCTCTACGTGCTGGGCTGTCTCTATATCCTCGTCATCAATCATCAATACATCATACAGGCCTTGCAACTCATCGTCAGCGAGGCGTTCTCGCTGAAAGCATTCGGAGGAGGTACTGCAGGAACAGTCATCATGATGGCTGCCCGCTATGGTATCGCTCGCGGTCTGTTCTCCAACGAGTCGGGTATGGGTTCCGCACCTATCGTCGCTGCTGCTGCACAGACGAAGAATCCGGTTCGTCAGGCATTGGTATCATCGACTGGTACGTTCTGGGACACGGTGGTCATCTGTGCCATCACAGGTATGGTGGTCGTGACCAGTATCATTGCCTACCCCGAAATCAGTCAGGACGACGGTGGAATGCTGACGAAAGAGGCGTTCGGTATGATTCCCTATATCGGAACACCCATCCTTACGTTCGGCATCATCACCTTCGCCTTCTCCACCATCCTTGGCTGGAGCTACTACGGCGAACGAGCAGTGGAGTATCTGGGAGGTCATCGTGCTGTGTTCTGCTATCGTGTGCTGTGGATTCTGCTTGTGCTGGTGGGTTCAGTGCTCAGCCTCGATCTGGTGTGGAACATCTCGGACCTGATGAATGCCTTCATGGCTATTCCGAACCTCATCGCCCTACTCTGCCTCTCGGGTGTAATTGCGAAGGATACGAACTATTATTTGTGGCAGCATCATCTGGATGAGGAGGAGAAATAGCCCCCTCTTATCCCCCCCCTCAAGGGGGAAGAAAGACGTTAGGCGTTATAATTTTTACATTTTTACATTTTATAATTATTACATTTGTAAACTATAGACGACCGTGATTCACGACTTATGTATCATCATGCTGACAGCTGGTATCACCAGTTTGCTGTTTAAGTTCTTTAAACAGCCTGTTGTGCTGGGATATATCGTAGCGGGTATGGTTGCCGGACCATATCTGTGTGGGCAGTCGTGGATTGACAATATCGAGAGTGTCGATTTGTGGGGCGAGATCGGTGTGCTGTTCCTCCTGTTTGCGATGGGACTGGAGTTCAGTTTCAAGAAGCTCCTGCAGATGGGCAGTACGGCCCTCATCGCTGCCGGTACGGTGGTGGTGGGCATGATGTCGGTGGGATTCCTCTTAGGGCGCATCATGGGATGGAACGAAATCAATTCGCTCTTCCTGGGTGGTATGCTCTGTATGTCGAGTACCACGATTGTGTTCAAGGCCATCGAGGACATGAATCTCGGCACGCATAAGTTTGCCAAAGTGGCATTCGGCATCCTCATCGTCGAAGACCTCTTTGCGGTCATCCTGATGGTGTTGCTGTCGTCGATAGCGGTCGAGAAGAAATTCGAAGGTACCCAACTGCTGATGGAGATTGGCAAACTCGTTGCCTATCTGGTGCTGTGGTTCGTAGTCGGTATCGCCATCATCCCTACTTTCCTCAAGAAATTCCGTCGTCATCTGAACGATGAAACCCTCACCATCTTCGCCATCGGTCTGTGTCTGGGTATGGTGCTGTTAGCGATAGATGCAGGCTTCAGTTCTGCGCTTGGTGCATTCGTCATGGGTTCGGTCCTGGCTGAGACCCTTGAGGCTGAACGCATCGAACACCTTGTGCAGCCTATCAAGAACGTGTTTGGTGCCATCTTCTTCGTGTCGGTAGGTATGATGATCGACCCCGAACTGCTGTTGCAATACTGTATACCGATTGTCATCATCACCCTCACCGTCATCATCGGACAGATCGTTTTCGCCTCCTTAGGTACCCTCCTTTCTGGCGAATCGCTGAAGGTCAGTCTGCAAACAGGTTTCACATTGGTGCAGATAGGTGAATTTGCATTCATCATTGCCGACTTCGGACACTCATCGGGTGTGACCGATGACAGCCTCTACCCTATTGTCGTGGCAGTCAGCGTCATCACCACGTTCCTCACACCGTTCATCATGCGTCTGTCGGGACCTGCCGAGAACTATCTGAACAAACACCTCAGTCCAGGCATCAAGCTCTTCCTCGAGAACTACGCGCAGCGCAAGAATACCGTATCGTCGAACAGTGTGTGGAAAACCTACCTGCGCAAGGTAGCAGTCACGATGTTCATATCGGGCATCATCACAGCGTTCATCTACCTCGTCTATTTCCAGACCATCTGCCCATTTATCCTCTCGAAGTCCACATGGCTCGAGTCGTTCCTCCAGCCCGATACAGCCAAGCTGGTCACGAAAATCATCGCACTCGTCATCATCATCGGAGCCTCTTCACCTTTTATATATAATATAGCATCGCGACATCGCAACGCCAAGGAAGCACGTGCCCTGTGGAGTTCGGGCAACGGACAGAAAGCATGGCTGGCAGGACTGTTGCTGCTGCGCATCCTCATCGGCGTCGCCGTCGTGTCGTACGCTATCGTACGCATCTTCACCCTCACATCAGGTATGCTCATCGGCATCTCCCTGCTGCTCATCATCATCATCATCATGTCGAAGAGCGTCAAGAGCCGTTCGAAAGGGATGGAAGCACAGTTCAACAAGAACCTCACCGCACGCGAGACATCGGCAGCCAAACGACGCCCCGTCACCAAAGCCTTCGAAAGCTCACTCCTCCCCTACGATATTCATATCTCGACCTTCACCCTTCCAGCCGACTCGTCGTTCAGCGGTAAGACCCTTGGACAACTCAACATACGCAAGCACTCGGGAGTCAGCATCGTACGCATCATCCGCGGAGGTGTATTCACCAATATCCCAGGAGGCGGCAAACATGTGTATCCAGGCGATCAGATTGTCGTAGCAGGAAGCGACGAGCAAATCGATAAGTTCAAGCAGATGATCGACGGCAGCATCGTGAAAGAGAAACCCGAGACACGCGTACACGTCACCCTCGAACACTTCACCCTCGAAGAAGGCAACCCGCTCATCGGTCGCTCCATCATCGAGTCGCACATACGCGATGAAGCCCATTGCATCGTCATGGGTATCAAACGTGGAGAGGACTACCTCATGAACCCCGAACCACAAGAGGTGCTCGAACAGGACGACATCGTCATCGTAGCAGGTGAGACCGAACGTCTCAAACAATTTGTAGATTCATTCAATAACTAAATATCCCATTAACAATGAGCAAGATCTTCGACATCATCAAGGCTCCAAAAGCCATCAAGGAGCAGGCCGAGACCATCGGTGAAGTAGCCGAGGATGCCAAGTCGTTCAATATCAAGAAGATAATCGACGAGGCCCTTGAAAAGATCGGTCAGGTCAACATCATCATCGCAGGCAAGACCGGTGTGGGTAAGAGCACACTTGTCAATGCCGTGTTCAAAGGAAATCTGGCAGAGACGGGAGTAGGAAAGCCTGTCACCCAGACTATGAAAGAGTACACCAAGGAAGGTGAGCCAGTTCACATCTTCGACACCAAGGGATTCGAACTGGGCAACGCACTCACCATCCGTGAGGAACTCAAGCTGGAAATCGCAAAGCGCAAGAAGCTAGGCGACATGAAGAAACAGATACACCTCGCATGGTTCTGCATCTCCAACGACGGTAAGCGCGTAGAGAAGGCCGAGGTAGAGTTCATCAACGAACTGGCCAAAGACATACCAGTCGTGGTGGTACTCACCAAGACACTCGACACATCCCTCGAGTTCTACAACATCGTCAAGGACGAATGCCGTGAAGCCACCAATGTGATCCGTGTACTTGCACAAGCCTACGAGACCCCTATCGGCACCATCCCCCCAATGGGACTGGAAGAGCTGATAGACCACACGTACGAGATTGTGCCCGATATTGCCAAAGCAGCCCTTGCAGCCTCACAGAAAGTCAATGACAGTATCACCAAAAAAGCGGTCGACAAGATCATCGCAGTCGCAGCGAGTAGTGCCGCGGCTATTGGGGCTACGCCCATTCCCTTCAGTGATGCGGTACTTCTGGCGCCAGTTCAAATCGGTATGATAGCCAGCATCTGTAAAGTGATGAAGGTCGACGCCGACCGTGCGTTTCTCACCACCATCATTTCAAGTGCCGCAGGAGTATTAGGAGCAACAATCACAGGACGCGCCGTCGTGCGTGGACTCATCAAGTGCATACCAGGAGCCGGATCGGTGGTTGGCGGCGGAATCAGTGCCGTGACAGCCTCACTCCTTACCACCGGTATGGGCTATGCATTCTACAATGCAGTGCGCAGCGCACAAGGCAAAGACGTCAAGAACATCAATGCCAAGGACCTTGGGGAAGCCTTCAAGGAAGAATTGAAGAAAGTGAAGTTCTAATCAACAAACAATGCCGAAGCTCACAGCCTCGGCATTGTTTTTATTCTTTGGTTTCCTCTGGTGTTGCTTCGGGTGCTGCTTCCTGCAGCTCGAAGTCGGTGATGCCTGCACGGACGAGGATGTTGTACCATGCGATGACTTTGCGCATGTCGCTGACACGTACGCGCTCGGTGTCGTAGTTGGGGAGTACCTTGGCGAAGAAGGTGGTGATTTCGTCGTTGTCGGCTTTCTTGTGGTTGATGTCGACTTCCTTGCCTTGGTATTCTTTCTTGATGGAATCGAACACGCTGACGAGGGGTGTGTCTTCTCCGTCGTCGGTATAGATGGATATCTCTGCTACGGCTACGACGCGGTCGGATGCGTAGGCTGGCATTCGTTTCTTCTGCTCGTCGAGGCTTTCGACGATGAGCATGTTGGTGCCTCGGCTGATGAGGCGATAGAGTCCTGGCTTGCCTGAAATGGCTAATACTTCTTTAATCATATTATTGAGGTCTTGAGGTTTTGAGGTCTTAAGGTTTTGAGGTCTAATAACCTTATAACCTTATTACCTTATCACCTTATTTATATTTCGATGTTTTGTAATTGCTTGAGGATGTTGTTGTTTCCGTTGTTGATGATGCAGTAGTCGGAGAGTTTCATCTTGACTGCTTCGGGCATCTGTGCGCGCATGCGTGTGTAGGCTTCGCCTCGGGTGAGTTTGTCGCGATGGATGATGCGGTTGATGCGTACTTCGTCGGATGCGAAGACATAGATGATCTTGTCGACTGAATCGGCCAATCCTGCTTCGAAGAGGATGGCGCACTCCATGAACATGACTTCTGAGTCCTGGAAGTTGCACCACATCTGGAAGTCCTGACGGATGCGTGGGTTGATGAGTTGTCCGATTTTCTCTTGGTTTTCCTTGCATGCATAGAGATAGGCAGCAATGACAGGTTTGTTGAGATTGCCGTCTTCGAGATAGGCTTCTTCTCCGATGAGGTTGATGATTTCGGCCTTGATCTCTGCGTCTTCTTTCATGAGTATTCTTGCGCGGTCGTCGCAGCTGTATACTGGGAATCCTTTCTTCTTCAAGAAAGTCGCTACGTAGGTTTTTCCGCTTCCTATTCCTCCTGTAATTCCTATTTTCATAATGTTATAATAATCTTTAAGGAGCTAATGTGGGAGTTATGCTCTTCGAGCAGGGAGTTAAAGGGCTTAAGCTGGCTTTACTTCCATTTTTACTTCCTATTAAACTTCCATTTTCTTTTACTAATCTTCTTGTTCTATGACGTAGTCTACTACCTCGGGGTTGACTCGGATGTTGTAGATTCCCTGAGGGGATTCACGTATGATAAGTTTACATTTCTTGTCTTGTGGTTTGATTGTGTTGTAGTCGATGACGATGATGAAGTCGTCTTCGGCGATGTGGTTGAACATGGTGGCGCTGACCTTGAAGGTGACGTCGGCCATGAGTGGGAAGGTGCGCAGTATCTTGTTGTGAGGTATGTTCTCGCAATAGATGGGTACCTTGACGGTCTTGGTGGTGAAGAGGTCGACACATGCTTTGACGCTGACGGTATCGGGTATCATCTTGACGCCTTTAAGTCGGCTGAGGGGGAGTCGGAGCTGGACTGTGTCTTTGACGTCGTCCAGGATGACTGGCTCAGTGTAGACGACTTTGATAGTGTCGTAGATGTTGCTGGGGGCATAGATGTCAACGTATTTGGGTTGTAATTCTATGCCGCAGAGCAGGTACTCGTCGGATGTGCGTATCTTTCCCTGGAACTCGATGGGTATCTGCTTGTGTTCGCCCATCGAGTAGTAGATGTCGACGGTGGAGGGGGTGACGCTTTGTATGGCGACTCCCTTTGGCAGCTCTTTGGTGAGTGTCTTCTTCCACACGTAGTTGTCGATGGTGAGCACGCCTCCCATCTTGGGCAGGTCGTTATAGTCGACGTTCAGCACTTTGTGGCGTCGCTTCACGAGGTACTGCATGATGGAGAATCCTCGTCCTGACACGGATGCCGATATGGTGGACGGCAGGTCGGATGTGAAGATGAGGTTCTTTGGCTGGTTGATGATCCGGAGTTCGTATTCGAGATTGACGGTGGTGTGGTCTTTGAAGGTCTGTGAGAGCCAGAATGCTACCGCAACGATGAGGAACAGGAGAAACACCATGATTTCTCTGTTGACCGTCACGAATCTGAACCGGCGGAACAGATTTCGGATATAGGCTACACTTCGCTTTCGGAATATTGTAAATCCGGATTCCATCTACCCATTACACCTGTTTACTTCTGAACGGACTGTGCAACGTCGGCAAACACGTAGTTGCGATCGACTTGTATGGTTACTCCCTTTGAGATTTCAATGGTTACGTAAGCCTCTCCTTCGTTGAGTTCCTTGATGGTTCCGTAGAGTCCGCCACCTGTCACTACGCGTGTACCGACTGTGAGGCTGTTGCGGAACTTCTGGATTTCCTTCTGTTTCTTCTGTTGAGGACGTATCATAAAGAAATACATGATTGCAAACAATGCAACCAGCATTATAATCATGGTAGGGTCGAATCCGCCCATACCCTTGCCTGATTGGGCATCTGCAGCTCCTTGTGCTGCCTGTAATAGCTGAATCATCATAATAGTTTATTGCTTAGATGTTTTTAATTGGTTAATGATTACTTTTATTTTTTCATGAGTTTATGTTCTTTGATGAGGCGCTTCGAGACGTTGTCGAGTATGCCGTTGATATATTTGTGGCTCTTGGGTGTACTGTAGTACTTTGCCATTTCGATATATTCGTTGATGGTGACCGATACGGGTATCTCTGAGAAGCTGAACATCTCGGCGAGTGCCATTTGCATGAGGATAACGTCCATGAATGCGAGGCGGTCGAACTCCCAGTTCTTCACGCTCTTGCTGATGAGCGACTGGTAGTACTGGCAGTTGTCGATTGACTTGCGCAACAGAATCTGTGCGAACTCCTTGTCTTCATAATCGCGGAACTCGGGCAGCAACTCCTGATCGGCTCCATTAGCTTGCTCGAACCGCTTGATGGTCTTCAGCACAAAGGTATCGACTATTTCTTTGTCGTCGTTCCAATAGATACACTTATCTTCGATGTTCTCGTCGATTTCCTCTGCTCGCATGATGATGTTCTTGTAGAGTTTACGCCATAGTTCACGGTCGGCATTGTAGTCTACTTCGGTCTGCGTCATGTATTCGGCATAATACTCAGACTCGGTGATGAAGGCATAGAGCTTTTTCAGCAACTCGCGATCCTGACTCCATCCCAACGATGGGTTGGTATCGACAAAATGCATCAGCTGTTTGTTGGATGCCAACTGCTGAATGAACTGATTGTCCAAGAAGCGATGACTGATGACGGTATCGATGTGTGCAACTCGATTGCGTTCTTCCTGGTCGTTGATGATTTCGTCAGCCATCCGGGTGATATCGACCATCAAAAGTAGGAGGAGATTATAGAGGTCGTAAGCCTTGTCCAAACTCTCCATCAATATCTTCTCGGCCGACTCGGCTCGCCCGTCTCCATTCTGGTAAAATGCGTATAACAGTTGAAGTATCTTAATGCGAATTAATGTACGATTTATCATAACAAAAAACACTTTTTTTGATTTCGTGATGCAAAATTATAAAAAAAATCCCAATTTTCTTGCATATCTCAAAAAAAAAGAACAAATTTGCATGCAATTTCAATGTTGAACTCAGAAAAATCAAGAGATGATGACGAATGCAGACAAAGAACTGGTCTTCTCAGAGAGTGTAAAAGCTGGTAAAAGAATTTACTATTTCGACGTGAAGCAAAGTCGTAATGGCGACAAATATGTGGCTATTACAGAGAGTAAGAAAATTGTGTCGGGAACAGAAGACAATCCTCAGGTGAGTTACGAGAAACACAAGGTTTTCCTGTATAAGGAGGACTTTGAGAAATTCGCCGCAGCACTCGACAAAGCAATCAAAGTGGCAAGTGAAGGAATCGTTCCGGAACCTGCTGCTGAAGAGCCTGCTACCGAAGAACCTGCTGCTGTCGGGCCAATCGATACCAATCTGGACATACAATTCTAAGGAACGACAAATGCTAACTGAAACAAAAATCCCCCTGTCCACTGGACAGAGGGGTTTGAATGTGTCTGTTTGTGAGTGAGGTCGGTACCCGATTCGAACGGGTGTAGACGGTTTTGCAGACCGTTGACTAAGCCTCTCATCCAACCGACCATTTTCGATTTGCGGGTGCAAAGGTACAAAATAAATTACAATTCACAATGCATAATTCGAAATTATTTCGTAATTTTGCATAAAAATTGAGCACTAATGGCAATTCTTGCGGATATTTACGGGAAAATAGATGCTTTTTGCAGCCGTAACCAGCTGTTCGGCTCGCACGATAAAGTGCTGGTGGCACTGAGTGGCGGGGCTGATTCGGTGTTCCTGCTGCGATATCTCATGTCTCTTGGTTATGAGGTCGTAGCTGCGCATTGCAATTTCCACCTGCGTGATGCCGAAAGTATGCGCGATGAACGGTTTGTGCGCGAGTTGTGCCAATCGCTTGCTGTGCCCCTTCAGGTGAAGGACTTCGATACTCAGGCAGTAGCTCAGCATGAACACATCAGCATCGAGATGGCTGCCCGCAACTTGCGCTATGAGTGGTTCGAACAGGTGCGACAGACCATCGGGGCTAATAGCATCGCCGTAGCACACCATCAGGACGACAACATTGAGAGCATCTTGCTGAACTTGGTTCGCGGTACAGGCATCAAGGGATTGTGTGGCATCCAGCCTCGCAACAGTCACATTGTCCGTCCTTTGCTGTGTATCGCTCGGGCCGATATCCGAGCAGGACTGGAAGAAATGCATCAAGCGTTTGTGGACGACAGCACCAATCTCGACAACCAATTTAGCCGCAACCGAATCCGGCTCGATGTGATGCCCATCCTGCGCAGCATCAATGCTGGTGCCGACAGCAATATCATTACAACGATTGAAAACCTCAACGAGGTCAAAGATGTTTACGATGAGAGCATCCAAAGGAGCATCCAGCAGTGTTGCCATCAAGAGGACGACACCTTATATATAAATATAAAGGAGCTTAACGAGTCGGCTTCTCCCCTATCGGTACTTCACACCATCTTAGACCCTCTGGGATTCAATCGCACACAGACGCAACAGCTGCTGCAATGCCGACAAGTAGGAAAGCAATTCCTCTCTGCCACTCATACAGCAATCGTCGATCGTACCGATATTCTTGTGGGGAAAACAATCCTTCGACAGGCTCGGGAGCCAGCGGAAATGAAAGGGGGAGTGAAACTGGAAGTGAACGAGCTGATGATCGATGATAATAAAGCGATCCTGAAAGACAGCAATCATGCTTATCTCGATGCCGACAAGGTGAAGGGAAAACTGATAGTCCGCCCTACCCGACCAGCCGACCGCTTCCGGCCCTTTGGCATGAAGGGTCAGAAACTGGTGAGCGACCTGCTGACCGATCTGAAAGTAAATAGACTGGAGCGGTCACAACAGTTGGTGGTGTGTGACGACGAGCGCATCCTATGGGTGGTAGGACGCCGTGTGTCAGAGGATTGTAGGGTGACGGAAACGACTCGCAGGGTTATTTGTTTGGATGCTTCTTCAGTTGTTTCTTCTGCATCTGCTTCCACTGAGCCTTAGCATATTCCTGCATATCTACCACTTCATCTTTCTCATCGACAATTTCAAAACCTAGCATGGTTTCAATCACGTCTTCGAGGGTCACGATGCCTCGCAGACTGCCGTATTCATCGATAATGATGGAGATATGTTCTTTCTTCTCAAGCAGTTTTTCCCAGATGTTGGCAACCGGCTCTTCTTCCGAGAACGAGAGGATGGGTCGTGCCAACTCCTTCAGGTGTACATTGAATTTATCTTCAGCCAAGCGTTCCAGAATCGTCTGACGCAACACATAGCCTGTGATGTAGTCGCTGTTGTCGTCATCGTAGATTGGGATGCGCGAATAGGTGGAGAGTTCTTCGTCTTCGTAGAACTCCTTGAGCGTCATCGAGCTGTCGGCCATCGATACTACCACACTCGGAGTCATAATCTCGTGAGCGGTAATCTCGTCAAGCTTCAGCAGGTTCTGAATCATTTTGTTCTCTTTCTTCTCCAACACACCCTCTTCAGCACCTACGGTCACCATTGCCGATACCTCCTCACGGCTCACCACTTGCTGGTTGGCTCCATGAGAAATGAGGTGAGTGATACGTTCCAGACACCATACAAGTGGGAATGTGATGAATACCAACACACGAATGATTTTCGTTGCAGGCAGCGCCAACGAACGCCAGTGGGTCGACCCGATGGTCTTTGGAATGATTTCTGAGCAAATGAGAATAAGCAACGTGAATACACCTGACACGATACCAATCACCGTGTCGTGTGGATAATTCATCTGTTGAGCCATTTGCATCGCTTCTGAACCAACCAACGAAGCACCTACGGTGTTCGCAATGGTGTTCAGCACAAGAATTGCGGAAATCGGTCGCTCGATGTCCAGCTTATATTTTTTCAACAACGCAGCACCCTTCTTCTCCTGCGTTTCCAACGATGAGATGTACGACATCGGAGTCGACATCAGCGTGGCTTCCAACACAGAGCACAAACCCGAGATGAGCAGTGCAGCCACCATATAAATAATCATTAACTCCATATTGTCCCCTTTCTATTTTCCAGACAATATGTATATTCACTCATGCGCCGAGGCGCCGGATAACCATCTGAATCAGTATTCATGTATATACTATTAAACTCTTTAAACTCTTAAACTGTCTTTCAACTTTAAACTATCAACTTTAAACTTTAAATCTTCCCTCCGTACGCCAAGTCGCCTGCGTCACCCAGTCCGGGAACGATATAGGCATGTTCGTTCAGCTCCGGATCGATGACTGCACACCACAGGGTTACGTTCGCGTTGTCGCGGAAAGACTTCTTCAGGAAGTCCACGCCACGCTTCGAGGCAATGACGCTACACAGGTGAACCTCTGCCGGGATGCCTTTCGTGCAGAATGCCTCGTAACCCAGTTCGAAACTGCCTCCGGTAGCCAACATAGGGTCAGCAATGATGAGAGTCTTACCTGTGAGGTCGGGCGACGCGATATACTCAATCTGTATGCCCACATCCTTACAATCCTTGTCCTTATAGTAGCGGTAGGCCGATACGAACGCATTGTCAGCCTGGTCAAACACATCAAGGAATCCCTGATGGAAAGGCAGTCCGGCACGGAAAATGGTGCCAAGCACAATCTTATTGTCGAATGTCTGCACAGGAGCCACACCCAGCGGTGTCTGTATCTTCTTCTCCGAATAGGCTAACTGTCGACTCAACTCATAAGCCATCACATGCCCAATCCGCACCAGATTGTTGCGGAACTTAGCTCGGTCGCCCTGAATATTGATGTCGCGCAACTCCACCAGATACTGGTTGAGTACTGTATTTTTTTCTGATAGATTTATTACTTTCATCTATTATTAACGTATTTTGACTTGCGAAGGTACGGCTTTTATTTCAATCCACCAAATTATTTTGGGGTTTTGTGCATAAAACCAGCATAAAGCCTACTCGAATCATCGCAAACTGCAACCTTACATTGAACTATTTGCTATCAAATTAAACACCTTCAAATACTTACTGAACTGCTCCTTATCGTCCACACCCGAGTCACCTTCGTCATCATCGTCCGGAGTCTTCACCTTTCGGTCGATACACTTCCCATTCTCGTCAAAGTAATAGCGCCACTCGTAAGTCTCGCCTTCCTCAATCGTCTGTGTATACGAGAAAATCAGCTTGTCGTAGGTAGGATCGAGCAGGAACTCGCTGTACTCCTTGAAGTACATGCTACTATGCTGGTCAACGATGAAATAGCAGTGGTTGCGGTAACCATCGTCCTTCGGATCGGGTTCAAAGTAAAATTTGACGTCATCGGTCACTGGCGGATAGTCTTCAGCCAACTGGTCGTGAATCACGATACGCATATCGCGAGGCAATTCCGACTTGTTGTTTTTCGATACCTTATCCTTTGCATTCGCATACGTGCTCTTTATCATCTTCAAGCGGTCAGCTTTCGAGGTCGTTTGCAGCTTCGAAGCCACCTGTTTAATATCGTTCGGGTTAATCATCGTTTCGAAGACACCGAGATACGTCTTAGCAAGGGTCCGCTCCATTCCGCCATCATACGGCTCCAGATCGTCCTCATCAACATCCTTGCCACCCTCCTTCTTTTTCTGCTCAATCAGTTTCCCCTGCTCGTCATAGTAGTAACGATACTCAATTACATGACCCGCATCCGTCTCAGTTCGAGTATAGACAAACAGCAGATGCCCTTTCTCGGGGTCAAACAACCATTCGCGATTCATCAAGTGACCATGAGCCGAGAACTCCTCAGTGGCGAAATAACAGATTGACGTAGGGTCGATGAGGTAGCTCGTCGGTTCATTCTTCTTTTTGAAGAAGAACTTCAGTTCCGTCTCCTCGTTGATGATGAAATCCTCGTCCACCTGCGTCCCGTCATTCAGCGTGATGGTCATATCATGCGGAGCCTTTCCCTCCTTACCGTTCGCAGCCACCATCTTCTTCGCATCGGCATACACCTCACGAATGCGCTTTATCTGCCCATCCTTCGACTGACTGCCTTGAGTGAAGAAAGCGCTCAGGTTCCTCAGAATCGTGTTGTAGGTCGTCACAGCCAGTTCTTTCGGGTCGTGCGTGTACCAAGTAGCATTGATTTTCTGACCGTCAGCATACTCCATATACACACGATATGAATGTCCACCCGTCATCCCATCATCCTGATTGTAACCATTCAGTTTCCCCACATCCAAGTCCTGCAACAGCTGCTGCATCCGCTTCACGTCGTCAGCCGTCACAGCATACTCCTTCTTCGTCTCCAACCTGGTACCCGCATCTGTACATTTCACAACCTTCGGAGTCTTCCCCACATCAGCAATCAGTTCGTAATAGTCCTTCCCCTTGTCAGGAATACCATACGGAGTCTCCGCACAACTGCAATAAATCAGCTGCGACTTCGGAGTGGTCTGAGCCATCCCAGCCACAAAAACGAACAAGAGCGGCAACAAAACAATCAGTTTCCTTTTCATATCGATTTAATGATGTATGATTCTATTGATGTTGCAAAGATACACCTTTTCTTTCAATCCGCCAAATATAAATCATATTTATTACCTGCAGAAATAAAAAAACACCCACAACATTGTGAGTGTTTTTTATTGTGTGTCCAAAGAATTACTTCTTCGTCATCACCTTGTAGCGGTTCATGAACTTATCAACACGACCAGCGGTGTCGACGAGCTTAGCCTTACCTGTGTAGAATGGATGTGATGAAGAGGAGATTTCAAGCTTGATGAGTGGATACTCCTTACCTTCAAATTCGATAGTCTCGTTTGACTTTGCACAAGACTGTGAGAGGAACATATCGCCATTGCTCATGTCCTTGAACACTACAGGGCGATAATTCTCTGGATGAATACCTTTTTTCATTTTCGTTTTGTTTTATTGTTTTTATACAGTTCAATTTTTGTTCTGGTGAACAATAAAATATCTCTTTTGACTGCGGATGTCCGCATTCGGGGTGCAAAGGTACGAAATAATTCATAATGCATAATGCATAATGCATAGTTTTTTTGCAAAACAGCCTATTTTTCTACCTTCCTGCTACCCAATTTTCATTTTTCCACTATCTTTATTCGTCCTTGAGGTGCTGCATACTCCGATCCGATATGTCCTTTGAGGTTTTCAGTCACATACTTGATGAGGCACTCATTATAGACCATAATATTGGGTTTCGAAACGCGGTTATGCTTCAGTTTGCCTACAAATCCTCCACCGGTGACACAATAGTCAATGGTGGCGAGGTTGTAGGTGCGGTCCATCACCACCGGCTCGTAGTTGCCTGTCTTGTTGAGGATGACCAGGTCGGTGATGCGATCTCCTTCCGTACGACGCTTGTCGATGGTGAACTTGATACCCGATACTTGCGGGAAGTCTCCGAACTCTACAGGGGTATGTTTTGTGCAGTCTTCAAGCAGATTCTTGAGTTGTGCTCCTGTGATGTCGACCATACAGATATGGTTTTCGAACGGCATGAGGGTAATAAGGTCACCATAGGTGAGTTGTCCTTTGGGCAAATCGACACGGATGCCTCCTCCGTTGGTCATTGCGAAGTCAGCACCAGTAATGATGCGGTACGAGTCGGCCACGAGGTCACCCACATTCGTCTCGGCATAGCGCACTTGCTGCTTACCTTCAGCATCGAGAATCTTCAGGTCAACATCGTTCTGACAGATGGGACGACTGGTCTGAGCACTCAGCACTGTCATGATGCTATCGGTCGCCATTCGCACGTTCCTGTCCAAATATGGGATGTCTTCCATCTTGACCAGTTCGGTGGACATCTTGCCGTCGGGACGGATGACAAGCTTTCCTACGTTTGCGAACTTCGTACCTGTCTGCGAAACATATACAGGCTTGCCGTCTTTGTTCATCACGATGTCCTGTGGGATGACCGAATGGGTATGTCCGTCGAGTACAGCATCGATACCATTTGTGGCACGTACCAGTCCATGAGAGTCCACACCCGTATCATTAGCATCCTCACCCAGATGGGCGAGCACGATGACGTAATCCACCTTCTTGCGGATACCATTCACAGCTTTCTGCACCAACTGATAAGTTTCCTTCTCGCACAAGCTGTAGAGTTGGTTGCCCTGCTCGTCGTAGAAGGCATATTCTTCGGTATATAAAGTAGTTGGAGTGACGACACCCACGAGTCCCACTTTCTTCTTACCAAGTTTCTTGACAGCACTAGCGGCATAAATGCGCTTGCCACTCGGCAGTTCCACGAAATTGGTACACAGCACAGGGGCATTGAATTGTTGCATCAGTTCTAACAGTCGGGGTGTCTTATAGTCGAACTCATGATTGCCAAGTGTCACGGCATCGTAGCCCACACTGTTCATGATGTCGATGATATATCCACCCTTCGACAGGGCACCTACCGGACCTCCCTGGAAGTAGTCGCCGTTCGACACGGTCAGCGTATAGGCTGTGTCAGCAATCATATCGCGCAGACCTGCCATCCTGGCATAACCATCCACGCCGCAGTGCACATCGTTTTCGTACACCACCACAATACTTGCATCCGCCTTCTTCGGGCAGCAATCTACTGATGTAGACGTCTGGCATGCCACCAACATCATTCCTCCGACTGCCATCATCGCAATCGTCTTTACTATCTTCTTCATGAGTTTCGTCTTGTCTTCTCCAGTTTGCAAAAACTGAAAAAAAACTTTTATTTGTTAAGCATTAAACATTTTTATGGCGCAAAGTTACGAAATAATTGATAATTGATAATTGATAATTGACAAAATTTTTGTAATTTTGCAGCCGATTTGAGGATTCCCCTCATTTTTGTAGCTTAAACAAGTAAACTATCACACTTCTAAACAAATAAACAAAAGTATGGTTAATTACAAAGATCTTGGTCTCGTAAATACTCGCGAGATGTTTAAGAGAGCCGTTGCAGGCGGCTATGCAATTCCTGCATTCAACTTCAACACAATGGAACAGATGCAGGCCATCGTGATGGCTGCAGTGGAAACCAAGTCACCAGTTATCATGCAGGTATCAAAAGGTGCACGCAACTATGCAAACGCCAGCATCCTCCGCTTCATGGCTGAAGGTGCAGTAGCATATGCAAAGGAACTCGGTTGTGAGCATCCTGAAATCGTGCTTCACCTCGACCACGGTGACAGCTTCGAACTCTGCAAGGACTGTATCGACATGGGCTTCTCATCTGTGATGATCGATGGTTCACACCTCCCATACGAAGAGAACGTAGCTCTCGCAAAGAAGGTTGTAGACTATGCACATCAGTATGATGTAACCGTAGAGGCTGAACTTGGTGTACTCGCAGGTGTTGAGGACGAAGTAAGTGCAGCTGAGAGCCACTATACAAAGCCTGAAGAGGTAATCGATTTTGCTACTCGCACAGGTTGTGACTCACTCGCAATCTCAATCGGAACCAGTCACGGTGCACACAAGTTCACTCCTGAGCAGTGCACACTCGTGAATGGTGTGCTTGTTCCACCACCATTGGCATTCGACATCCTCGCAGAAATCGAGAAGAAGCTTCCTGGATTCCCAATCGTACTCCACGGATCTTCTTCAGTTCCTATGGACGAAGTAAACACCATCAACCAGTATGGTGGCAAGCTCGAAGCTGCTATCGGTATTCCTGAGGAGCAGTTGCGTAAGGCTGCAAAGAGTGCTGTATGCAAGATCAACATCGACTCTGACTCTCGTCTCGCTATGACAGCCGCTATCCGCAAGCACCTCGCAGAACATCCAGGTGACTTCGATCCACGTCAATATCTGAAGCCAGCACGCGAGAACATGAAGAAGATGTACATCCACAAGATTGTGAACGTACTCGGTTCAGACGGCAAACTCGCACAGTGCTAAAAACTACATACTGTAAGCCGTAAACGGTAAGCAGTAAACTAAAAGGGGAGCAAATCGCTCCCCTTTTTTAGTATTATACGATCTTTTGCCACAGATAGCGGTGTTCGTCGTACCACAATTATCCGATGTACTGCAGGATGATGTTTACGATTTCGTCTTCGGTCTTCCCGTCAGCTTTGATGACAAGGTCGTAGTTGCGGGTGTCGTAACGTGAGGTGCCGGTGTATTTCGTTACGTAGTTCTCGCGCATCGTGTCTACCTGCTCTATAATCTTACGTGCTTCGTCTTCGCCTATCTCTTGCTTACGCATCACACGCTCCATACGGAAAGGCATGGAGGC
The DNA here is from genome assembly GCA_017529865.1 of Bacteroidaceae bacterium. Classification (GTDB taxonomy): domain Bacteria; phylum Bacteroidota; class Bacteroidia; order Bacteroidales; family Bacteroidaceae; genus Colivivens. The sequence continues at coordinate 19,636 of JAFXNA010000013.1, forward strand.
CTGGATGAGGATGCTTATGTGGTTGGGATGCTGACGGAACACGAAGAATCCGCTGCGGCCTGTCACAACGCACGACTCATGCTCGGCGACGCCTTGCAGGATCTCGGTCTCGGCCTTGAAGATCTCGTCGGTGGTCATGATGTCGGGCAGGCTCTTAGCATCTAAATGACTGTATTGCTGGGTGTATCCCATGTTCCATCCTTCACCTATGCGTGCTACCCGCTTGAAGTCTTCCCACCAGTTGTGCTTGCGACCTTTCAGCTTCTCGATTTCCTCTGCTGTGAGATGGTATTTCTCTTCAAGCGACTTGATGAGTGCCTTGTCGAAGAACTGAACTCCCAGCTTTTCTGCTAACTTGCGACCGACTGTGTGTCCGCCACTTCCTAACTCACGATTGATAGTGATGACAAATTTCTCGTTCTTATTCATATTTTGGAAGTATTAAACAATTGAAATTCTATAACTTATTTCGCCTTCAAGATAGGATGGTCGGCCCACTTTGGTTTCTCGTAGTTGATGATGGCGTTGAGTTCTCCTTCGAGCAGTTCGGGGAATGTGTACATTATCCAGGCTCCGTAGATCTTGTTTTTGTTTTCGAGCATCACTTCTTTGGCTATCTTCTTTTGCTGGTTCATCATGTCTTCGCGGATGGATGCTTCGCGTATGCGGGCTTGGCGCCATGCTTCGGGGTCGTCGGAGAATACATCGATATGGAATCCGTTGGGACCTGCATCACGAATCTGCTTACAGATGGCCTGCAACTCTCTGGACTGATTCGACCCTGTGATGGTTCCTGTGTTCCAGTCGATGGTGATGTGCTTGCTGTCGGGAATGAGCACGAACACACTGCGCTCTGGCCAATCTTTGTAGTCGTGCAGACGGATGAACGAATTTTTGTCGACCTTGATGGTGACGGAGAACTTAGCGTCCTTGATGGGCAGGAGTTGTGCATTAGCGGTATCTTCGTTGATGATGAGATACAGTTTGGTTTGTGAGGGCGACACTCGTCCGTCGATGGTCACCTTCACTTTCTTTGCTTGAGCGGTTGCTACCAAAAGGACGGCAGCAAGTACGAATAGTATTTTTTTCATAACGATGTATGTTGTTTTGCGTGGCAAAGTTAATAAAAAATGTAAAAATGAAAAAATTATATAATGTAAAAATGAAAAAAACGATAAACTGTAAACAGTAAACGGTAAACTTTTTGTATCTTTGCAGAACTTTTTATATCAAAGACATTAATTAAGAAATTAAAATGAAAGTAGTACATACGATATCGGACCTGAAGGCTGAGCTGAAAGCACAGAGGATGGAAGGCAAGTCGGTGGGACTGGTGCCCACGATGGGTGCCCTGCACGCAGGTCATGCTTCGTTGGTGAGCCGCAGTCTGGCAGAGAACGATGTGACGGTGGTGAGTATCTTTGTAAACCCCACTCAGTTTAACGACAAGAATGACTTAGCGAAGTATCCTCGCACGTTGGAGAACGACTGTAGGTTGCTGGAGAGTGTGCTCGACATTTTCGTCGACAAAGAGCTGATTGCCTTTGCTCCATCGGTTGAGGAGGTGTATCCCGAACCTGATACCCGTCAGTTCAGCTATCCTCCTACAGACGAGGTGATGGAAGGCGGATTCCGTCCGGGACACTTCAACGGCGTGTGTCAGGTGGTGAGCAAGTTGTTCATGATGACCGACCCCGACCGTGCCTATTTCGGCGAAAAGGACTTCCAACAGATTGCTGTCATCAAGCGTATGGTGGAGGACCAGAAGTTCCCATTACAGATATGTCCGTGCCCTATCGTTCGTGAGGAGGACGGACTAGCGCTCTCGAGCCGCAATACCCTACTCTCCCCTGCTGAGCGACGGATTGCTGTGACCATTTCGCAGACTTTGTTCGCCAGTCAGAACTATGCCAAGGTGCATACGCTTGCAGAGACGAAGCAGTGGGTGATTGATACCATTAACGCTGTGGACGGACTGGAAGTGCAGTACTACGAAATCGTGGACGGCAACTCGCTCCTGAGTCTCACGAACTGGGAAGACTCGGACTACGTGGTGGGTTGCATCACGGTGTTCTGCGGTGCCATTCCTGTTAGATTAATCGATAACATCAAATACAAGTCATGCTGATAGAAGTACTGAAATCGAAGATTCACTGTGCCACCATCACAGAGGCGAACCTGCACTATATGGGTAGCATCACGCTGGATGAGGACATCATGGATGCCGCTAACCTGATTGCCGGCGAGAAGGTGTCGGTGGTGAACAACAACAATGGCGAACGGTTTGACACGTATGTCATCAAGGGCGAACGTGGAAGCGGCTGTGTATGCCTGAACGGTGCTGCGGCACGTAAGGTGCAGGTGGGTGACATCTGTATCATCATGTCGTATGCATTGATGGACTTTGAAGAGGCTAAGAACTTTAAGCCAGCAGTAGTATTTCCAGATGAAAAGAATTGCTGTAAAGATAGGAAGTAATGTGCTGACGAGAGATGACGGCACACTTGATGTCACCCGTATGTCTGCTTTGGTTGACCAGGTAGCGATGTTGCGCCGTCAGGACATTCAGGTGGTGCTGATTTCATCAGGTGCTGTAGCCAGCGGACGAAGCGAGCTGGCTGTCAACCATCATCTTGATGCTGTCGACCAGCGTCAGTTGTTCTCTGCTATTGGTCAGGCGAAACTTATCAATCGCTATTATGAGCTGTTTCGTGACCATCATATCACCGTAGGTCAGGTGCTCACGATGAAAGAGAACTTCAGCACTCGCCGCCATTATCTCAACCAGCGCAACTGTATGGAGGTGATGCTCGATAATGGTGTAATTCCTATCGTCAACGAAAACGACACAGTATCGGTGACCGAGCTGATGTTTACAGATAACGATGAACTGAGCGGCCTGATTGCTACGATGCTCGATGTGGATATGCTCATCATCCTAAGTAACATCGATGGTATCTACGATGGTGATCCAACAGACGCAAAGAGTCAGGTCATCAGAAGCGTAGCTCCCGAATCGGACCTCTCGGACTATATCCAGACCGGCAAATCGGGATTCGGTCGCGGCGGAATGATCACGAAATGTAATATCGCACGGAAGGTTGCTGACGAAGGAGTACCAGTAGTCATCGCAAACGGTAAGCGTGACAACATCCTCATCGACCTCATCTCACATCCTGATACTACCCTATCCACACGTTTCATTCCTGCTGCCCAACCCGTATCGAGCATCAAGAAGTGGATTGCTCACAGTAGCGACTTCGCAAAAGGAAGCATCTCTCTGAATGCCAATGCAGTAGAAGCTATTTGCGGAAGCAGCGCTTTAAGTGTGTTACCCATCGGAGTGACGGCTGTAGAGGGAGAATTTGAGAAGGACGACATCATCAGCATCAAAGACCCCGAAGGACGTGAAATCGGTGTGGGACGTACTTCGTACGACAGCGACAAAGCCCGTCAGGTGATTGGCCAGCACAGCAAGAAACCGCTGATACATTACGACTATCTCTATATAAGATAGTACCATAGTAAATAGTAAATGGTAAATAGTAAATGGTAAATAGCTAAATAGTAAATATGAATAGTCTTTTCCATCAAGCACAAGACGCAAGCATACAACTTGCACAAGTAGACAACGACACGATCAACCGAGTACTTAATGCCATAGCCGATGCAGCTATCGCACATACCGATGAGATACTGGAAGCTAATGCTAAGGACTTGGCACAGATGTCGCCCGACAATCCCCTGTACGACCGTCTGAAATTGACTCGCGAGCGTATTGCAGGCATTGCCGACGACACACGTCACGTAGCCACTCTTCCCTCTCCTCTAGGCAAAGTACTCCGTCACTATACCCTTCCTAACGGACTGGACATTTCACGTGTGAGCGTTCCGTTTGGCGTGATTGGCATCATCTACGAAGCACGTCCAAACGTTACCTTCGATGTGGCATCGCTCTGTCTGAAGAGTGGAAACGCCTGTGTGCTGAAAGGTGGAAAAGATGCTGATAATTCTAACCAGACGATTGTCGGAATCATTAAAGCGATACTTCAACAAAACGGCATAAATCCCAACAGCGTAACATTGTTGCCTGCTACCCACGAAGCAACCACAGAGATGCTTCATGCTAACGGATTCATCGACTTGGTCATTCCGCGCGGTAGCAGCCGATTGATTCAATATGTACGAGAGAATGCCACCGTACCCGTCATTGAGACTGGAGCGGGCATTTGTCACTGCTACTTCGACGAATATGGTGATTTGGAGAAAGGGAAGGCGATTGTCAACAATGCCAAGACCCGACGTGTGAGTGTGTGCAACGCCCTCGATTGCTTGATTATTCACGCAGAACGTCTGCCCGACCTGCCAGCCCTCTGTGCACCTTTGGCCGACAGCAAGGTAACGATATATGCTGACGAACCCGCCTACGCATTGTTAGAAGGTAACTATCCTTCTTCCCTCCTATGTCGGGCTACCGACGAGAGTTTCGGCACAGAATTCTTGGACTACAAGATGGCTGTGAAGACCGTCAGCACCTTCGACGAAGCCCTCGCACACATTCGCCGTTACAGTTCACGTCATAGCGAGAGCATCGTGACAGAAGATCCCCTGCGCGCCGAGCAGTTCATCCGTCAGGTCGATGCTGCCTGTGTCTACACCAACGCCCCTACTTCGTTTACCGATGGTGCCCAGTTCGGATTGGGAGCAGAAATCGGCATCAGCACGCAGAAGCTTCATGCACGAGGCCCAATGGCGCTCGAAGAAATTACGACCTATAAGTGGGTGATACGAGGGAACGGACAAGTGAGGGGTTAAAGATTACGCAATCGATACCATCATTTTTTTTACTGGTCAAATTAATTCAAGTTATAGATACACATTTTTTCGCTTATTCTTTTGGTAGTTTCGTAGAAACATTGTATATTTGCAATCGATAAGAAAGGTAAGTCATGTGCCATGATTCAAATAAACCTTTGATACGCAAACAATAAAAATCCAAACAGATGAAGGCGACAAGTACCAGACTATCATTTCTGTCATCGCTGAAAAAACGAAAAGGACTGCTGATCATCATAACGGCTGCCCTGCTTCTGGAGTTCTTGTCAGGCGCACAATACTTCTTTACCCATCGCCTGTTGGAGAAAGAATTGGAGTTGCGTGCCGAGAGCGAGCTGACCATGAAGGCCATCCTCATCAAGAGCAACCTCAACGATGCGGAGGAAGTCCTGAACCTTAGTATGTGGAAAATACAGGCACATCTCAACGTGCCCGATTCAACCTATATCACGATGCGTCGACTGGTGTCGTTCAGTCCGCTCATACAAGGAGTCGGTATTGCATTCGAGCCTTATTATTATCCCCAGAAAGGGAAATGGTTTGAGGTATATGCGCGTCGTAATGCAAACGGAGAGGTGGAAACCGTCCAGATAGGCGGACCAGAACACGACTATACCCAACGTGATTTCTATCGGCAGGCATTTGCATCAGAACGAGGTTCGTGGATCGATCCCTATTTTGACAATGAAGGAGCAAAGGGACTCATTCCATCGTATGTCAGACCTGTCTTCGACCGTACGAACACAGCGGTCGCAGTGGCGAGTATAGATGTATCGCTCGAAAGACTGACCGATACGATTGACAACCGCCACATCTATTCCTCTTCGTTCATTCTGGTATTGACAGAGAATGGAAAGCCTGTTCTCGGCCCTTCCGAGGAACGTATCAGCCGAGCGACCACGGAATTCGTTATGGGACTGATCAACGACAGCACCGTGACCCGCCAGCCAAGCCGTAGCGGACGGAGCAAGGTCATCCATTTCGACACAGATCGACGCGACGGTACGGTCTTCTACGCCAATATGAAAGGACAGCCACATTGGCAGATCGCTGTGGTGTGTTACGACGATGAAGTCTTTGCTTCGCTCAACAAACTGCGTGTGTTGATGTTGTTGCTGTTGTTATTAGCTTTCGGAGTCCTGCTGTTTCTCGTATGGCGTTTTGCCCGAGACGAGAAACTGTTGCAACAGAAGACTCTAGAGCAAGAACGTACGGATGGTGAACTTAGGATAGCCAGCAACATACAACGGACTCTGTTGCCGGAAGACGAGTCGTTACCAAGAATCAGCGATGTGCAGATCGAAGGACGCTTGATACCAGCCAAGGCAGTAGGTGGTGACCTATATAATGTTTTCGAGCGCGATGGGAAACTATTCTTCTGTATAGGCGACGTAAGCGGTAAGGGAGTTCCGGCAGCCATCATCATGGCTATTACACAGGCACTGTTCCGTAATATCGCTTCGCACAGCCATCATCCGGCACATATCATGGAACAGATGAACGAGGCAAGCTGCCGCAATAACAAGGAAAATATATTCGTCACGCTGTTCGTCGGAGTTCTCGACTTGCCAACAGGCCGTCTGCGCTACTGCAATGCCGGACATGAGATACCGATAATAACGTCAACGATAACGAAAACGATAACTAGTTCCCTTCCGTTGGACGCTAAGCCCAACCTGCCTATCGGACTGTTCAACGACTTCAAATACGAGATGCAGGAAACAACGATGCAGCCGGGCGACACATTGTTTCTCTATACCGACGGACTGACAGAAGCCAGGAATATACGTCGTGAACTGTTCGGACGTGAGCGCGTCATGCGCCTGATGGAAACCTGTGATACGACCGACGCAAAAGCATTCGTTGATAACATCGTGATGAAAGTTCAGCGCTTCGCTGACGGAGCCGAACAAAGTGACGACCTAACGCTGCTTGCCATCCGATATACGCCAAAAGAAGAAAAACTGATCCTCGATGAATCGCTGACCCTGCATAACGATGTGAAAGAGGTGACTACTCTGAGCGCCTTTATCAAGGAAGTCTTAGCGCGTCTTGAAATTGGGAAACCATTAGCACCCAAACTGCGACTTGCATTGGAGGAAGCTGTCGTCAATGTGATGGAATATGCCTACCCTACTGGCACAAAGGGTGAAGTCGGTATCCGTGTGACTTCTGACGGCCAGCAGTTGAAGTTTATCATCACTGATTCAGGCATCTCTTTTAACCCCACAGAAGTTGCTACAGCCGATACTACACTTTCGGCAGAGGAGCGACCTGTGGGTGGTCTTGGTATCCTACTTGTGCGAGAGCTGATGGATTCAATCAACTACGAACGCACTAACGGTAAAAATGTACTGACACTACTGAAAAATGTAAAAATTATAAAATGTAAAAATGAATAAACAGTAAACCAAATATTATATAATGATGGAAACAAGAATTGAACAATTACAGGACAAGTTCCTCGTGACCCTAGAGGGCGAACTCGATACAGCGGCAGCTGCAGAGGTAGAACAGACACTTCAACCTCTCTTTGATAGTCAAGGAAAAGACGTGATTATCGACTGCGAGAAGCTGGAGTATATTGCATCGAGCGGTTTGCGCATCCTCATCAGCATCCTCAAGGGTGCCAAGGCAGGTGGCAGCAAGGTGGTGCTAAAGAGTTTGAGTGACGACATCAAGGATGTATTTAAACTCACAGGATTTATCAGTCTCTTTGAATTCGAGTAGCGTATGAAGTACCTCTTATCATTGCTGATGCTGCTGCCAATCAGTTGCTTGGCGCAAGACACTCTTTTTACCGCAGATCTTCAGATGATGTCACGTGGAGAGATTCGTAATGGTGGAATGACATCTGATGTTGACGACCCAAATTCGGAGGATAGGTCGGCTTTCATCCTGGACCGTGAACGATTGGTTCTCGGTTTCCAGCGTGATTGGTTGGAAGCAAGGACATCTTTCCAACATGTAGGCACTTGGGGACATGAAGGTGCAGCGAATGTAAGCGTCTATGAGGCGTGGGCCAAATTGAATGCCAGGAACGGTCTCTTTGCTCAAATCGGACGTTTGGCCTTGAAGTATGACGATGAACGTATCATCGGTTCCGATGACTGGGTGATGGTACCGATGACGCACGATGCTTTGAAGTTAGGTTATGAGGGGCACGGTCATAAGCTGCACGGCATTTTTGCTTACAACCAGAACATGCGTGCCATCAACTCACCTGGTTCGTATTATGCGAACGGCAGTCGACCCTATAAAACCATGCATACCGTATGGTATCACTATGATGTGCCTAAATTGCCGCTGGGAGTCTCGCTGTTGTTTATGAACATCGGCATGCAGGCAGGTGTGGAAGGCGGAATATATGACAATACACCCCGTACAGAGTGGCAACTGGTATATGGCGGCTACATAAAGTATGCTCCGAAGCGTTTCACGTTCGAAGGTTCCTATTATCGTCAGGCAGGTCATGACGAGTATGCAGCCAAATTAGACACTTGGATGGCTACAGCAAAGGCAGAGTGGACTCCTCATGACACATGGTCACTGCGTGCAGGTTACGATTTTCTGAGCGGTGACGACTATGTGGCAGTTGTTAACAAAGGAGGTCTCGGAATGCCCCGTCACGAGGTGAACAAAGGTTTTAATCCCGTCTATGGTTCCCATCATAAGTTCTATGGAGCAATGGACTTCTTCTTCCTTAGCACCTACGTCAACGGATTCACGCCAGGTTTGCGAAATGCATATATCGGAGGAACATACCGACCGATGAAGAACTTGAGTATGAGTGCCTCCTATCACTATTTGGCTACAGGTACCAAACTGGCAGAACTGGACCGTACGCTCGGTCATGAGATAGAGATTGAAGCAGCATACTCGTTGGCAAAAGATATTCGCCTTTCTGCTGGATACTCGTTTATGACGGGCACAGAGACAATGGAGCGTCTGAAGCGTGCCAGTGGTGACGGAAAACTACGATGGGCCTGGATGTCACTGATAGTCTCGCCAAGATTGTTCAGCCATAAACTTTAGACGTTAGACACTAGACGTTAGACTTTAGTTTTCGTTTAAGAAATTCTATAACCAATAACCTATAACCCATAACCATTTTATGATCATTGCTCCTTTAACTAAATCCCAATTTGGCATCTATGCCGAATGTGTTAGCCACCAAGGTGAAGTGTGCTACAACCTACCATATATATACGAATTAGATGGAAGTCTGGATGGCGAACGCCTTGTTCGTGCCATCGAAACAGCCGTGAAAGCACACCCTACACTCTTTACACGCATTAGTGTGAACGACGAGGGAGAACCGATGCAGACCATCGACGATACAGAAACATTTGAACTCACTATCGAAGACATAGATGATATTGAGGCAGTGAAACCTTCGCTTGTCGTACCATTCAACATCTATGGTGATCGGCTGTTTCATATCCGACTGCTGAAAGATGCAAGTCACTATTATTATTTCCAAGATTTGCATCACATCATTGTCGATGGAACCTCGATGCAGGTGATACTCAGCGATGTAGATGCCGCCTATAAGGGAGAACCTTTGGCTCCAGAATCCCTCACCATGGCAGAGGTGGCACAGAAGGAAGCCGAACTGCGACAGACATCTGCTTTTGAAGAAGGTAAGCAATGGTATGCACAGAACTTCGACTGTGGAGATACGTTTACCCAGCTGATGCCCGATCTCGAGATTGCCGAACATGCTGAGGCATCGCTATTAAGGACGCTCAGCGTGGATATGTCGCAAGTAGATGCCTTCTGCAAGGAACACGGAATTTTTAAGAGCAATTTCTTCACAATGGCCTATTCCTATCTGTTGGCGAAATACAATAACGAGCAGGAATCGCTGTTTACAACCGTATATAACGGTCGAACCGACAGCCGGTTCCGCCATTCAGTAGGTATGGTGGTAAAGACATTGCCGGTCTATGCCAAGTTCGATAAAGACACAAAGGTGATAGACTATCTGAAGGCTGGCCAGGATCAGATGAGCGGTTGCCGTCAGCATGATATCTACGCTTATAGCGACATAGTGAACGATCTCTGTTTGCAGTCGAACTCAATGTTTGCCTGGCATGGTTTGTTATTTTCTGACGAAGAACTGTGTGGAAAACCCATGCAGGCTGTCCGTATCGGCAACAGCACCTTAGATGCATCGCTCTATCTGAAAGCCTTTATACTTGGAGGAAAATACAGGGTTAAGGCCGAATACAATTCGAATGAATACTCAGAAGCGCTGATAGCGCAGTTCCTTGAAAGCTACGAGGCTGTCGTAGAAGGATTCCTCCGTGAAACGTATTTGCGTGATGTGGATATCGCAACAACATCGCAGCGAGTTGTGCTTGATAGTTTCAACCAGACCGATGTGGCATACGACAACACACAGACCATTGTATCGCTGTTCTGTCGGCAAGCAAAGGAGACTCCCGAAAATGTAGCTGTCGTATTCAGGGATAAGCAATATACGTATGCCGAAGTGGACAAACTGAGCGACCGCATTGCAGGTTATATAGCCTCAAAAGGTTTAGGTTTGGAAGATGTTGTATCGGTATTGATTCCTCGCTGCGAATGGATGGCGATCGCCTCGTTGGGAGTACTGAAGGCAGGCTGTGCCTATCAGCCGTTAGATCCCTCCTACCCACAAGAACGTCTGAATTTCATGATGCAGGATGCCGATGCCAAACTGCTGATAGCAGATGAAGCGCTGATTGATATTGTCAATGAATACAAGGGTGAGGTATTGCTGACAAAGGACATTGAAAGTTTACCGTCCGACAACTCTTCACTTTTCACTCTTCACTCTTCACTTACTCCTGAGAGCCTTTTCATCCTCCTATATACATCAGGCTCTACAGGTGTACCTAAGGGCTGTCAGCTGACGCACGGCAATCTTGTGGCATTTTGCGATTGGTATCAACGCTACTATGATTTGAAACCAGAGAATAATGTAGCCGCATATGCAAGCTATGGCTTCGATGCCTGTATGATGGATTTGTACCCAGCCTTGACTTGTGGAGCAACGGTACATATCGTTCCAGAGGAACTGCGTCTTGACCTGATTGCGCTGAACGACTACTTCGAGCAAAACAATATTACCCACTCGTTTATGACCACTCAGGTGGGTTATCAGTTTGCATCAAATATAGAAAACCACTCGCTGAAGTACCTGTCTACAGGAGGTGAGAAATTGGCATCGCTAACACCACCAAAGGACTATCTGTTCTATAATGTGTATGGACCTACAGAGTGTACGATCTTTACTACCACCTATCTGGTTGATAAGAAATTGAAAGAGATACCTATTGGTAAGCCTCTCGACAATATGCGACTCTATGTGGTAGACCCTCAGGGACATCGGTTGCCAATAGGAGCAGCAGGAGAGTTGTGGATTAGTGGTCCGCAGGTAAGTCGAGGTTATTTGAACCGTCCAGACAAAACAACTGAGGCGTATATTACAAATCCCTTCACAGACGATGCGAAGTATGCACGCGTCTATCGTTCTGGTGATATTGTGCGCTATCTGCCCTCAGGCGATATTCAGTTTGTAGGTCGCCGCGACGGACAGGTGAAGATTCGTGGTTTCCGCATCGAGTTGAAAGAGGTTGAAGCCATCATCCGTGAGTTCCCTGGAATCAAGGACGCAACCGTGCAGGCTTTCGACGAAGAAGGTGGTGCTGGTGGTAAGTTTATTGCGGCTTATATCGTTAGCGATCAGCAGATAGACATCGAAGCGCTGAACAACTTTATCCTTGATGAGAAGCCACCCTATATGGTGCCAGCTGTGACGATGCAAATTGATGCCATCCCTTTGAATCAGAATCAGAAGGTGAATAAGAAAGCCCTGCCGAAGCCCGAAAAGAAGGCAGCTATGGTTGAGGAAAGTAATGTACCGATGAATTTATTGGAGCAAGAACTGCACACGATGATAGCCAACATTGTGAACAACGAGGAGTTTGGTATTACCACCGTGTTGGGATATGCAGGTCTGACCTCCATCTCTGCCATCAAACTAGCTGTTCAGGTCAATAAACGATTCGGGGTTACGCTTGATTCTAAAACATTGGTGAAGACGGGAACACTACAGATGATAGAGAATGAGATACTGAAGGAGACCCTCTTCCAACCCCTCCCTGCGAGGGAGGGGAGTGGTCACACTCAAGGCCAGAGTCAATCTACTCCTCTCCCTGATAGGGAGGGGCAAGGGGGTGGGTCTGTTCCCCTCTCCTATGCTCAGACGGGTGTCTATTTTGACTGTCTGAAGAATCCCACATCTACCATTTATAACATCCCTTATCTATTGAGTTATCCTGAAGGTACTGATGCACAGAAACTCGCAGATGCTGTTAAGACGGTCGTAGATGCTCATCCGGAATTGAGTGTACATTTCACAACAAAGGATAATGAAATTGTTCAGACTTTAGAGGATAAGGTTGCAGTTGAGGTGCCGATCACAGAAATGACTGATGGCGCGTTGACCGCATACAAGAACGACTTTGTACGTCCGTTTAATTTACAAAAAGCTCCTCTCTATCGTTTCGAGGTGGTTAAGACAACAAATGCTGTTCACCTTTTGATGGATATTCATCATCTTGTATTCGACGGAGGTTCTGCCGATTTATTGATTCGAGAGATCAATAGTGTGCTTGAAGGTGGTTCTGTCGAAACGGAAAGTTACACCTATCTTGACTTTGTGGCCGACCAGCAGAAAGCTGCTGAAAGCGAGACGTTCCGAGCCTCTCAGCAGTTCTTTGCCGAGAAGCTGCAGACTTGTGAGGGTGCGAGTGAAATCCCTGCCGATTTACCAAAGAGCAATCACCAGGGCTTTATCGGTGAGGCAGTCTGTTCCATTGATTTCAAGAACGTTACACAAGGTCTCTCCACTCGCCTTCGACGTGAGCTCAGGCCGAACGTTCACTCTTCACTCTCCACGCTCATAACACCTGCTCATTTGTTCTTAGCAGCTACGGCATACGTCGTATCACGCTATACTAATAACCGCGAAGTGTATCTCTGTACTGTCAGCAGTGGACGCTCAAACCTGAAGATTGCCGATACAGTTGGTATGTTTGTCAATACGCTAGCATTAGGACTGAATATCGACGATGTCAGCGTCAGCACGTTCCTGAAACAAACCAGCGAGACGTTCGATGCGACCTTGCGTCATGAGGACTATCCGTTCGCTCGTATTGCCACCGATTACGGTTTCCGTCCGGCCATTGCATACGCCTATCAGGTAGGTGTGCTAGCTTCTTATACAGTTAACGGAAAACCGGTAGGTCAGGAACTGTTGGAACTGAACGTTCCGAAGTTCCCTATTAATATCAAGATAGAGTCGCGAGGAGTGGTTGTACAGTATGATGATGCAGTTTACTCTCAGCGATTGGCACAGGCATTGGCAGAGAGTATCGTGGCAGTTGTTGAGCGGATGATGGCACAGCCTGAGGGAAAGATACGTCAGCTCTCCATTGTCAGCAAGCATCAGGAAGAAGAACTCAGTCACTTGCGTATCTCTACACTCTCCACTCGCCTTCGACGTGAGCTCAGGCCGAACGTTCACTCTTCACTCTCTCCCGAGGCTCCGTTTAAGTTCTTCCATGAGTGTATCAGTCATTTTGCACAGATACAACCTGAGCACGAGGCTCTCGTCGCTATTGATGCGAAATATACCTATAAGGAGATGGATGAGGCTACGAACCGTATAGCAGCCGCACTACATCAACGGGGAGTCAGAGAGCGAGACCGTGTAGCGTTGTTATTGCCTCGTACCAGCCGTCTGATACTTTCGCTCTTCGGTGTGTTGAAGGCTGGAGCAGCCTATATACCATGCGACCCAGATTATCCAGCAGATCGAATCAAGTTGATTCTTGAAGATAGCGAAGCTCGTTATATCATCACCACAGCCGATCGCATGGATAGTGTACCTGCAGATAAAGCCATCAATGTGGAGGAACTCTTGAACTCTTCTCTCTCCACTCTTCACTCTCCACTCTTCACTTCTTCCCTCACCCCCAACGATCTCGCCTACCTTATCTATACCTCAGGATCTACAGGTCGTCCTAAGGGTGTGATGCTACGCCACAAGGGTATCTGTAACTACCTTTATGGACACCCAGCAAATGTCTTTGCTAATGCTGTATTGACAGATGCTGACCGCATACTCAGTGTCACCACCATCTCATTCGATGCAGCCCTGCAGGATATAGGTATGGCTTTTTTCAACGGTAAGACGCTGATAGTGGCTACAGAAGAACAGGCAAATAATCCGCTTGAACTGACCCGACTGATTGAGGAACAACATATCAATATGGTATCGGGTACACCATCACGTTGGCAGACGTGGCTTACGAGCGATGACTTCTGCAAGGCTATCTCACAAGTGAAGATCTGTCGTGCGGGAGGTGAGAAATTCAGCGATGCGCTCTTGCAGCAGATGCGCAGTGTGACGAAGGCACGTATCTTCAACTGTTATGGTCCGACTGAGATTACCGTTGCTTCGAATAATGCAGAACTGACCGATGCGACGTTGGTCACGGTGGGCAAACCTCAGTTGAATGTCAAGGAGTTCATTGTCGACAGCGATGGCAATGAATTGCCTGTAGGTGTGGTCGGAGAATTGTATATTGGCGGACGCGGCGTAGCTTGTGGCTACAATAATCTCGACGAGATGACTCGCGAGCGTTTTGTGGACTATCATGGTGAACGCATCTATAAGTCGGGCGACTATGCAAAGTGGCTACCCGATGGCAATGTGGTCATCTTAGGACGTACGGACCATCAGATCAAACTCCGTGGCTTGCGTATAGAACTGGGTGAGATTGAGAATGTGATGCTTTCGGTCGAGGGTATGAAGAAGGTGGTCATCATGATACGGAAGCTGAACGACAAGGAACATCTCTGTGCCTACTATACGGCTGAGAGAGAAATTGCACCCGATGCCTTAAAGGCTGAGATATCGAAGCGTCTTACGCAATATATGGTACCGACTGCCTACCTGCAGCTGAAGGAGATGCCAATGACACCTAATGGAAAGACGGATGTGAAAGCACTGCCTGAACCGCAATTGGCTGTCAGTTCGGCATACGTGGCACCTGTCAACGATACGGAGAAAACTTTCTGCGACATCTTTGCCGCTATCTTGCAGATGGATAAGGTTGGCGCTACAGATAACTTCTTCGAACTTGGAGGTACATCGCTCGTCGTTACGCGCGTCATCATCGAGGCAGATAAAGCCGGGCTGCATGTAGCATACGGTGATGTGTTCGCCCACCCTACCCCACGACAGTTGGCTGTACTCATTACGGGAGAAACAGAAGTATCGGGAAATACGGGAAATGAAATAACGGACTTTGACTATACCGCTATCGACAACTTGCTACAGCGTAACACCCTTGATACGTATCGAAAGGGTGAGCGTCAGGCGCTGGGGCATGTGCTGCTCACAGGTGCTACCGGTTATCTGGGTATTCATATCCTGCGCGAACTGATTGACAGCGATGCACAAAGCATTACCTGTCTGGTTCGAGGCAAAACGCAGGAGAAGGCTGAGAGCCGTCTGCGTACTTTGCTTTACTATTACTTTGCAAACTCCTTTAAGGAACTCTTCGGACAACGTATCCACGTCGTTCTTGGTGATGTAACTGATGATCTTGCCTCATTGATAGAGAGTCAATCCTCTCCCCTCGCCTCTTGGAGAGGGGTCGGGGGTGAGGCTACAGTCATCAACTGTGCAGCCATTGTGAAGCACTTTAGCGAAGGTACCGAAATCGAAGACGTGAACATCGGTGGTGCAAAGCAATGTGTGGACCTGTGCCTGAAGACAGGAGCCAAACTGGTTCATATTTCTACAGCCAGCACTCGTGGATTGTGGACGGAACAAATTGTAAACGATAAAAGGTCAAATGGTAAATCTCTCGATATCTTTACCGAACAGCGTTTCTACATGGGTCAGTATCTTGGCAACAAATATATTTACTCGAAATACATGGCCGAACGACTTATCCTCGATGCTGTTGCACAACAAGGATTGAGTGCCAAGATTATGCGTGTCGGAAACCTCGCTGCACGAAGCACTGATGGAGAGTTCCAAGCTAACTTCTCGACCAACTCGTTTATGGGTCGTATCAAGGTATACAACATGTTGGGTTGCTGTCCGTTCGCAATGCGAAACAAGCGTGTGGAGTTCTCACCAATCAACGAGGTTGCACATGCCATCGTTTTACTCGCCACTACCCCTAAGTGCTGTACCGTTTTCCATCCTTACAACATCCACAGCCAGTTCTTGGGCGATGTGCTTATGGGATTGTCTTCTGTCACTGGAGGCATTCGTTTCGTAGAGCAGGAGGAATTTGCGGAAGCGATGAAAACCGCTCAGGAAGACCCGCTGAAGGCGCGTCAGATGGCTTCGCTGTTAGCCTATCAGGATATGGCACACGGTCAGAAGACCTTCGATGTGGAACGCGACAACGACTATACCACTCAGGTTCTCTATCGTCTTGGTTTTGTTTGGTCGCCAACTTCATGGGATTATGTGGAGCGAATGCTCACAGCTATTGATGGTTTTGGATTCTTTGAAGAGTAATTTTTAACAAAAACGAAAACAAGAAGTTGACGTTCACGTTGACGTTATCGTTAAACAAGCTGTAAATGGTTAAATGGTAAATGGGATGACAGAAGAAAAGGCGAAGTTCAACCGATTGTTTTGGCGCTTCATGTGGTCATCTATTCTGATTGCCCTATCGGGCTGTCTTGGTAATGTGGTGGATGCTATCATCGTGGGTAATCTCATTGACGAAAATGCTGTAAGTGCCATCAATATGAGCAAGCCTTTCGTGCAATTCATGTTCACTCTCAGCATGCTTTTGTCAACAGGTGCAGGTATGTTGGTAGGCAAAGAACTGGGCAAGAAAGACATACAGAGAGCTGCTTACATCTATACGCTATCGATAGCTATGTGCATGGCTGTCGGATTGCTGATTGCGCTTTGCGGCGTTTTCATTCCGAATGCCGTTACAAGTGTGCTATGCGATGCATCACACCAGTTCCTCTATCAACCCACGTACGATTATCTACGAATCATGTTGCTGGGCGCTCCGGTCTATATGATGATGTGGGCACTATGTACGATGGCAGGTGTTGATGGCAGTCCGCGACTTGTATCTATTGCCATCCTTATCGATAATGCTGTCAACCTGTCGTGCGACATCATTTTCATCAAATGGTTCGATTTGGGTATCGCGGGTTCTTCATTGGCTACCATCGTGGGCCATATTGTTGGCATTGCCATTATGTGCTGGCACTTCCATTACAAAGACAACCATCTGAAAGCCTCTCCCCCCGCCCTCCCCTCAAAGGGATGGAGCCAAGAAATGATGAAGGCCTTGAAACAAATCATCTCTGAGGGAGCACCGCTAGCTATCGCGTCTATCTGCCTGACATTGCTGATGTACAGTGCCAACAACATCATGCTCTCGACATTAGGACGTACCGGTATCTTCGCTTTTGCCCTTTGTATGAACCTGCTGCAGATATACAACCTCTTTGTGGCTGGTGTTTGTCGCACCATCCAGTCGTTAGGTTCCATTCAGGTGGGAAAGGGCGACAACGAAGCATTCCGTATTGTATTGAGCAAGTCGTTCCGCTTCATCACTATAGCGATGATTGTCACTTGCATTGTCATTTGGATTGCACCAGAGGCTGTTGCAAGGTTCTTTGGAGCTAATGAGGCCGACCTCATTAGTGAGAGCAGTAAGGCCCTGCGTATCTTTGCCCTCAGTTTCATCCCCTTCTGCTACATCTACGTGCTGATGATTGTCTACAAACTTTACAGCCATCACCGCATGGCGCTCTTCATCTCTTTTGCGCTATCGCTGACCGTCATACCCGTACTATGGATTCTCTCTCGTATCGCTCCACAACTGTTATGGTATAGCTATCTGATAGCTTATGCCATCGAGGCCCTACTCATCATTCTCTTCCACCGTATGGGAAAACTTAAATTTAGACTTTAGAAAAATGTAAAAATTAAAAATTATATAATGTAAAAATGAGTTAAACGGTAAACCATAAACAGTAAACAGTAAAATGTTAGTCTTGCTTCATGATTATCCGCAGACAGTTACTCAAGAAGAGTTACAAAGAGACCTTCTGCTGCTTCCAGAATGGCGGCAGCAGAAGGTTCTTTCCTTCCGGTTTCTGATTGACCGTGTTCTCTCTGCCAAAGCTTACCTGTTACTTTGTCAAGGATTGCGTCAGAAATATGGTATTACCGAAATGCCTTCGTTCGACTATGTAGGTCACGAAAAACCTATTCTGCATGGTTTTCCAGACATTCACTTTAACCTGAGCCACTGTCGACGAGGCGTTCTCTGCGTGATTGATGATGAACCTGTGGGCTGCGATATCGAGGAGATAGAACCACAACTCGACCTTGATCTCGTCAACCATTGTTTCAACGAGCATGAGGCCGCTTCCATCACTTCGAGCGACAACCCCTGTATCACCTTTACGCGCTTGTGGACAATGAAAGAGGCGTCACTGAAACTTACTGGTGAAGGCATCAGCGATGACCTTCCCTCATTGTTTGAGCGCACATCCCCTACTTATCGGTTTCTCACCCGTGAATGCCCCGACCATCACTTTGTTTATAGCGTAGCAAGGGAAATGTAAAAATTAAGATGAGAAGAGGAGTTAACGGAGTTAGAAGAAGTTAGCGGCCTTACGGCCTCGAAGTTAACGACAATAGACTGCTGAGAAAGTAGTGACAGCCTTCGACGTGAGCTCAGGCCGAATGTGAGTGAAAAGTAGTGACAGGAGTGGCAGACGATACCAAAGGATGGGAACAACAACAGCATAGTTCCGTCTACACTCCTCTACTCCTGAACTCCTGCACTCCTAAAAATAATTTCGAGCGAAGCAATAACTTCAAATAAAATAAATGGTTAAACAGTAAACCGAAAACAGTAAACGGTAAACTATCTTCGTTTTCGCTTCGCGCAAAATGCTACGCCTCAATAATGTTCAAACAAGCTTGACATTATGTTCGGCTTAATCGCATTTTTCACTTCGTGCAAAATGCTATCGCTCGGCAATTTAAACAAGCTTAATTGCTCTCGCTTAATCGCATTTTTCGTAGCGAAGCGTTGCGTAGCGTCAGCGTATCGTAACGAAGTGTATCGTAGCGAAGCGTTTAGTGTCTAATCGGTAATGTCAGGACGAATCGGGTACCATCGGTGTAGGTCTCATCAAGGGTAAGGTCGCCACCAAGAAGATGTGCAGTATGACGACTCAAAGGGAGTCCCAATCCTATACCTTCAGTAAAGGAGTCGAGCTTGATGAACGGAGTGAAGATACACTCGCGGTTTTCGGATGAGATTCCCATTCCAGTGTCAGTGACGGTGAACAGAACTGTATCGTCGTTCTGACGTTCGCAAGCAATAGTGATTGACCCTTCGGGCGTGAAGCGGAGAGCATTGATAACTAGTTCGGTAAGGATGGAGATGACAGCCTCACGATCGGTACGGATGGTAAAATCGTCGGACACGGTACTCTCAACTACGACGGACAGTGTCGCTGGTACCTGAGTGCTGATTGCTTCGACAGTATCACGGCAAAGCGTATTGCAGGCAATATCGGTCGAGTGGTCGGTAGATGTATTGGTGACCGAAGTGGCTGTGAGCATATGGACGATACGTGCAACGACCTTGACACTTGACTTCATGTGGTCGAACAGCTCGGTCAGTTCCGTTTCCGACATATCGGGATAGTTCGTGGCGATGACCTGAGCGAAACCTATGATGATATTCAGTGGGGTACGAACCTGATGCGTCATGTTCTGAATGAAGGATGTCTTGCGCTCATCAGCCTCACGTGCTAGCCTATAAGCCTGTTGCAATTCCTGATTACGTTGCTCCATCTCGGCATTGATGTGGTGTAGTTCGGACACATGGTCGTTAAGCGATTGGAGCATCCTCACAAAACTGTTTTGCAGTTGTCCGATCGTATCAACGCGTTTGCTTACCAAGCCCCCCAGCCACGTCGAGGGAGAAGAAGCCCTCTCCGACTCCCCCTCAAGGGGGAGGGATGAGTTTAGAGTGGAAAGTGAAGAGGTTTTCGTTATTTCGCGTAAAGATTTCGCAAGTAGGTTGATGGGTACCACTGCATTACGTATAATCAGATAGCATGATAAGAGCAGCAGCAACAGGAAGAGGACAATGATGGCCCATACGATGTTAAGCATACGATTATAGCTGTCGAAAACGTCACTGTCGGAACAAACAATTGCGATGCTCCATCCCGTGTGCTCCATTGGACGGTAGAACAGCCGGGCTGGCTGTCCGTCGACCACCATCGCCCATTCGCCACTCTGCCCTGATATCATAGAACGACCAAGTGGGATGACATCCTCGCGAGCTTGCGGGTCGGGGTCAGAGAAGATGGATTCGCGTACCTGTTTCAGCGTATCAGGGTGAACGATGTAGCGTCCTTTGTGATCGAGCATAATGGCTGAGGAATTGGGGAACGGTTTGACGGCCGTTAACGTCTGTGACAACCATAAAAGCGAGAGGTCGCTACATACCACACCTATGATTTGGGCATCGGGACCGTAAATCGGTGCGGTGAACGAGAAATAATAGCGCGGTATGGTATCAATACCAGGAACGGCATACTCGTAAGGATCGAGCCAAGTGCCCATCTTCAGTTCTATTGGTGTCTTGTACCAGTAGTCGTCATTATATTCGTAATCGTCCTTAAACATGCAGTAAATGCTATCGGGCTTACGATAGGAGTAGGTCGTAAACCTTTCACAGCCATCAAGAAAACCTGCTTCAAAGGCTATCGTGAACCCCTGAAGAACGGGATTCTCTACGACCATCTGCCGGGTAATTGCAAACAGGGAATCGGGGTCGGTGGTATTGCTGGCTCTACGTCCCATTTCGAGGGTAGCCTGCTCCGTACGCTCAATGATGCCCGAAATGTCGGTCACCGTTTCGTCGAGTACCTGCATAGCATGATCTTCCGCGGCCTGATGAACATAATGCTTCGTCTGGATGAACAGCAGTCCCATCGTCACACCTAACACACTGCCTGCGACTAGCAGGATGAGCAAGCCAAGCCGCAGTGAAAGGTGTTGCTGTATGTATACAATGAGACGTTTCATCTAATATCTACATTTAGTTTATAGTTTAATGTTTATAGTTTAAAGACAGTTTTTAAGTTTATAGTAGCCAGTAAATTTTCTTGTTCAACTTTCAACTATTAACTTTACACTTTCTCTCTCTCCCCCTCGGGGGGCATCGCGGTATCATAGCGATGCTTGCGACGACCGAGCGTAATAGAAGCTCGGTTTGCGACGACGAGAGATTTATCTCTCCAAAGGAGGACTCAAAGAGTCTTTAGGTTTATCTTCCCCAAGGAGGCACGAGGTGCATTGGAGAGGGGCTTTCTAAAATCTAACATCTGGTCGAGCAAGTCTGTCACAGCTTCTGAATGAGTCAGCATTTGCCCCTTTAGTTTTATCATGTCAGGTTTCGACATTTCAGCATGATGGTCGCTCAGCAGGTTTGTCAGTTTGTCGATATCCTCAACCTTCTGTCCCATTTGAGTGGTCATTCGCCCGAGAAACTGCGCTTTCACACCATCGGCATCACGTGTCTGCTGGTAGGCACGTTCCAATTCGAGGTTTTGAGCGCTCAACTCCTCACGTTTTCCGTTCAATTCTGATATATAGCCAGCCAGCGATTGTTGCATCTTGGCAAAACTATTCTGAAGCTGACCAATCTCATCCCTCTGTCCTGTGTTTGGCACGTTTTCGTCAATCTTGCCGTCAGCAATGCGTTGTGCCGCAGATGCCAGCAGATCCAACGGATGCAGATAATGTCTGACAATCAACCAACAGAGTACGCCAAGGATGATAATGCTCACAACCACCGTCACGAGTGACGTAATCATCAGTCTGCGACCCGAACCCTCATCAGTCAAGACAATATTCGTGAAATGTGACATCAGCAACAGAAAGACAACCATGATAACAGCTGCGAACGTCACTATCCACAGGGTTATCCGCGCTGAAAATGAACGTTTGATGCGTGAAATCATATGACTGTTTAAAATGTAAAAAATATATAATTATAAAATGTGAAAAAACAGTAAACGGTAAACAGTAAACTGTAAACCACAAAGTCTAGTAACCATACACCAATCCATACTTCTGGTGTAGTTGGCGAAGTGAACCATCAGACTTCATCTGACGGATTACATCGTTCACTAGTTGTAGTAAATCGTCCTGCCCCTTCCGCATCAGTACGCCGATTTCGCCATTATTGAATGGCTCGTTCAGGAGCGGGGCAGCCAGTCGGGGGTCTGTCTGAACATAGTAAGGAGCCTCCGTTATCTCTGTGATCATCACATCGGCCTTCCCCTCTGCTATGAGCGATGGGATCTCTTCGTTCTTCTCATGAACGATGATAGTAGCATGAGTGAGGTTCTCGTTGGCGAACTTCTCATTCAAACCGCCAGGATTCACCATCACACGGACCTCCGGTTTGTCGATGTCTGCCAACGACCGAAAACGCTCTGCATCCGTAGCTCTGCAAAGGATAGTCTTACCATTAACCAGATAACCATCGCTCATCAACATGGTTTCACGACGGGCATCGGTGATGGTGATGCCACCTATAGCGAGGTCAAACATCTGAGGCTCTGCCAGTACGTCAGCTGTTAAGGTAGGCCATGAAGTCTTTACGAACACAATGCTTACGCCCAATCCGGATGCTATCTCGTCAGCCATTTCGATGCAGAAGCCCCAATACTTACCTGTTTCCGGCTCACAGAACGACAAAGGTCTGTAGTCACCGGTCGTACCGATGAAAATCTTACCACGCTGCTTGATTCGTTCTATCGTTGGCAGGGAAGAAGGATTCTCGTCGGTTGAAGAGCAAGAGGCAAACGTCACTGACGCGTAGATAGCGAGTACGAATATAAGCAAACTCACGTAGCCTTTTCCTGCCACGAAAGACTTGTTATCGTTGACAATCCGGTCAGTCATATCGCAAAACACATTAAAATTTGGCACAAATATAGTGATTATTCCGTAATTATCGCTAAATTTGTGCCTGAAAATGAAAAAAATTTTGGTTTTATAAGCATTATTCAGATGATTAGTGGCATTCATAGATATCAAATCACGGCAACCGATACCATCGACGAGCAGTTGAAGCAGCTCTATCAAACGGCATTCCCTGAGAACGAACAAATTCCCTGGAACGACCTGGTACGGCTGATTGGCGAGATGCACCTTGACTTCACAGCCTACTATCAAGGCGAAGACCTCATCGGCTTCACGATAGTCTATCCACGACCATCATTCAATTGGTACTGGTATTTTGCTGTGAAGGAAGAATTGCGTGGAAAGGGATTAGGCCAGCAAATACTGACGGCCCTTATCGAAAAGTACAAGGGACAGTCCTGTGTTCTCGACATGGAATCGCCCCGCCAGCCATGCAATAACGCGGAGCAAAGGCAGCGCCGCCATGCCTTCTATCTACGCAATGGATTCCGTGACACGAACCTATATCGTACGTACGATGATATCGAGATGACCATCATGATGATGGGCGATGACATCTTCACCATGCAGGATTGGGATGCCATCGTTGCCGAATTAAGGAAATACTGGACGTGGGACTAACAAAAAGAAAAACCGATATGGGATACATGAATCGCTTTACAACATCCGAAGAGAGGCGTCGTGACGAACTCATCCGCATCATCGAATGTTCTGTGGAGAAACTGATGCTCGACGAACTCGAAGCATTATACTACGATATGACCACAAAATCATATATCAACGACTGACATATCTTTGTAGTCAAGCATTCCAACGTCTGTATTCAAGAAGTACAGCCGCTGTACTCCTTGAATACAACGGCTGAACATACCAAGCGCAGAAACGATATTCCTACTTCTTATACTTTAGCTCTCCATATCTCAACTTTGGCAGAAGGGAGGCTGTTCTTCCGTTCTATGTCATCCACCTTTCCTTGACACCTAATTATACAAAACAAAGGTTGATGTCATCCTTATCGGTGGCTCTTCAATGTTTATTAACGATAACGTCAACGTGAACGTCAACTTTTCGTTTTCGTTTTGGTTTTGGTAGCGAAGCGTATCGTAGCAACGCAGTTGCGTATCGTAGGAGCTTGCTCCGTTGCGTACAGCGTAGCTATTATAATCCGCTTTTCATTCGCTCTAACAAGCGAGTTCGCAAGCTTTTCGCATACTCTTCGCAAGCTATTTGAGCTTGCCTGAGCTTGCGAACACCTTGCCATCACCTTGCGAACACCTTGCCTAGAGTATGCCAACACCTTGCCATCACCTTGCCTAGAATATAGTTTACGGTTTAAAGTTTACAGTTTACAGATTGTTTAACGAGAACGTCAACTTTTCGTTTTAGTTTACAGTTTACAGAGTTTTAGCTGAGTACAAGTCTTGTCCCTTGGCATCTTAATTGGCTGCTATGCCAAGATGTCGGAATTGAGCAGAAAATCTCTCATGCTGATAATCTGTACTCCATCTTCGTCTATCCAACCTCGCTGGAAATCATTCCCGAGAATAATTACCTTGCGGAAGTGATCTGGAATGTTCACTAGCGGGCGTTGCTCTTGTTCCGTCTTTGCTCTATCGGGCAAAACGAGCACTGATTGGATGTATATCCTTTGAGGGGGATTGTTCACGACAAAATCTATCTCCAGATTCTTGCGCACCCGTTTACCTTCGGGCGTCTTTTCCCAGACTTCCACTTGACCAACATCCACGCTATAGCCGCGCAGGAGCAGTTCATTATAGATAATGTTCTCTATGATGTGCGTTTCCTCTTGCTGACGGAATTTAATCAGCATATTTCTGATGCCTAAGTCCTCAAAGTAATACTTCGATGCCGAACCGATATACTTGCGGCCCTTTACGTCATATCGCTGGGCTTCGCTGATGATAAAGGCATCCTGTAAGTATTCAAGGTAATGACCGACAGCTGCTGACGAGATGACCAGTTTCTCTGCAGACATGAACGTGTTGACAATGTTGTTCGGATTGGTACACGAACCGATACACGATGCCATCACCTGTATCAATTTGCGCATTCCTTCCGCATTGCGCAGATGGTTGCGCTCTATCACGTCCTTCAGATAAGTGGTCTCGAAGACGGTTTGCAGATACTGCTTCTTTTCCTCCTCGGTGGCCAATAATGCTACCTGGGGTAATCCGCCATATCGGTAGTAGTCGTGCAGCGCTTGCTGATAGTCTCCGCCCATGCCTTCATAATACTCGGCAAAACTCAACGGGTGGATGCGTATCTCCCATCCGCGACCGCGGAACTCGGTCACTACGTCCTTGCTGAGAAACTTGCTATTGCTACCAGATACGTAGGTCTCGACATTCTCCTTATGGGTCATACTCAGCAGTACGCTCACAAACTCATCCACCAACTGCACTTCGTCCAGAATGACATAGTTCTTCTTGCCGTCCTTGACAATGTGCTTATCAATGTAATCAAGCAGTCTGTCGGGATTGAGCAATTTCTTGTTCTCCCGCTCATCAAGAGCCAGACCTATGATATGGTCTTCCGACACGCCCTGTGATATAAGGTGGTTGCGGAAGATGTTGAACAGCAGGTACGACTTGCCGCACCGACGGACGCCGGTAATAATCTTAATCATTCCGTTACCGTCTGCACGGATGAGCTTTTGCAGGTACATTTTGCGCGGAAATTCCATATTTACGTCAAATTTTTGTGATTTGTCACAGTTTTCTGATGCAAATATACAACGATTCTTTGAATCCACCAAATAAAAAGTGGAAAAAGTGTGATTTGTAAAGTTTATAGTTGATAGTTTATAGTTGAAAGTCTGTATATTGAGTTTAAAGTTTACAGTTTACAGCTTGTTTAACCATAACGTCAACGTGAACGTCAACTTTTTGTTTTTGTCTTTGTTTTCGTTATCGTTTTTCTTCTTAAATTATCCCCATGAAATCATCCCATTTTCTATGCTATTTTTTTTGAATCGATTCAACTCATCAAGTGAATCGATTCATTCGATCGATTGAATCGATTCAAATTATACCCCCCTAAAAAACAGTCTAAAATCAGTCAGTTCATAAAAGGGGGCAAAAAAGCGTGAGTTAATTCATTTAATCGATCGAATTAATTCAAACGATCAATCGAGTTAACTCAACTGACTTCGATTCAATATCCGAGATTCTCGCCAACCAGCACAACGATATGACGACCTTGAGGTGAGTTCCGGAGGAAATGAACGTAGTTACAGATTGACGACGGGGAATTGCAGTTGTGACAGATTCCGTCGATCTTGCATGGTGTCTGAATACTGAAACGTTGCGAATTGATGGGAGCAGCAGTTCCTCTTGCTCTTGCAAGAGCTGCTTCGACCGTTGGGACTACCTTGTTAAGACCAATGACGAAAATCACTTGCTTTGGACCCCAAGTAATTGCTGCTACCCGATTCCCATTTCCATCGATGTTTACCATCACACCGTCTTCAGAGATGGCGTTAGCACTTGTCAGATAAACGTCGGCCGTGAATGCCCTCAGATATATGGATTGTTTCTGTTCGGTAGTCTCTGCCAAATCACGGTCGAGAACTTCCAGGGTTCCACGCTTTCTGAGTTCTGTAGGAATACCAAGGTCTCTGACTGTCATCGATCCGCCCCATGTGACACTGCTTCCGTCCCTAATGAGACTTAAGACTTTCTTGACGGCCTCTTCACCTGTCGGGCAATAGTATGCCGCAATGTTGCGACGGCTCAGATTCTTAATCAGTTTCTGAGCTAGCAACTCGTTTCTTTGTTTTCGTGGTGTCATATTTATTTCTTCATTATAGATTTTTTTCAGTCAAGTTTCATTACACAACGAATTTCAATGCCAGTATAACGCAAGAAGTGTAATTTGAACAATCAGTATCAACGGAATACCATACTTGAACTTCTTGTGCATCGTCTTATGGTGCCATACTTTCATGCCTAGCCAAGCCCCGATGCTACCTCCGATAACAGCTAATCCCAATAACATGGCTTCGGAGATCCGCCATTTGCTTCTCATGGCTTTCCACTTGTCAATTCCGTAGATAAAGAAAGTGACTACGTTGATGACGATGAGATAGATTACGATTATTTTCTGTAAGTTGTCCATAATTCTTTACTGATAATTCTTTGATAAGCCAACCGCTCGTCTCCTGATGCAAGATAGATGATGCCGCAATAGACAAAACCGTGCTTCAGGATGTTGTGCTGCATGATTTGGTTGTCGCAATGCGTATCAATGCGAATGTTTGCATCGTGTGAGAAACAGAAGTCCATGATGCTGCTGAAAATGCCACGAGCTTCAGGATAGCTGGCAATTCGATGAACCACATGATACGGTTGTTCATCGTCAATCCATTCTCCCCCATATATTTTCTGATAAGTAGGCTCAGGTGATTGCAGAAAAGCGAAGTAGCCGACAATCATACCGTCATCTTCAACTACAAAGTCCCCACCCTTCTCCATATCGGCATTGATGACTGCCACCGACGGGTAGCCCTCTCCCCATTGGTGCATATTGCCCGACTGCCGCATAATCTGCTTTGCAGCATCCATGACTTTCATAATCTCAGCCATGTCCTTCGTTCTTACTTCCCTGATAATCCTGTTCATGATATTCAGATTAGTTTATCCTTTGACTTTTTTCCAGCAAGACATCGATGGAACTCACTCTCGAAATTCGGAGTCAGGATATTCTTACCCATTGCCTCACGAACGTCCTGCATCGTCCAGAAGCGCCCACCGTTCAGTTCCTCTTCTGATGGGTGAATAGGTCCATCGTATGTGCATCGATGTACATACACCAACTCCCGCTCTCTTGCACTCTCAAACACATATTTATCCACAAATTCAGCAGTGAAATTCGTGATGCCCAATTCTTCACGAACTTCACGTTGTAAAGCCTTTTCTACCGACTCACCATAGTCGATATGTCCACCAACGGCAGTATCCCACTTCCCTGGTTGAATATCCTTCCACTCAGGTCGTTTCTGCAGGTAGATATCACCAGCAGAGTTAAACACATGCAGATGCACCACAGGGTGCAACTGTTTGCTACCACTATGGCACTCTCCACGAGAGGCCGAGCCTATCACCCTACCCTCCTCGTCAACTATCGGGAATATCTCTTGCTGATTATCCATCTTTCTGTTTTGAATCAAAAATTCTTATTTACTCGCGGCCTTGGTATCGGCTATAAATTCTATTTCCTGCTGTGGCAGAATACAATCGCTGACGATTTGTATATTGCTACCGTCAGCATTAGGGACGGCAGGAATTTCAATCCACGCTTCTTTGCCTGGCAACAGACCTCGCAAGCTGTTTGACGAACGTACGCCACTAATTGCAAACCATGCATTACGATAGATAGGTGCAACTCCTTGATTGGTCACCAGCAGACGAGTTGACGTACCATCAGTTTCGCATCGCTTGACCACGAAACGATAACCGGTAGACAAGGAAGCTTCACGGAAACGTTCAGGAGTTGCTACACCACCCCGAGGCGCATCATTTGCAATCATGAAAGTGATATGATATTTAGCAGCCTGCTCTGCCCAATGATGACCGTACAGTCCATCAGGATTGAGGAAATTTTTCTGGTCATTGGATGTATAGTAGCTGATTTCACCACCGCAGACACCTTTCTGCCAGCGAGTTCCCTTTCCTATGGCGTTCCAACATTTCTCATTATAGCCTTCGCCGCTACCAATCTCATGAGTCTTATGCATGAACGAGTCGTCAAACAAGCCGAACGGCAAAGTCATCAAAGTCTCATCATCGATTACTGGAGAATACCGATTCTCTCCTGCATCCACGGAGACAGCCCATGGGATCTCGGTCATTACAGCGCTCATGTGCAATAAAAACTGCTTCTGAAAAGCTTTCGATGGAAAATTCCTGCCAAGTTCCAATTTTGTGCCGTAGATGTGGTACTCTGACCAATGACCAAAACCGACTTCCAGAAAGGCCAAACGGGTATCGTGAGCATAGCGACGAGCAAAGTCTGCGTAGAACTGCAAGGTGAATCGCTGCAACTCCAGATTGCTCCAGTCCGCATACCAAGTAGGACCGTCGCCGCCCGGATTATCAGCGTATGTTTCGTGATAATCAGATCGTTGCTTGATGTAGTCGGGAACTGCAGTCGTCCCTCTATTACCATCAACATCCCTGTTCGAGGGATATTCGTAGCGGAAACGGGCAATCAACTGATGACCACGACTGGCAACGTCATCTAAGATATTATCAAACCAACTCCAGTCATAGACTATGGTACCATCATCACGGCATCCCTTCACAACCTTACAGGGCAGACAATAGGCAAACTCCAATTGAATGGTTTGTCCATAAGTGGTATGACGTCGACGCGCTTCCTCGGGCCACAGCACCAATCCCGTCATTGGCTGCGGATGTGTGATGTCCCTTTTCAGCGCTACTGACTGCCACCTTTGAGCTTGACAAACCGAAACCCCAGAAGTCAATATCACGATTAGTATCGTAAGCCCGATTATCATTTTCTATAACAGGTTATCCGTCTTTCCGTTTTAAATTACAAGTGCAAAGATACAAAGAAAGATTGAGACGGCCATAGGGAATTTCCACAAATCTTAGGAAATCCTGTATGACAGAATAGGATTTTTCATTTTCTCATCTCAGCGAAACACACTACCTTTGCACCGCGAACCAGAACATAGGAGTCTGTTCGATAACCGAATGTTGAACTAATTAAAACGTGAAGATTATGAAGACAATGAATAAGGTGATCGCACTCATCATCATGATGGCCATCACAATCGCAATGCCAGCAATGGCAGGTAACGGAAAGAAGAATCCTAACGGCAACAAAAACAAAGTCGTTGTAGTGACTAATGGCAGAAGGGATGTTCACGCTCCAAAGGCAGACATGCACGATCCTCACGCTCCAAAGGTAGACATGCGCGATCCACGCTTCAACGCTCCTCATAAGCCAATCTATCGTCCCGACGTGAGGACCTGCGTTATCAAGTTAGGTCGTCATGACTCTCACAAAAAGGTCGTAGCCAAGGCAGAGCACATGAAAGGCGTGATGGATGCAAAGTGGAATCCA
Source organism: Bacteroidaceae bacterium (assembly GCA_017529865.1). Taxonomy (GTDB): domain Bacteria; phylum Bacteroidota; class Bacteroidia; order Bacteroidales; family Bacteroidaceae; genus Colivivens. Next base: position 49,667 of record JAFXNA010000013.1, read on the forward strand.
CGCACCCGTGAGGTGATTGTTCGCTACGATGCCAACGTAACATCCGCTCGTCATATCCTGCACTTCATGGCATAGCAATATGCCAGACTCCATATATATTCCCCAAGAAGTCCCGACTTGCATTGCAGGTCGGGACTCTGTTTATAACCAGTTGAAGCTATGTTCCACGATCTGTTGGCTAAGTACAACATCCCTGTGCTCTGCGACTTCCCTGCCGCTACCCGCATGTATCTGGCAGGTAAGAGGCTGTAGAGACTTGTTTGTTTATTTCCTCCAACATCATAACGGGCAGGCTGAATCGCACATCCTCGCTTCGTGCATCGATGGCGTTCAGGAAATGAGGTAGTTCCTGGCTATAGACCTGTGCCATGTGGGTATTCGCTTCGTCACCTTTTGTAAATGAATAAGTGATGTTGGCCAGTCGGTCTGCCAACTTCACAAATGGAGCATAAGGTGTTTCACGAATGCCCTGATAGTATTTATCACCGGCACGCTCTTCACGCGTACGTCCCTTATCGTTGGTGAGGGCATAGACAATCTCTGCAGCCATGAATGCCTGTTTTTCATTCATATATCGAAGCGCGGTATTCTTCACATCGTTATAGGTCAACCGCGCATCTTCAATGCTGTCATGATAGTAGGCACCAAAGAACATCGGCAAGACATCCTGCTCACACGCACAAACGCAGTGACCATATTTATTTACGTTATCCGCCACCATATCCAAATGGAATGCGTAAGGATGCACATCATCATAGGTCTGATTGACACTTGCATGTAGCGCATGTGCCTGTTCTTTGATGTCCCGAATCTCTCGGGCATATTTCTCAATATACTTCTGAAAATCGTTTGTTGTCATAACTCTTAGAGTTTCTGCTATTGTTAAATATCCTCAGTATTCTGTTTATGCTTCGCTTTGCGTGTATAGGTTTTCTTGGATTGATGAACCCGATTGAAGGAATGGAAACCTGGGCCGAGCAATTGCTGCTCTGCCTCTCTCCCACCCTTGTGCATCGCTTTGATGGCATCGAGGTTGGTACTGTTGATGACCTTGCGTTTGTTCTTTTTCATACATCAACCGTCAGAGGGTTCACTTTATCACAATTGTTTTTCCCCCTTGTATAAAAATGCCATGCGGATGGGGATGTGAGTGTATCTTCATGCCGTTCAGCGTGTAAACGGATTCAATGGCAAGAACGTTTGTTTCTGGATTATCAATGGCACTTATATATCCTTCATCGCCATAAAACCCCTTGACAATAGCATCGAGCAGGTCTGGTTGATTGAACTCGGGTACACTGCGCGCATTGCCATCACTAAGTCCCATCCACAGAAATGTGCCTATATCGTTGGCCTTAGTACGACTCACGAAATACTTAGCCCACTGAAGGAATATATCATTTTGTTTGCCATATCCTACTTGGCTATCCTCTGCTGCGCCCCATTCTCCAATGACAACTGGTGCGCCCTTTGATACCAGTCTACTCCTGAGTAAACTACAGAGGCTGTTGACACTGCTCTTCCCTTCAGTCAATGTCTTAAAATTAGGATAATAATGCACTTGGAACATAAGATGGTTCTCGACAGAATCGATGGGTAACTTCATCTTGGTGAGCGGATCTTTAAGGTGTGAATTCCAATTACCGTCGCCATTACTTGCAGCATAAGTATTCACCATGAGGTTACGCATTGCATTGTTGCCACCTGTAGCTCTCACTGCACTGACAAATGACTGAGCATAATGGTTGATAGCATCATACGCATCATTAGCTGCCTCAGCATTATAGTTCCCTGGGTAGCTAAATGTAGCAAAGCACCAGGAACCCTTCTCATCGAGCATTTCATTGTATCCTTCGAAAATCAGATGCTCATCATAGTCCTTGAATTCTTCAGCGATGCGTGTCCACAGCCATTCGAACAATTCGCGATTACAATTATAGTTGTCCATGCTGGCACGTATCCACGCGGTATTTGCTGCTCCTGTGTCGTGATGGACATTCAATACACAATACATACCAGCATTGATGATATAGTCTACCGTCTGCTTCACTCTACGCATCCACGCTGCATTCATATACTTAGCTATGGGAGCCTTCTCTTGATTCCATGTCGTACTGTTGTCAATCATTACCCATGTCTTCACCATGTGGGGATACCAAGTCACGGGCACACGGATGGCATTGATACCAGCATCACGCATCATGTTGACAAGTTCCTGTGTGGTAGGCACTTGCCCCCATGCCTTCTCGTAGTCGGTTGGAGTACGACTCGTCCAACGTTCTATCCACATATTGTCAACATCACCGGAATTGCTATCAAGGGTGTTGCCCAAATTCCATCCCAGACGCATGTTTCTAACTGCATCTGTAGCTGACTCTATGTCATAGCCATCAGCCCATAGCTGAGTCCACCCTTGCAAAATAATGAGTATTGTAAGTAATCTTTTCATTAAACTTTCTGAATTACCTATTCTAAACATTTAACCGTCTGATAACCTTAGCCGGGTTACCTACTGCAAGGCAATCAGCTAGTATATCTTTGACTACAACCGACCCCGCTCCAATAACGGTACGGTCGCCAATGGTAACACCAGGACAGATAGTGACATTGCCTCCTATCCAACATCGTTCTCCGATATGGACAGGACGACAAGTCTCCCACTTATCACGGTCATCAGCATTTAACGGATGTTCTGCTGTGAAGATACTTACACCTGGGGCTATCAGCGTCTTGCGACCGATATATACCCCTCCCCCATCAAGGATGTAGCAACCAAAATTGATGAAGACACCTTCGCCTGCAAAAATCAGATTGCCGTAATCACAATGGAAAGGTGGTTCAACATAAATATCGGGAGCTGCATTGGGTAGCAGTTCGTGAATGATATCTCGCATCGTAGGCTCATGGTATTCTGTGATATTGAGTCGCCGAAGCAGTTTTTTCACTTCGTCACGCCAAGCATACATCTCGGGAGTATGTGCGTCATACGGTTCCCCCCTTTGCATGCGCCGCAACTCGTCCTGCAGAGCAGGGTTTTGCGCTAATTCGTCGCGTGTTGTCATTGTTATTTAGCAACAAATGGTTTGAGACCTTTGACTGCTTCTGCCGCAGTAATTCTCTTTCCGCCATTGTCGAGATCGATGAGAATGTAACGGTTATTACCCATGCCCAACTCCTTCATATATGACAGCTGGCGCAGACCGTGTCGGCTCTCAATACGCTCCACCATATCGTGGTGTTCCTCGGCAGTCATCGCATAGATAAGATCAACGCAAGCCTGATCAATAGCAAGAATATCTGTTGAGGAGAGGATACCGACATCGGGTGTAACAACCGGCTCTGCAGCCAAACCCTCGCAGTCGCAAGAGACCGACATGTTACGCATCACATTCACATAAGTTACCTTCTTGCCAAAGAAATCGATAGAGGCTTTTGTGGATTCTGTCATACGTTCCATAAACTCTTCCTCGGCAATAGACCACTGATCGTCCGATCCCTTTACGGTATGTATCCAAGCTTTTCCAATACGTCCGTCGGCACATCCGATACCGATATTCTTGTTTGAACCACCGAAACCGCCCATGGTATGCCCTTTGAAATGAGTAAGTGCCACCATTGCATCATAGTTGACAAGATGTGACCCGACAGCCATCTTCTTAAACCACTTACCGCCAACAACAGGAATTGTTGTTGTGTCTTGCTCGTCCATAATGTCAACTGGACAGAACGTCCAACCATTCACTTCCAACGTCTTACGATGCTGTTCGGTCGTATAGCGATCACCCTCATAATAGGTATTTGTCTCGATGATGTTAGCATCGGGCAGATCTTTCCGCATCAGTTCCTTTACCCATTCACGCGGGATGATATTGGGTCCATTCTGCTCTCCGGTATGGAGTTTTACGCCCACACGTCCAGAGATATTCTCACATACCTGTTCATAGGCTTTGATAAGGCCTTCAGCCGAGAGACTACGGGTGAAATAAACCACAGACTCATTGCCTGTACGTTGCTCATAAGGCACATACTTATTTCCATCTGTACCTGGGATGGGATTGTTCACTGTTTGTTCCATATTGTCGTTTGTAGTTTGTTCATAGTTAGTGCATGCAGCAAACATACTGCACATCAACATAGCTGTTAATAATTTATTCATATCTATTGTTCAAGTTTATGCTCTATTTGTATCGTTGACAAGGTGTAGAATAAACGAATAAAGTGATGCAACTTACTTTGCTGTTTCGGGGATGACCATGAGTTGGACATCTGCCTTGATGAAAGTGTACATACCATCATCTTTATTGTAGAGGTCAAGATTGAGGGTAACATCACGTGGCTGCAATGACTTACCATCGATGCTGAACAACTTTCGGTCGATAATGACCTGACCGTTTTCGGTCTTAAGCGTCTTCGAAACGCGTGCATCACCATACGTATAGGTAGCGATGAGGGATAACGATGGCGGGAGTTTCACATTGGTATCGATTACCAGCGTATCAAGCAGTTCGTAATTCTCTTCGAAAGACTTACGCAACTTGATTGGGATGCTGATGTCCTGACCTTCCTGATAGGCGGCATGAGTGGACAGGTGTTTGTTTGCGGTGAGAATCTCGAGGGCAGTGAGGGAATTCTTTTCCAGAGACTGCGACACGAACAAACACATCTTATTGGTTTTGGTGTTCACAGCCTTAATGGCTTGACGTTCTACGTCCTTAGCCCAAGTGATGACAGACTTATCATTGAAAGTAGCACCCACCTGCACTTTCTTACCATCTACAAGGACATCTTTGCTGTTGGTATACAATATCTTGTAATCGTCGGCACGAAGAATTGAAGAATTGAAAAATGTAACAATTAATAAAATAAAACAATGCATTTTCATTTTTGACTCATTTTTGCTTTTCTATATGTGTTATAGATAAATTGATAAATCCAATAGAGGAAAGTAGGAATGTACATGTTGTACACATAACCTGTCGTGACATAGGCAATGAGGGCCACAACGAGCAGGATGGAAGGCACACTGAAGATGAAGAACAGCATGCGGAGGAAAATATTTGGCATCATCCTTGCAAACGTGAGGCGACTCATCAAGAAATATCCGATGATGAAGTAGATAATAAACTGAACGAATGCCCACCCCCAATGGAAGTAGTGGTCGCCTTGTTGCAGCGCATGATAGGCATTGATGCAAATCAGCGAACCTGGCTGAGGACCGAGATAAGTATCGTGGACGTCGGTCGTAAAGTCTCCGATAACGACAATCTTATCCTCCAACTGCATGGAGATGGGATAGATACTATCGTGTGCCAAAATGTCGGCACCGAGGAATTCATATCGTTTCTCCAGTATGTTTGGGGTTTCAAGGCTGTAATCGTCTTCCACACGGATAGGCAGATTAAGTGTGATAGCATTCTTACAAAGACGGCCGTCAGAGAAATAGAAAGGTCCCCACTTCTTAATCGTTTTTCCTGCAAGGTCCTCGTAAATACGCAAGGGCATCGTAGGTTCGTTACCCTCTCGCAGGAATTGGAAATGTGCAAACTTCGTAACTTTCCAACTTACGGTATAGTCAGCGTATGCCGATTTCTGCTTCAACAGAGTATCAGACAAATAGGAGTCAACATGATTAGCGACAACGATGCGGTTCATCTTTCTGATGGTTGCAAACAGCGCAGAATCTTGCGGACTCTCAATATTGTGCTCGAAGAACACATCCATCATGATGTAGCGATAGTTGTCGGCCTCGTATGCGGCTGTAAGGAACTGTAATAGTTTCTCACGGTCGGTAATTACATATTGTCCCACAGGGATATCCTGAATGGCATAGTCGACCAACTGCTTGTCATAGCACACATTCACTAACAGGATGCTATCGGGTAGATTATCTTCGTACTGACCACTGAACTTCATGAAACGATCGAACGTACGTAGTACCTTCATCTCATCGGGCATCGGTATGTCGCTATTGCCAATGAAATAGCTGGCGGCAATAATGCCGATACCAAGCAATATTGCACCACAAAGCTTGAGTTTAAAGTGGCGTCGCAGGCTGAGAAGGAAGGTGAACTTTGTCATTGTTTCAATCGAATAATGGTAGCTGTTGAGTTGTCACAATGCGGATGAGTACGTCCCACGGGTGCTCCCTGATAAGTAGGGTCGGCAATCACATAGCGCTGTTCATCGATGGTTACGGCATCGCCTGGCACATCGTCGGTGAAAAGAATCGCTGTCGCCATATGGTTGAACGATTTGCCATCGACCTTTGCTGCATAATTGACCAATACGACATCAAGTCCTAACAAATCGCGAACGATGCGCGAGAAGAGGATAGCAAAGTCCTCCGAATCACCATTAAGATAATAGAGCATCTCTTCAGGATATAAAGGACGATTGTTTAATTTCGCATTCGAAGTCTGACGTTTGGCACGTGACGTATACTTAAACGATGACTGTACCCAATCCAGCAGCACATTCACAGCAGCCTGCTGTCCATAGTTCAAGATATACTTACTCAGTTGTGGATAAAGCTGCTTCTTGACCTCATCGCTCAAAGGAGTATTGGCAAACACATCCCACTGAGGATTTCCTTGTTTGGCCGCTACCGTTGAATTGCCCAAAGTCTTGATGCGTTGAGCGTTGAAATTAACAGTTGCCTGAGTAGGCATCACATCGGCCTTAATGGTACGTACATCATCACCGGCAGCCCCCTGCTGTGCATGAACAGAAGTTAGTGCCGTAAAAAGTAATATAACAAATATCTTTGTTCTCACAATCTTTTCTTTTATAGTAATCACTCTAACGCTATCAGGGTAGCATCATCACAATCGGGCATCTGCATACCGACTGATGCACCTATATAAGTAGCATCGCAGACAACATAAGGTACGCCATCGAGCATATAGCGTACACCACCCACTTCCTCATCGAAATGGACTGCTGCGGCCAAGTGACCTGGATAATAAATCAAAACACACTTCAATCCCACCAAATCGCGGACAAGACGGGTAAAGAGAATCGAGCGGTCTTCACAGTCGCAAAGCGAATAGTTGAGTGTCTCTTCTGCGAAAAAAGCACGGTCACCACCCCACACCACATCGTCATAGCCATACTCCATTCCTGTTTGGATAAGGTTGAGAATACGTTCCACTTTCTGCACCGGACTCTTTCCTTCTAGTGCCTTACTAAGTTCTGGATAAATCTGCTTCTTGACATCTTCCTGCATTGGGGTGTTGGCATACATCACCCAACGGGTGGTGAAATCTTCACCGATACGCGAGGAAGGATATGTCTCGTAGAAATCCATCAGGTTCTGGTTCACTTTCACGTGAATCTTCACATCTGGATAACGTTGTGATACCACTTCACGCTCTTCGTTAAATTCTTCCGAGAAATTGGGAGCAGTCGGAATGAAAAGCGACAGCTTCTGCTCCTGTGGATAGGCAGCTTCGCAAATCAACAAACTTGAAGGGGTCGTATCGAGAACGGGATAGTAGAAATCTCCGTCCAACATCCAAGGCATCTTACCATAGATATAATGGCGGCTTCCTACCAGCAGATACAGACTCTCCCTTTTGGCATCTGTAGCAAAACGGATTTTGTAACCCGACTGACAATAGATATAACCCGTCAACAAGGCAGATTCTTTTGTGTCTTTACCACAGAAAGTATCGCTGATGGCCTTCAGCAACAACAGGTATGCCCAGTCGCAGAGATTATATTTCTCACGAAGGGCCAGACAGTCGACAATCGTGTTGTCGTAATATTTCGTTGACAACTGCTTGAGAATCAGGTCGGCCACATTATCGGGAGTCACCTTTCCAAGATACAGACGACGGCTCTCGTCGATACGGACAGACATCTCGGTACCGAAAAAAGTGAACGGCATCGTTGAAAACTGAGTCTGCGATTCAGGAATTTTCACTTCCTGAATGGGTTGCTCCACTTTCTCGTTCTCGTCTTTGTTTTTGTTCTTCTTTTCAGGTGTAGCAGGCTTAGGACGTTTTTTACCCTTCATCTTTTCAACTTCATCCTTGTTGGGTTTAAAGATTGCCTTGGCCAGACGTTCAACTCGCTCAATAAATCTCCATCTGTCGGTTGTCGGTTCCCCTACAGGGTCATTATACACCACCGGTTTGATGAAATCGTCCTGAGGTTTAGGCATGACAGGCGCAGCCTTGAACTGCTTCCAGATCTTTCGCACAAACTCGGCATATTCCTCATTGTTCTTCCTACGGAACTCCTCGAACTCCTTATGGATATCTTCCCTGAATTCGTTGAAGAGATCGGCAAACCCATTGCCTTCTCCTTCGCTGTCCTCAATCGACTTCAGCAGATCGGCAGTCTGCTCACTGTCGCGACTATGCTGTTTCAATGCCGTCAACTGATCATTGTCCATCTGCATCAGCACATACTGCACATACTGCTGTGACACGCTGGTTGAGGTGTTCGCCCGATTCTTGGTAAAGGTATTGACCGCACCCTTACCCGATGTGATGATAATGATACGCTTAGCGTTCTTCACATCAAGCAGTTCCACCCTACTGTCATCAGGAATGTTAATCACCGTTGTCGGAGCGATGCGCGTATTCATCGCCAACGGAGTTGCTGTACCATTCTGCGTGTAGGTCACATTACCCACCACATAGTACACCAACAGATCCTGTGCGAAGGCCGATAACGGCATCAGACAACAGACGATGGTAATAACAAACAACTTAATGCATAATTTATAATGCATAATTCTATCTTTAAACTTTTATCTATAAACTCTAAACTTTAAACTCTGAACTTTATCTACCATTTAGCTTCAGCTTTAGCTTTCTGTTCAGCACTTGCATCAGCCATCACTTTCTTGAGAATCTCCTTTGCCTGAGAGTCCTCGAAAGCCATACCGATTTGGTACTGAGTATTGTTATTCACCTCACGGTAGAGTTGAAGCACAATCTTCGTATTGTCAAGTGATTGGTCAATCAACTGTTTTGTTGTACTCTTGTCGGTCATGTTAGTAGCTACATCAGTTGATGAGGTCTGCACATTGACCATCGTACTTTCCAATATGCCGGCTACCTTCGTATTGATGATTCCGGATATTTCCTCGCGAGCACGTGCAATCGCAATGGTACGAGCTGCAGCTTGACTGCCGGAAAGAGCTTCCGACCTACCTATAATATATTTAGGAAGACCAGCACCGCCACGTTCCTTCACTAAGAGGTCTGCCAACTGAGTCTCCATCGGAGAACTACCCACAGCGATTTTCCAACCCTCTTTCTTCAACGCCTTTGCTTGCTTCTTAGCTTCCTTAGCAGCTTGTTTCAAAATTGCGTTCTGTTCCTTGACAGCCTGTGGGTCCATCTGAGCATTAGCCACACTGCAATACATCATGCCAACCATGATGGCTACGAAATAAAATACTTTTGTTTTCATTGCATTCATAATTTTAGTTTACTGTTTATTTTCTTTTTTGTTTTTGTTATTGTTATCGCACGAAGTTTCTGCAAAATTGGGAAATATTTTGGGAACGACAAAACAAAATAGCAAAAAAAACTCCTATTTCTTGTATTTTTTCCCTATTCACTCCTTCTTTCTATGATTATAAGGTGTTTTTTTCGTACCTTTGCAGTGCGTTTTTAGGCTTTAGACGTTAGACGCTATACTTTAGTTGAAGACAAAAACAAAAAAGAAAACGAAGACCAAAACGATAACGAAAACGGTAAACAGGAAACTTTTGGAGCAGCGAGTGCAGAATTGAATTTTATTCAAATTATGCCGAACCGACGCCAAACCGAGAGGAGAGTCAAACTTGCTTGAACTCTTCCGAGGTGCGAAGGAGGAAGACAAATAGTCAATCGTGACAAAAGAGAACGAAGTTAAACCATAAACTGTAAACAGTAAACCGTAAACCGTAAACTTTAATTTATATGATTGTAATCTCAACAGATATACGGAAGTCCATCAGTGAAGCAGTCGAGGCAATAGAACACGACAAGTTGTTTCTGCTGACAGATGAAACAACCGAACGTTTGTGTCGTCCACTCATTGCCGACATCCCATGTATGAAAGATGCACAGAGTATCGTCATCGGGGCAACAGACACCCACAAGAACCTCGACACCTTAGCCGCTGTGTGGACAGCACTTGGTAATGGTGGTGGCAGTCGTCATTCACTCATGGTGAATCTGGGTGGCGGAATGGTGACCGACCTCGGTGGATTTGCAGCATCGACCTTCAAACGTGGCATTCCTTATATCAACATCCCCACTACCCTGCTCTCGATGGTCGATGCCAGCGTAGGAGGAAAGACGGGTATCAACTTCAATGGACTGAAGAACGAAATCGGAGTATTTCGTACCCCCGAGACCGTCATCATCGATACCGAATTCCTGCGTACACTCGACCACGAAAACGTATGCTCGGGCTATGCAGAGATGTTGAAACACGGCCTCATCTCTTCACGCTCCACGCTTCACTCTTCACTCTCAACACTACTCGCATTCAATCTTGATGATGTAGATTACAGAATGCTGGGAGAGATGGTTGGCGAAAGCGTTGCTGTCAAAGAACAAATCGTCACAGAAGACCCACTGGAACACGGCATCCGCAAGGCACTCAATCTGGGACACACCGTAGGACATGCATTCGAGAGTTGGGCACTCACCAGAAAACCTGTACTGCACGGCTATGCAGTAGCATGGGGATTGATTTGCGAACTCTACCTCTCCGTCATCAAGACAGGATTCCCTACTGACACAATGCGACAAGTGGTCCGGTTCGTCAAGGAGAACTACGGAACTCTACCCATCACCTGTGATGACTATCCCGAACTCTATGAGCTGATGACCCATGACAAGAAGAATGCAGACGGCATCATCAACTTCACGTTGCTGGGTGGTATAGGTGATATACGCATCAACCAGACAGCCACTCAGGAGGAAATCTACGAAACACTCGACTTCTTCCGCGAAGGATAGAGAAACGCTAAATGAGTCGGGCCCGACTCATTTACTTGAAGCAACATCTCTCGCTTCACCCTCTCCTTTCACATACTGTAGCCATACTCTAAGCATACTCATGAGTATGGCACAAAGCAGCTTAGAAGCAGCCTAGAAGCTGGCTAGAGTATGGCTAAAGTATGGCATCTCCGAAGGAACAGTATGAATTGTGTACTTCGCTGATTTAGGTTGTCAGTTTTTCCTTCTTACGACAAGAGCAAGTTGACGGGTTAATCAATAGGTTTGTATCCCTGTTCCATTGCAACCTGTACATATTCCTGAGCCATTGCATACACCGCATTGGTGATAGGTGTCGTGAGCATAGTAATAACCTTTTCCGCTGCAACTTGTGCATCTTCGCGTTCCACTACAAATGCCGCAGGGATAAGACTGTACAATTGGCGCAGATACAGAAGAAGAAGAAGTAGAAGGCGATACGCTATTACTGCCACCCTCAATTATATGGAATTTGCTCAGATTTTCCTTTAGTTCACTGATATGTTGTGATGTAAAGCAAGCATCATAATAATTCGTACCATTATCACCTAGCAGATATTCACCCACATCGTTAAATGCAGCTATCGCGCTTGCATATTCTACTTCCTGAATTTTTCTTGCCAGATTGGCAGGAATATTCTCAAAATAGATGCCATCGAATGATGTTGCGATTCGTCCTTTGTCACTCACTTGAAAATATTGGAATTCCACTTGGGGCATTTCACTAAATGCCCTCTCAATAAAGGCACCTGTCTCTTCGTCCGCATAGACATTGTCCTCCATCGTAGTCACAACCCAATTACCATGTGAATTAAAGGAAACGCCATGGATTTGTTCATCTGCACAAATTTCAGAAATACAATCCACAACAGGCTCTGGGCACCCCTTCTGCTTATAGCTTTGGTCAGAATAGACAATAATCCATGAATCCTCATCATAGACAAAGGCAGAAATGATCCATCTGTTATCCGATTTGGGGGCGCTCATTTCCTGAACCCATTTGTTAGGTGCATTCGCTGTAAAACTATAGTAGTCGTAATTATGGTCTATGACGGTAACCACATTCGTGATACTTGCTGCCGACATAAAGATAAAGTCGTTCTGTTCATTCCGATGTTTGTTCGTACATACTTCGAGTCCATTTCCTGATATTTCACGACAGGTTCCACCATACCAGAATTCGTCACCATTGTATAATATTTTCTTGGTCACTGGTATTTGCTGTATATTTTGTTCGTCAACACCATCTGCAGCAGCACCATTCTTTAGGGATCTCGAATAGCCAAACGTGTTTGCCGTATCGGAATTGCTAGTTGAGCAGGTGCAATCCACAAACATCGTCACCACACAGGCTGCCAACATCAAATGATAATTACGAGGTCTCATATTTTCTATTATCATGGATTACTATTCATCTCTTACTTCACGATGACAAATCCACCGTCCTTCAACAAATGGAGTTTCACCTTCTTCGGGTCTTTGATCTTCAGTTGGGTGCACTGTGGTTCACGCTGTGCATCGTCGTTGTAGAGGGTAACTTCATCGCCTTTCTTGACGAACTGTGAGAGGTCGAACACCTTGTCACACTCTGCCTCTGCATTGTTGCCTGCGATATACCATGTATCACCACTCTTGCGAGCCAACACACAGAACTTTCCGGGATAGCCATCGATGAACTGGGTATCATCCCATGTGGTAGGCACAAGTCGCATGAAATCGAGGCTGACCTGTGGTGCCCCACCCTCACTGAACGGACGAAGGTTCTCAGGGGTGAGTGCAAAGTTCTGGATGGGGTTCTGGAACAACACTGCCTGAGCCATTTCGTGACAATCGGTGGTGCGACGGGTATTTCCTCCCTCATTGCCCTTGCGGATATGACGGTTGAGGAACGAGCCTCCGAATTCCATACAGCCGATGGTGTTGCGGATGAACGGATGGGTCGCTGTGTCCTTTGCCTCCTTATCGGCAGCTCCCTGTCCGAAGTATATGTTCTCGGATGCCAATACGGCTTCACTACCTACATAGTTTGGATACATACGCTCCCATCCACGCGGAATGGTACAACCGTGGAAAATACACATCAGTCCGTTGTCGTCAGCATCGCTGAGGATAGCTTCATACAAACGCATCGTCTCTTGCTTGTCGCCTCCGAAGAAGTCGACCTTGATACCTTTCACACCCAGACGGTTCATCCAACGCATCACTTGCTTTCGTTTGATGGGGTTGTCCATCGAATGGATAGGTCCTTGTTCGATGTCGTTCCAATAACCGCTCGAACTCCACCACAGGAACACATCGACACCCTGACTCTGGGCATACTTCACGAAGCGTTCCATGCCGTCGAATCCGAAATTGGTGTCCCACCAGTTGTCAACCAATACATACTTATACCCCATCGCTTTAGCCAACGCTACGAATTTTACCTGATCCTCGTAGTTGATAGAGTTGTCCTGCCATACTATCCAACTCCATACGCCCTTTCCGAACTGATAGTTGTGGGTGGTCTCGTAGAGAGGTTCGACATTATCCCAAGGAGCAGTAGTCTCGACAATCGGTTCGAGCGTAGCACCTACGGTGATGGTACGCCAAGGGGTACTGCCTGGCAATGCAAACGCAGGAGCAACGGTTCCGTTTCCATTGTTCTCGCCCTCCATCGGGAACTCAATGGTGTAAAGCCCATCGCCCTTCATATCAGAAATGCGACTGCCACAATACTTGCTATCCACACCTGTCTCGCTCAGTAGCACCCATCCGTCCGTACCGATACGGAACAGACATGGGAAGGTGTATCCATGACGATACTGTGACACATTGGTCATCGGAGCATCATAGCCGTAACCCTCTTCATAACTGGGTTTGGTACGCTTCCATCCAATCATCGGATTGCTCTGAGGAGTGAGGAAGGTAGTGGTCTGTGATGGGAAATCGAATCCTGTAGCTTCGGAACGAATCACCACACTACCTGTCTCACCGAATTTCGGCAGGTTGTAGCGGAAGGCGATGTCGTTGTTGCTTACACGAAATTCTACAGCAATGGTATAGCGTCCATTCTGCAAGTTCACTATCAGTTTTTTTGCCTCATAATGCACTTTCGACACCTTGCTGCGGTTGAGCGTATAGTCGTTCACTATCTTAGATTCATCTGCCGAAACAAATGTCAGTTGCTGTGAATAGTCGCCTACATTGGCCACAACCCCCAATGGGGAATCGTCGAGCATCTGTTTTCCATCATACAGGACTGCATAGACGGGACGTCCGTCCTTAATATCCACATTCACTTTAAGGCGTCCGTCAGGACTGCTCACTGTAGCCACCTGAGCAACAGCAGCCAGAGTTTGTAAAGCAGCAATAGCTGCGAAAATCATTTTTTTCATCATTGTATTATTACTTTAAACTTTAAACTCTTCAAACTGACTATCAACTTTAAACTATCAACTTTAAACTTTAAGTTTTAAGCAGATCCGCATAAGTATCGAGTGCCTTTTTGGCAATCTCAACAGCCTCATCTATTGAGATATTATGTAGCTGTCCGCCTGCTGCATTCAGATGTCCGCCTCCATTGAAAAAGTCGGCTGCCATCTTATTTGCAGGGAAGTCATCAACCGAACGGAGGGAAACAAAGATACGCGGGCGTTCAGTGTCCTCACGCAAATACATAGATAGTTTCGCACCCTTGATTTCGAGCGGCAAATTCACCACCCCCTCTGTATCACCTTTATTATATGAAAAACGGCTGAGTTCCTCACGTGACAGGGTGAAGAGCGTTGCATGTAACTCTGGAAACACCTGAAGTTTCTCGGAGAGGATGTATCCTAGCAACCGGAACCGGGCCTCCGTATAGTTGTTGTATATCTGTCGATTGATACGGTCCTTATCTATTCCTTTCTTCAACAATTCCGACAGGATAATATATATATCAGGGTCGTTTGCGTTGTACGAAAACTTACCTGTATCTGTACACATACCTGCATATAAATCTTCCGCACCGGCTTTTGTCAGGGCTGACACACCTCCGATTGCATCAATCACTCGGAACACCAGTTCGCTGGTACTGCTGGCATTAGGGTACGAAATGGTGAGGTCGCAGAACTTCTGCGGATGCAGATGATGGTCAATCAGGATTTTCTTCGCACGCGAGAGTGTAATAGGAGTAGCCAACTCCTCTAGACGTGAAGGCTCATTGAGATCGAGTACCACAATGAGGTCGGCTGAGGTGATATAGGTCTTCGCCATAGCCCTGTGACGGTCGTACAGGATGATGCGGTCAGCATCGGTCATCCATTTTAGAAAGTCAGGATAATAGTTCGGCATAATCACCGTCACCTGTTTTCCTTTTTTCTTCAGGTACTCATACATACCCAACGAGGAACCGATTGCATCTCCATCGGCCGAGACATGTGACACAATCACCACATTGCGGCACACTTCAAACATACGTTTGGCTTCTGCAATTTCGGTATATGATATTTTCTGTGAAAGCATGTTCATTTTCTATTTTGTTGTGCAAAGATACGAAATAATTCATAATTTATAATGCATAATGCATAATTTATGAAAAAAAACGGTAAACAGTAAACAGTAAACGGTAAACTTTTTGTATCTTTGCACCATAATTAAAAATTGTAATTGTAAATTATGATTGTATCTCCATCACTGCTTGCAGCCGATTTCACATGTCTGAATAAAGAGATAGACATGGTTAACCATAGTGAAGCCGATTGGCTCCACCTCGACATCATGGATGGTGTGTTCGTACCAAATATCAGTTTCGGATTCTCCGTACTCGATGCGGTGGCTCCCATCTGTCAGAAACCCCTCGATGTACATCTCATGATTGTCGAACCTGAGAAGTTCACCGATCGTCTGGCGAAACTCGGAGCTTCCATCATGAACGTACACTATGAAGCATGTACCCATCTCCATCGTGTCATCCAACAAATCCACGATGCAGGCATGAAGGCTGCTGTGACGCTCAACCCCTCTACCCCAGTCTGTGTCCTCGAAGATATCATTCAGGATGTCGATATGGTACTCCTGATGACTGTAAACCCAGGTTTCGGAGGTCAGAAGTTTATCGAGCATTCACTCGATAAGGTACGTACCCTCAAGGCACTGATTCAACGTACTGGCTCACATGCCTTGATTGAGGTTGATGGTGGTGTCAATGCACACACAGCTCCCCTCCTTGCTGCAGCAGGAGTCGATGTGATGGTAGCAGGCAGCTATGTCTTCGGAGCAGAGAACCCCGAAGAAAGGATTCTGGAACTAAAACACAAAAAAGCATGAAACAAATCGTATGGACGTTTGCGGCACTCGTGTGTCTCACCACACTCTTCAGTTGCGATAACGGTGAGACCTATGCCGATATGAAGGAGAAAGAGAAGAAGGCCATTGACCGTTTTATCCAAGACAATGAGTTCACTGGCCCCATCAAGGTGATTAGTCAGGAACAATTCGAAGCACAAGACTCCACCACCAATGTGGACGAGAACGAGTTTGTGCTCTTCAACGAAGACGGTATCTATATGCAGATCGTGTCACGCGGTGAGGGCAAATCGCTTGTGGAGTTCGCCAAAGAGCAGTCGGCCGACAGCACCATCAGCAAGACCGTGCTCTGCCGATTCTTGGAATACGACATCGAAGCAGGCGAGATGACCATTGAGAACATCTATTCATCCAGTATCGTCGACAAAATGCTCGTGAAGTACATCCACCGCAGTCGACGTTATCAGGCATCGTTTACCGAAGGAAAGATGGTGAGTAAGTACAAGAGTTCAGTGGTGCCACAAGGATGGATCAAACCACTCGACTACATCCGCCTGACACGTAACTCAGGACGTATCGCCAAGATTCGCATCATCGTCCCTCATTCTTCGGGTACCTCTAACGCATCGGGCTATGTACTCCCCATGTACTATGAAATCAGTTATCAGTTAGGAATCTAATATGATAATTAAGAGTTAAGAAATTTGAAGAATGAAGAAAATGGTCAATAGTTAAATTGTCAAATAGTAAATAATATTATGAGTCTCATTAAGTCAATTTCCGGCATTCGCGGAACCATCGGAGGCCAAGTAGGAGATGGATTGAATCCACTCGACATTGTGAAGTTTACATCAGCATACGCAACCCTCATACGTCGCACCACTACGGTGACGACCAACAAAATCGTTGTAGGACGTGACGCACGCATTTCAGGTGAGATGGTGAAGAACGTTGTGTGTGGTACCCTCATGGGTATGGGATTCGATGTCGTCAACATCGGACTTGCATCCACACCAACCACCGAACTCGCAGTCACTATGGAAGGTGCATGCGGTGGTATCATCATCACAGCCAGCCACAATCCACGCCACTGGAATGCACTCAAGTTACTTAACCACCGAGGAGAATTCCTCAATGCAGCTGAAGGTAATGAAGTACTTGATATTGCAGCTAAGGAAGATTTTGAATTTGCTGATGTAGACCACCTTGGCCACTACAGTGAGAATGACACCTACAACCAGCGTCATATAGACCTTGTGCTCAACTTGCCACTCGTCGATGTAGATGCTATCCGTAACGCTCAGTTCCGTGTTGCATTCGATTCCGTCAACTCCGTAGGAGGTATCCTCCTGCCTATGTTGCTCGAACAACTCGGTGTCGAAACCATCACCCCACTCTATGCAGAACCCACAGGCGACTTCCAGCATAATCCAGAGCCTCTTGAGAAGAATCTCAGCGATATCATGAACCTCATGAAGCAAGGAGATCACGATGTGGCTTTCGTGGTCGACCCCGACGTAGACCGTCTAGCCATGATTTGCGAAGACGGACACATGTATGGTGAGGAATACACCCTTGTAACTGTTGCCGACTACGTGCTCAGTCTCACACCAGGCAATACCGTCAGCAACCTCTCATCTACACGCGCCCTGCGCGATATAACCCAGAAATATGGTAAGCAGTATAACGCTGCAGCTGTGGGTGAAGTCAATGTGGTTGCCAAAATGAAGGAAACCAACGCTATCATCGGTGGTGAGGGCAATGGTGGAGTTATCTATCCACAAGCACACTACGGACGTGATGCCCTTGTAGGTATCGCCCTCTTCCTCTCACACCTTGCACACAAGGGCTGCACCGTCAGCGAACTGCGTAAACAATATCCTGAATATCAGATTGCAAAGAACCGTATCGATCTCGACCCGACTACCGATGTCGATGCCATCCTCTTGAAGGTTAAGGAGATGTTCGCTACTGACCCTGATGTACAGGTAAACGATATCGACGGTGTGAAACTCGATTTCCCCGACAAGTGGGTACATCTCCGCAAGTCCAACACCGAACCCATCATCCGTGTCTACAGCGAAGCAGAAACTATTCAGGAAGCCGACGACCTCGGTAAACGCATCATGGATATTGTCTACTCCATGAAGTAAGTCTTAATGGCAAGGAAATTGTTTTGCGAAATCAGCCCGTTCACTTATGCACTCTCACTGGAGAAAGAACGGTTCATACGGCACATCCGGAACCTGTTGGGGAACGAGCGATATGCCCAGCAGCACGATGCTGAGCGCTTGCCAGTGGTTGTATCATCCACCCACAACAACATGATCAAGCGTGGTCCCGGCATCAATCCCCTGTATCAGCAAAACAAAGCCGACAACATACGTCTCTCATGCAGCAAAATTGATGGATTACTCATCCGTCCAGGCGAAACGTTCTCCTTCTGGAAGACCATAGGTAAAACCTCTCGAAAAAATGGATTCAAGGACGGACGCATCCTTGTCAATGGTCGACTGACAGCAGGCGTAGGAGGAGGATTGTGCAACCTCGCCAATACCGTCAACCTGCTGATACTCCACAGTCCCATGACCATTACCGAGTTGCACCACCACTCTGATGCACTCGCTCCAGACCCTGACGGTCAGCGACATCCCTATAGTGCAGGCACATCTGTCAACTACAATTTCATTGATTACCGCTTCCGTAACGACACCGACCAGACCGTACAGCTCTGCACTTGGTGCGAAGGTGATGAACTGATGGCCGAACTGCGCAGTGAACACCCCTACCCTCACACTTATCGAATCACCGAAGATGGGCATCATTTCCACCTAGAAGCTGATGGTGCCTATTATCGCATTTCGAAAATCTATCGTGAAACTATCGACCCGACAACAGGAGAGGTCATCAGCCGAGAACTCAACTGGGACAACCACTCCAAAGTCATGTTCGATCCCTCACTCCTGCCACTCGAACAAATCCAATAAAACTTCAATTTTTATGAAAAAGACATTTTTCGCATTCACCATCATTGCGCTGATGGAATGCTTATTTCGTCTTTTCTTCTAATTTGGATTCCTGTTCTTCAACCGCACTACGGTCGTGAGGCAGGATAGCATTCAGCAATACACCTGCAATGGCGGAAATGGCAAGGCCAGAAAGTTTGATGTTGCCGACTGCAACCAAGTCGTTTGCTCCATACTTGATACCAATGGCGAGCACGAGGATGGCTGCTACGATGATGATATTACGTGAATTGGTCAAATCGGCTTTCGTCTCAACGAGATTACGAATACCTACAGCTGAAATCATTCCGTAGAGAATGAGCGACACACCTCCGATGGTAGCTGCCGGCATCAAGTGAATGAGTTCTGCAAACTTAGGGCAGAAGGAAATAACGATGGCAAAAACGGCAGCCAAACGGATGACCATAGGGTCGAACACGCGAGTAAGGTTCAACACACCTGTGTTCTCTCCGTATGTAGTGTTGGCAGGTGCTCCGAAGAGTGATGCAATAGCTGTTGCAATACCATCACCTGTAAGGGTACGATGCAATCCTGGCTTTTTCAGGAAGTCAGTACCTACTGTTGAAGAGATGGCACATATATCACCAATATGCTCCACAATGGTTGCAATGGCAATAGGCATAATGGCAAGGATGGAGGAGGCCATGAATGAATAGTCAGGGTCGTCAAATACTGCCAGAACGGTAGTCTCGTACTTGAAAGGCAATCCAATCCATGCAGCCTCATAAAGAGGTGTAAAATCGACCTCTCCCAAACAAATAGCCAAGACGTATGATGCAACGACACCTAAAATAATCGGGATAATCTTCACAAATCCCCTACCCCATATATTTGCGACAATAACGGTAAGGGCAGCTGTCAACGCAACCAGCCAATTGGTCAGGCAATTGGCAATGGCAGAACCTGAGAGGACTAATCCGATGGAGATGACAATAGGGCCAGTAACGATAGAAGGAAAGAAACGCATCACCCTGTCTACTCCGAACAACTTCACCAACATAGCGACAACAAAGTAAACCAATCCTGCAAAGAACACACCGATACAAGCATAATCGAGCGCCAGTTCTTCACTCATATCTAATTCCACACCTGCTGCCTTTACAGACAGATATCCTCCAATAAACGCAAACGACGAACCAAGAAAAGCCGGTACCTTCAACTTCGTGATAAAATGGAAAATCAATGTACCTATACCTGCAAGTAACAAGGTTGTAGACACAGGAAGACCACAAAGAACAGGAACCAATACTGTAGCACCGAACATGGCGAACATGTGTTGGGCGCCAAGAAGAAATACTTTAGGATAGCCCAATTGACGGGCATCGCAAATACCATTGTTGTTTTGATTGTTACTCATAGTTTCTTTCATTTATTGACGTTGCAAATTTAGCATTTTTAATTTTCATTTACACATGAAAACAATAAAAAATAACATATTATTGCTAATTTTTCCAAAGAAAAGAAACAAGTTAACAAAATAAGTAGTATTTTTGCATCAAGAAAATAAAAACTATTAATAATATATCAAAAAAACTTACCAAATGAAAAAGTTATTCGCATTCGCTATTGTCTCTTTCATGACGATGGGAGCAATGGCTCAGACAAATCTTCAAGTGTTCTATGATTTCGGTAAAGACCGTAAACAAATCACCACAACGTTTGAGATGTTCAAACAAGACAAGTGGGGTGATACGTTCTTCTTCATTGATCATGACTTTAAAACCCGCACGAAGGATGGCGCAGACGATGC
Source organism: Bacteroidaceae bacterium (assembly GCA_017529865.1). Taxonomy (GTDB): domain Bacteria; phylum Bacteroidota; class Bacteroidia; order Bacteroidales; family Bacteroidaceae; genus Colivivens. The sequence continues at coordinate 70,696 of JAFXNA010000013.1, forward strand.
TCCATGTGGTACCTATCTTGAGATTGCACGTGGTCTCAACTTCTGGCAGGACACAAAATTTGCTCCTTTGAGCCTTCATGTTGAATATAATGGCGGTGTCTACAACGGATACTCCATCAAAAATGCATGGTTGTTTGGTGTCAACTACTTTATGCATAGTCCAGACTTCAAGAACACCCTCACGTTAGAAGTTCTTAACAAGAACATCGCTCATGGTAAAAGCGACCTCCCAATGCAGTTCACTGTAGTATGGGGCATGAACGACTTGTTTGGCGTAGAGGGCCTCAACTTCTCAGGCTTTGCAGACTTCTGGTGGGAAGACCACTTTGGATTCAAGGATGACGGCACACCGGTTGCTAAATCTACCACTTTCATCTCCGAACCACAGCTCTGGTATAATGTGGGTCGTCATTTTGGCTGCGAAAACCTAAATTTAGGAGGCGAAATTGAACTTTCGAACGACTTCGGGACTTATGACGGATTCAAATGCAACCCTTGTCTGGGTATTAAATGGAACTTCTAAACAGAAAAGAGATGTTACAGAAACTGTTTGGTTTTGATCCATCGAAACACAACATAAAGACAGAAATACTGGCAGGCGTCACCACCTTCCTTACGATGTCGTATATCCTTGCTGTCAATCCAAGTATCTTCGCAGACTTGGGAACAGTCTTAGGGGAAGATAAAGGTATGCCGACCGATGCTGTATTTACAGCAACAGCATTAGCCGCAATTATCGGTACATTGGTGATGTCAATGTATGCCAAGAAACCATTCGGACTTGCTCCTGGCATGGGACTGAATACCTTTTTTGTATATACGGTATGTATCGGCATGGGCTATCCTTGGCAGTTTGCCTTAACTGCTATTCTGGCAGAAGGTATCATTTTCATCATTCTATCGGCTACAAATGTACGCGACTATATTGTCAATGCATTTCCCAAGGGACTGAAAACTGCTATCGGAATAGGTATTGGACTATACATCACTTTTATTGGACTGAAAAACGCTGGAATCATTGTCTCCAGCAAAGCAACGACTGTGGCATTGGGTAAGTTTGACAATCCTGATGTCGTTTTGGCAATCATCGGATTCATCATTACCAGCGCACTCATCATCCGAAAAGTGAAGGGAGGTATGTTGCTTGGTATCCTAATTACCACCATCATCGGCATTCCTGCTGGAGTAACTCACATCTCAGGAATCGTAGCTGCCCCACCGTCAATAGAGCCAATTTTCTGTCAGTTCAACTGGAACGAAATCTTTTCGATTGACATGATAATCGTGGTGTTCACATTCCTCTTCATTGATATATTCGACACAATGGGAACCGCAGTCGGAGTAAGTGTGAAGGCAGGTATGATTGACAAAGAAGGAAAGGTTGACGGTCTGTCAAAAATCTTCATGGCAGATGCCATCGCTACTGCAGCAGGTGCTTGTTGCGGAACGAATACGACAACGACATACCTTGAGAGTTCGGCAGGTATTGCTGAAGGAGGACGTACTGGCCTCACATCGTTCACGATAGCTGTTTGCTTCATCTTGTCACTGTTCCTCTCACCGATATTCCTGGTTGTACCAAATGCAGCAACAGGTCCTGTACTGGCCATCGTCGGTGTTATGATGTGTTCGCCTATCTTTGAAATTGACTGGCAAGATTATTCAGATCTCTCTGAAGCAATCCCCGCTTTCTTCACCATGATACTGATGCCACTGACTTACAGCATCAGCGACGGCATCATGATCGGACTGATAATCTATGTATTTGTTAACTTGATGTCTGGGAACTATAAGAAACTCAACATCGCACTATATATACTGGCTGCATTATTTATTGTTCATTATGTATCCGTCATTTTTATATAGAATAACAAAGGTGTAAAAGTTAATTCAGAAGTACGTTCTTCATATTTAAACAACGCATGGCATTCCGTCATGCGTTTTTTTTGTATTTTCTCTTTGTCATGTCAAATCTTTGTCGTAGCTTTGTAGTCGGAAATTAACTAACAACGAATCATGAAGAAATTATTATTGACACTCGCTTTGGCACTGACTACTTGTTTTGCCATCGCACAAAAAGGCACATTCGAGGCTGGTAAAGGCACATTCTTGCTGAATGGCAAACCATTCATCGTGAAGGCAGCCGAGGTACATTATCCACGTATTCCACGCCCCTACTGGGAACATCGCATCCAGATGTGCAAGGCTCTTGGTATGAACACTTTGTGTCTGTATGTATTCTGGAACATCCACGAGCAGCGTGAAGATGAGTTCAACTTCACAGACAACAACGATGTAGCAGCTTTCTGTCGTCTAGCACAGAAGAATGGCATGTATGTCATCGTTCGTCCAGGTCCATACGTATGTGCAGAATGGGAAATGGGTGGTCTGCCTTGGTGGCTACTGAAGAAGAAGGACATCAAACTGCGTGAACAAGACCCTTATTTCATGGAGCGAGTGAAGATCTTCGAGGAGAAGGTGGGCGAACAACTCAAGCCACTGACCATTCAGAACGGAGGTCCTATCATCATGATTCAGGTAGAGAATGAATATGGTTCGTATGGTACAGATAAGCCTTACGTGAGTGCCATCCGTGATTGCCTACGTGGCATCTACGGCAAAGAATTGGCGCTCTTCCAGTGTGACTGGAGCAGCAACTTCGAGCAGAATGGTCTGGATGACCTCGTATGGACCATGAACTTCGGTACAGGAGCTAATATCAACGATCAGTTCCGTCGTTTAGGCGAACTTCGTCCTGATGCACCAAAGATGTGTTCTGAGTTCTGGAGCGGATGGTTCGACAAGTGGGGAGCTCGCCATGAGACCCGTCCTGC
>JAFXNA010000014.1 GCA_017529865.1 Bacteroidaceae bacterium
ACCTTTGACATTGCATTTTCTTTTAATTTCATATTATCTACAAATTCTTTTAATGATTTTATTTCTTTAGGAGTAGCTCTCATAACTATGACGGTTATTTGTTATGTAACTGTTGATATCAGAAAAAGTGATTTCAAAATCATCTGTCACTCTAATCTGCTTGTTTTTTATCATTAAGCGCAGTTGCTCTTTGTTTATGTTACGTTCTTGCAGATTTGGACCTAATACAATTCGGCTTAATACCAAGGGGAATTGACAGTTCTTTTTTTCAACAGAGAAACTTACGACAGGGGCGATGATACCATTCTCTGAATTCAATATCCACTTGCCATGAAGTGACTCCAACATGTCCACATCGGGCATCTCATATAACAATCGTATTTCCTCTTCTATCGCGTATTCCGCAGGTTTGAAGAAGTGTAGCCAACTATTCAGATTACGAACCTCGAAATTCCTGCCACAAACCGCCTTACCCATCTTGCTGGCAAGATAGGCTAACTCTGCATGAGTTTCATTCTTTGCGTAACTTACTCTTGACAGGAAAAAATTATCGGGCATGTCTTCGATTTCATACCAAAGACAAACACCTTTAGAGTCATCGCCATAAAGTCTCCACATGTTAAGGTCATCTTTTTTCCCCATCCTGCTACCAGAAAGAATAAAGCTCATGGATTGAGCATCAGTCTTAAGCGTTCTGGCTTCCATTCTTTGAATTACATTCGACTTTGGTACGGCATTGCTTATATACTTGATAGAATAGTCATTTTCGGTTTTATCATTCATGCATATGGTGCTACACATACTCTGTCTTGTTTCCGAGAGCGTACGGAATAACGATGACAAGCTAGTATATCTGCACACTCTTTTAGGCGTTCCGGATGTACTGCCAAGCAGTGAGCAAAAGAACAGATGCTCATATTTTGGACTAAGCATATAATAAGTACCATGGTCCTCAATGACGTCCGTGAGATTTGTTTCTTCTCTTATTTTAGAAATAAACGCCTGCATTCTTCCTCTTATCAAGGATGAAAGGGTCTTTTCGAAGAACTCAGCAACCTTTTCTATACTCAATGTAGTGTATTGGGTTGAGCGATAATCACATAGTTTTTGAAGCAAGTTGTCAGTCGTACATTCAAAGGCAGAATTCATTTTATTCCTTGGATATACCTTACATGCTAAGTCGATAGGAACAAACTCGTCAGAATCTTTGACGACAATATAGAAAGAAGCTGTACCCATTTTCTCTTCATGGATATTCATTTGCTTCTTTTTCATGTTACTTTTATCGTCAAATTTGATATAGGCAAATTCCATACCATCAGAAAGCAACACGAAATCAGACTCGCAACAGACGTGGTCACAATATCTCTTAACCTCATATTGTTTTTCTTTTCCTACAATAGAATCCTTAAGGATTCTTTCTACTTCATTGATATGCATAACTGATTTTTATTAACTATTCATTATTCTTTTCTTCAATTGCCTGTAAAATAGATTGGCGAATCCACCAGACGGCGTAGGCGATGAACTTGAATCCACGAGAGGCATCATACTTAATAGCAGCCTTTTTCAGTCCTTCGTTTCCTGCCTCAATCAGTTCTTCGAGTGTCAGTCCGCGATTCTGATACTGTGCCGCCACGCTGACGACAAATCGTTGATTGCACTTTACCAGCCGTTCAGCTTCTTCACAGTCAGGTCCTTTCTCCTGTATAGCCTTGCTCAATGCCAACTCTTCTTCCAGACTCAGCAAATCCGTACGACCAATTTCTATCAGATAATCATCTAATCTCTCGCTGTACAAATATTGTAGCACACTCTCCCAGTCAGGAAATTTCTCCGAGCCGAACTCAATCCATTCGCCACTGAACTCACTGGTGCCGTTCTTACCTCGGTCATCTATCAGATAGTCACCCTGGCAGAGGTCCTTACGGTGAGTGATAACCATTCGCTTGTGGAACACGTCATCAAGATACTTCGTCACCCACTCCACCTTGTCCGACCACGCCAAGGGATTCTTCCACGGCGCCGTAGAGAGGATGAACAGGTCGTAATGCTTCTTCAACTCATGCACGGCCTCTATCGCTCCCTCCATCGGCTTCATCTTGGCAAACAAGCCCGGAATCTCATCCACCCGTCCGGCATATTCAGCCTTCACTTCTTCACTCACCTGGTCGAGTCCCGACTGGAAGTCAACCAGTACATTGTCCATGTCAATAAATACGCGTTTCATATTTCTTCGTTTTTAATGTTTGTATGGGTAATATAGTAACATGGGGAGAAAAATTCAAAGATGCGAGCAATTTATACGTAGAAATAGACTTGATATGAGAAACAAACGAAAATTTGGCTGCTATGGTTTTATATTACGAATCTTATTTAGGATGTAATCTCTCTTATTTGCATCTGTTGGTTTGGCGTCAAGAATTTTTGTCCATGCTCTATTTGCCATTCCAGATGGGTGAGGCACCTCGACTATTGTTATATTCGAGGTACATTGAATCTTATCATAAGCTTTCTTAGCCTCTTTGCCACAGAGCAATACTATTGTTGGTTTAATACAAGATATTTCTTTACATAATAGATTTTTCTCATTATCAGTCCAACGGTTTTTTCCCCCTTTCAGGCCTGGTGACCAAATCTTATAAGTATCAGTAAGGTACACACTCCAACCATCTGTAGTCATATTATCTACCAATTCTTTGTAGAATCCTACAGGATTAGTATGAAATGCATTAGGAGTTCCAACTATAGCATTATTTTGAAGTTGAGAAGTATTGTATATTGTTTGGAATTCACTAAGTCTGCGTAAGGGATCTTGTTCAAGAATCATTATGGTTCCATGGTTTGCTTTCGCTGCATTTGAATCATTTATTAAAATGGGTATATCTATACCCGTAATTGGTTCATTGGGGACATTAGCTCCATCTAATAAAGACATATTACCTCCTCCGATATTACATCCCATCGTACTGATGCACGAACCGAGAGAGATAGAACGATTATAATAATCAGATAGATAGCTCTCAACTATCTTCAAAGTCGGATAATTAATTGTTATCATACTATTATTTTACGATTTCCCTATACATCGCGAGGTTCATATTTTTAGTTTCTTGTTATTCTTTTCTTATCTATCCCCCAAACTCATCGTCATACTCACAGACGACCTTGCCGGTGGGGTCTTTGACTTGAAACGATTTCACGGTGCCAGTGGCAAGGAAATCCTGAATGAGTTCTCGGATGGCATCTACGAAGTCATCCTCATTAGGCCGAGCTGCACACCTCACCATTTCGGTCGGTAGCCACGATGTCCGACCAACCATAAATCTTTTTTCTCTCTAGTTTCACGGGTGCGGCGCTATAGTCTGTACCCGACAATTTGAATATCAATTCTTTAGCCATATTAATAAAGGTCTATTATAAAATCGGTAAAAGTTTAGGTATCATAACATCTTTTAGTTTGCAAATATAGATAAAAGGGGTGAAATCTGCAAACAAATCATAAAAAAAAACTCTTTTTCTGTTATTTTTTCTCTTTTCCATATTTCTTATTCATTAATTGTTTCAATACACGTTCCTCTTTTGCAATCTCTTGTTGAAGGGTTTGTAGTGCATTACGTTTGTTTGCTAAACTGGATTTCAAGTCTGCAACAATATATGCAAACGCGTTCTCTTTGGAATCAAAGACATCGCCATACTCCAATACAACACCATTGGTTAGCGTGAGTTCGCAACCTCCAAACGGACGTGTATGGTGATTCGCAGGAATCTCCTTCTTCGAAGCGATGGTCGACTTCTTGATGGAATACTTTGAGAACGGAGAGAGGTAATAGACAACATCGCCCACCTGCAGCTCATCTTGACGGAAATGATCCATGAAAAGATTTCTTGCAAATTGATATTTCATAAGCCCACTGTTTTTATTGTTTGATATGCATAATATAGTCACATTCGCGAAAAAATTCAATACACAGAGTCCCTTTTTCTACTGTTTAACATTTTTTAACGGGGTGGGGCCGAATTTTTGCAATTAAATGACTATCTTTGCAACAAATTGCGAAACGGGCTGCACCTCAGCAATTACAAGCAAGCTTGATTGCATTGGCAGTTGTCGACCTCGAACACGACTCGGCAGTTTATGAGCATGCTCACACTGCACTCACTGGCATTTTGCACGAAGTGAAAAGTGCGATTAAGTCGTACAAAAATCAAGTGGAAACTGTGTAAAATCGAAGTTATTTGATTTTTTGTGGCAAAAGCATTTTGCGTATGGCGAATAATTATTATCTTTGCACTCGATGTGAAACTTAATACAACCAAATACCACATTATTTATACCTTACACTACATCAAATCACTTTATTAAGAAAGAATAACAATAAACGAAAATATGAACCTCGCGATGTATAGGCAATCGTAATATGAAGTTATGACTAAGAAGAACAATCCATATGAAGGGTTTTTAAATGATTTACGCAATTCAACAATGTTTCATATGTCTTTGGGGTCCAAAGAACTGTTTCATAGTAATTTCCTTCATTGGATTAGCATTGTTAATTGGGACGCTTTTCTCCAAATAATGCATGATTTGGCAGGTTTGGAAAAGGACGAGGTGTTTTGGTGGGAGGAAACGAACTGTGATGTAGAAGGGTACAAAGGTAAATATTGCCCCGATAATAATAACATTGAAGTACGCCGTGAATACAATCATTTTGATTTAAGCATATATATCCTTGATTCGGAGAAAAAATCCAAAAAGAAAAGTCAGACGGAGGAGAATGAAAAGTTTGATTCCGAAGGAAATATATTGACTCGAAAATGGATTCCAGTGCTTATCTTAGAAAACAAGATGAAAAGCCTACCCTATGAAGAGCAATTGGAAAGGTATACGAAAGATGCTTTTGACGAGTGGCGAACAGGCAAGAATCAAGATGTCGAGTTTAAAGATGCAAAAAACAAATGTGGTACAGAGAAAAGCATAGCCTGGAATACCAATTATGGAATTAACTTTATTTTACTCTCCCTGATAGATAACAATTCAGAACTCGGGAAAGAGGTGAAGCCAATTTTCTATTATTATAATAAGTCCGTTGACATCTCTTTTAAATGGATTCATAAGTCATATGATGATTTAAAAAATAACCTTGAAAGGACTCTTCATTATGAAGGTTTTAAAGAAGGACTAAATAAATCAATCGTCGAAGATTACCACAAATTTATAAAGGCTTTGTATAATCTCGCTAGTAATTGTTGGGAAATAGACCTAGATAAGAGTTATCGTTATCAGATTTTTCCTTGGGACATAAACGATAAAGACGCAAAGGCCAAAAGAAATGAAATCGAAAAATATAAGAAGCTTAGAATACACGATATTCATGAGAAATTGTTGTATGACCAACTTCTCTCTATGTTAGAACAAGAATTAAAACAAGTATTAAATAACAAGAATCGTCCATTTTGCCGATACAGTAAGGAATTGATTCAAGCCCAAAAAGATAAGATAGATGAATTAGAAAGAACCAGGCTTTTCACAAATTTAAGTTATGCTCATGGTGTAGGAATATTTGAGGTTCAATATATACTATCCAAGGATTTCAAGCCCATAGGAACCAATGATAAAGAACTTTTCAAACTCATCATACAAGTTCAAGGTGATCGATACTGTCATATGGTTGTCTATGACAATATTGTTAAAGAAGAGAAGGATATCAACGGAAAGAAACTATTAAGCGTCAATTTGGATGTACTGACACCGGCATGGAAAGATAATCTGAAAGACAAACAAGACACATTAGCACAATATATATCCATAAAGAATAGCAAACCTACGTTCCCTTGGGCAACTGTTGCAAATTGGGGCCAATATGGCGATAATCTCATCTATCAGTATGTAAAAATCCCACCTTCAGCAACTATACAAGAAGTCATTGATGCAATAGTAAATGATATTAACAAAATCACAGAATGGTTTAAATGATCTTTGAATTTTTTCGCAAAATTGTCTATATTATCTTCTGCAAACAAATAAAACCTCACGATGTACAGGAAATCGTTGAAGAATATGATGGATAATAATACAAAAAAACACTCTTGTTTGACTACAGACATGCTCGAAGCTCAAAAGAGGATGCCGTACACAAAGAGAGAAATCCTTCAGAAAGAGTATCCGGCTTTTTGGGACGGGGCAAACGAACTTGTTCGCATTCTTCGTGAGCTACAAAATCTACTTGTGGAATTATTACCTTTATACAAACAGAAGCTTTCTAATACGGAAAGTCTTGATGACAACAATTCTCAAACTATCTTTTTGAATTACATTAAATATAGAATTCTCTATGCATTTGCAGAAACTGTATGGAAAAAGACTGAACAACATTGCACAGATATTGTAACTAAACCAAATGATAATGATTCTGCAAAAGCAGCACTGATTCATGCTTTAGAAGTTTTTGACTCTTACTCTTTAATGGATATCGTAGATAATGATGAAAATGGTTATAAGACAATGAATGAGATGATTGAGATGTACGAACCTCATTTGGTTTTCCACGTTCTATCCTTAGGCCGTTGGGAATACCATGACATTATAACAATTATACAAAGTTGTGGATTAAAGAGCGAGCAATGTGAGCGACTTTGGAAAGATGCTATAGCAGACCCAGATCCTAAGGAAGCTAGCATTGGTGAATTTCGGGATGATGACGAAATGATCCGTATATATTAATTTTGTCATTTTCTATCTTTGAATTATTTCCCAAAATTGTCTATATTATCTTCTACAAACAAAAAAACCTCGCGATGTACAGGCAATCGTCTACTGGCTTATGGCAAAATACGAAATTAAAGACGGAGTGGGAATTATTCCTATTCCCAAAGTGACGGAAATTGTACCTTATGCCTTTGATGGATGCTCAAATCTGAAATCAGTATATTGCCACGTGGCAGATCCCACACAAATCAATATCGAACGTGGTGTAGAGCTTGGTGGACACCAGGCTACGCTCTATGTGCCAGCAGCAAAGGGCGTAGTTGCTGCCTACAAGAAGAAGGCTGTGTGGAAGAAGTTCGCTGCTATTAAACCCATGGAAGAATAATCTTGTTATATTAGTCTGATTGAACAGCAGAAATAAATCCTGAGTCCGCCGAACTTTCAATTGCTCGGCGGGCTTTTGTATAATAAAAACAGCATCCCAAGACCTTTCTACTACAGGATTAGAAGGATGCCAGCCAGCCTCCGGCTTCAGCTGAAACTATCTACGGCTGGTTCTTGTTGTTCACATTAAATCTGTCTGATGCGAATAATCATTGTTGGGTGCAAAGTTAACAAAAAAGAATAATTCCACAAAACAATTCCGTGAAATATTTGTTTTTATTTGCTTTCAAGGTAATTGAAGATACCGATCATGGTACTCCAACCAACAATGAATATAATTGTTTCAATAACGGTCATAATGCTTATTAGGCAGCAAGAGCCAGAGGCTCCTGCTGTTTAGGATGAAGGTTGAAATGTTTGGTCATTTTGTTAAGAAGAAAGGTGGTCTCGACACTGTTGAGATCAAAGATGGTGAGAGCATAGACCCCATTATTAAGTGATGGGGCAAAGAAGACTCTTTTGTTGTTGAGGTACTTCTGAATTTTGTTGAAGTAGTTCCTGGAACTGGTGCGAATTGTTGTAGCCATATCTTTTGATTTTTTTGTTTGACGTGCATAATATAGACACATCCGCGAAAAAATTCAAAAAACATGGGAACTTTTTTGCTTTCAAGCAAATCTTTATTGACCAGTTTGAATTTGCAGTAAGGGAATACTTTTAAAGAAACAGCCCGCCGAACTTTTAATAGCTCGGTGGGCAAAGACAATATTGATAATCATTAACGGGTAGCATTCTTCGCTATCAGCCAGTACTCCATGTGTTTGGTTTTACGTTTGCTCGTGAAGTTGAACTGGATATCGTTCAAGGCATTGCCAATCTTCTGGAAGGGTGTTTCCGGGTCGAAATTGGGATAGCGCTGGGCGAGTAGTTGGCTGATGTCGCCCAGACTCCACCATTTACCGATTTCTGTTTCCTTAGGCTGACGGAAGGTCTCGCCAATCATCTCCACCAGGTCGTTCAACTTCTGGAAAGGTTCGTTCTCCTCTATCAACGTTTGTATCTCGCTGTCGTTCAGCCAGAAACGCTCTCCGCTATTGAATAAGTGGAGGGCTTGGGCGAAGAGCTGGCGATGATTCAGGTTGTCTTCGAAATTGATGTTGCCTGTGACCCCCACACAGACGAAACGGCGGCTTCCTGTAGGGTCGACCAGCGGCTTCAACTGATTAGTGGTGCCAATGAACGAGGTGTAACGACGGTATTGCTTGATGGTCTTGCCATAGGGCGGACGGAACTTCACATCGCTCGACGATAACAGGTACTTCAACACAATCTGCTGGGAATTTGTCGTCTTGTCGAACTCATCGATATTGATTAGCGCAAACGAGGTCAAGGCAATATTCAGGTCGAACTCGTTCTTGAAGTTAATTTTGTCGTTATAGTAGTCGCGCAACTCTGGCGGAAGCAGAATCTTACAGAAGCGAGTCTTACCGCATCCCTGACGACCTATCAGCAGGGGCGTCAGTGCGTTGCCTGTCAGCTGCCGGTCGCTCTCGCGCCACTGTGCCACCATACCCACAAGCCAGCATCGTAGGTACTTCTCCCAATGAGGTTGGTTCGTCGGCACTCGTCTGGCAAGTTCTGCGATATGGTCTTTTCCGTCCCACTTCGGCAGTTTGTCAAGCCAGGTGTTCACTGGGTCGTACTGCTCGATGCGCGTCGAGTCGATAAAGCGGTTCACATCCCTGTCCCACGACTTCAGTCCTAACTCTGTGGCACGAATTGTCATGGTGTTTCTCACCTCCTCAGTCAGCGGCTTGAAACGCTGGTCATCACTGAACTTCTCACGATACTCAGCCACACCCGTCAGCAAGTTCTTCCGCATCTCGTAGTTCGAACTGAGGAACATCTCTGTCTTCATCGCCTGAATGGTGTCCTCGGGCACGCTCTTCAACGGACGGATCTTGTGCTTTCTGCGATAATCCTCCTGCTCTGCTACGCTGTAGATAGTTTGGAAGATTTTCTCTACGAGTAATCGGTCACGATTCAAGACGGGATGGAGCATCGTCAGTCCCTGAGCATGAGCCTTGGGGATGCCTTGATCCAGACACATCGAGGCAATCTGCATTAGCAGCGTCGCTTCCTTCTCTTCATCGGGCAGGTCGAAATAGCGTCCCATCACCGTCTCTACGATGAACATCCAGTTCAGCTGATAGGTTCGTGTGAGTGTACGTCCAGGCATCAGACGGTCTTCTTCGATGCTGATGCTCACAGGCTGCGGCAAGTCGTGGCGCTCCGTATCGGCATAGAACGGTCGTGCCTCTGCATTGAAGCCCGCCTCGGGGTCGGCACTCATATACACCGTCCTATCCAATCGAGGCTCTAAGAACTCGATGTCAAAGCCGAACTGATTCTGATAGGCCCTGCGAGCTGTGTTATATACATTTAGGTGGAACTGGCGGATGTCAGCATCGCCTTTTGGCAGACCGCCGCCAAACAGTTCCCCTCGACACACAATCTTCACACTTTTGCCCGACCCTCCGAGGAAGCACAGCACCGTCTCAGGCAGTTTCTTCGCCAACTCTCTGATTTCCACCGCTTTATCATAGGTCGACAGGTCATTCACCTCCAGCACCACCAGTCCGTTATACGCCATCATCTGCCACTCACCTTTCTGGTTCCTGTAGTCGGCAGCGAAGCAAACCCTAGGCAGTTGGATGCCTCCCCGCCAGTCCGTAGCTATTCGCCCGTCCTCCAACCGATGGGTGGTCATCAGATGATACACCTCACGCATTCGCTTCACAGCATTCTGTATCATCCCATCCTTGATAGCTGCCGCCATATCTGCAAGATCTACGCGGTTTATCACCTCTTTCTTGCCGTCTCTTTTCAATAATGTTACTTTCATCGTTGTATCTGATTTGATTTCGACTGCAAAGATACAAAAAAAATTGGAATTTGCAAATAATTTTCAAAAAAATTATAAATCATACATGCCTACATTACACCAATACAAATCTCTGGCAATCAATAACTTTTGTCACAAACAGCATACATAATGCCTACATAATGCATACATGTTCTATACACATCGCCTACACGCTTCTTGGCGCTTGCATGACTTTGGCTGTCTTGCACTTGCTCCAAGCCGACTATGGCACAACGCTTCTCTAACTTTTAGCGGTAACCTGCATAATAAATTCTCTCGAGAATTGATAGCTTTGCTTACTTCTTTCCAATTGCATAACGGCATTTGACGACAAAATTCTCTCGAGAATTTTATAACAAGCAAATATCCCGACAATTGTAGAATACCCATTCTCACCAACTTAGCTCCTTGCCAAACACATACAAATAGGCAGAAAGCATGTAGGATTTATGTAGGCAAACTGTAAGTCTTATGTATGCTTTATGTAGGAATATTCCCTTGCATGATGCAGGCACGCATGAACATACGCTTGATTTATGTAGGCATGTAGGCAATTATTCAGATACAGTCTGTCTTTTCATTCCAATGGTTGTGTCCAAACAACTGAAGCAAATACTTTTTCTAGGTTTTTCTTGGAATTCTCGAGAAAATGTTGTAACTTTGCATCGTAAAACAGGAAAAAATGCAATAGCATTTTGCACGAAGTGAAATTATGAGATACAGAATCAAGCAAGAGACCAAGCCGACCCTTTCCACATTCGGCAAATACAAGGCAGTGGCTGTACATCGTCAGACCATCAGTTCAGAAGAACTCATCAAAGAAGCAGCGAAGGGGCATCCCTACAGCGAAGGAGAAATCATCGGAGTCGTCATCCGCCTTTCCGAAGTCATTAACCGCCATTTGCGTGAAGGCGACCGAGTGCGCCTTCGTGGCTGGGGTATGATGAAGCTCGAAATCGAGAGCGACAAGGTCGATAACCTCAAGGACTTCCGTGCCAAGAAGCATATCCGAGGCGTCCGCCTCCACTTCTTGCCCGAGAGCTACAATGGCACCCAAGCCCTCTATGATGGCATCACCTTTGACAAGGATTGACAAGGATGCGATTAAGTGAGTTGACATGATATACCCCGAAAGTTATTTGTCTAACTTCCGGGGCTCACTTCACAAATATAATGATGTTATAACTACTTAGTGACCTACTGGATATTCCAGTACCCATGCCAACTTGCATCGCGTGCTTTTTTCCCGAATCTGCGTTCACATTCATCAGCAATTTGCGAATCCGTAGGAGTGGAAAGGTTTGATGCTACTTGAATAGTGGTGCCCTTAGGCATTCCTGCACGACTTTCTTTGAGTGTGCATGTAAAAACTTTTGCCATAGCTCTTTTATTAAATATACTCGCTTACTCCCTTTCAAGCGTTTCAGCTTTCTCTTGTTTATTGTCGAAATTTCTCTCAGAGTTTTCAATGAAGCCACTTTCATTATACCCATATTTGCCTCATTGAGACTTATCACACCAACGATGCTAACAGGATAGGGATTGGGACAGGCTCTTCTGTTGTTAACAAAATCTCTGAGACAATGGGAAAACGCCCACGATACAGATGCTTGCCATCATAGGTATAAAGGACATCAGAGATGAGCGAAAAACGTCCTTTACAGATATGCTTTCCATCCCATGTGTACTTTGCGGCTGATATTATAGGGAATCTGCCGGTAAAGCTATTCTTGCCATCCCACGTACACATAATCTCTGAGACAATGGGAAAACGCCCACGATACAAATGTTTCCCGTCCCATGTATAGAGAATATCTGAGATAGTGGTAAACCTACCCTTGTACAGATGTCGTCCATCCCATGTATAGAGGATGGCAGACATGGTGGCAAATCTTCCTTGATAAATATGAATTGCAGACATATACTTTGATCTCATATAAGGACACGACAAATATACATCAATTATTTGAAACGACAAAAGGAATTGTGAAAAAAGTATAATAAGGAAACCCTTTTAAATGAAAAAATCATAAAAAGGGGGAAAATATCGTCCTTCTTCGCAAAGTTTTACCGTCGGCATAGTCCTCGTCTCCGTATCTAAAAACCTATTTTACGAGTACTTGTCTCATCGAGTCGTTCATTGTCGCAGTGACGGATGAGCATGGGGAGCACGTCTTCGGTCTGACCATGCAGAATGGTGTCGATGGCATAATGGCGGGCGATATTCTCTATCTGACCACCGCTGAAGTCGTACTTCGAGGCCAGCGTATGGACATCCAATTCACTGAGGTCGGGAATCATTGTGTGCCAAATGCTGGCACGAGCCTCCTCGGTGGGCTTGTCGAACTTGATTTTATAAAGGAATCGACGCTCGAAGGCCTTGTCCATATTCTGCTGCAGATTGGTGGTGGCAATCATAATGCCCTCCAGTTGTTCCATCTCTTGCAGGATGATGTTCTGGAGCGCATTCTCCATCTTATCAACAGCATTTTCTGCCCCATTCTTTCGCTTGCCGATGATAGCATCTGCCTCATTAAATAAAAGAATCGGTGTGAGTTTGGCGCGTTTCACCTGTTCACGATAGCGGTCGAAGAGTGCCTTCACATTCTTCTCGCTCTGCCCTACCCACATACTTTTCAACTGGGGCACATCCACCACCATGATGTTACGTCCCGTCTGGCGAGCCAACTGATAGACCGTCTCTGTCTTACCAGTACCTGGTGAGCCATAGAACAGACAGGCGAAACCATAACGGAATCCCTTCTCCTTCATGCGCTCCTGAATCTTCTGATAATTCTCTGGCTGCAGGAAACTGCCCAGCTCCTCCACCTGTCGCTGAATGTCCTTGGGGAAGAACAACTGTTTCTGAGTCAGTTTGCTGACCTCCAGCGTATTTGCCAGTTTCTCCTCCGCTTCATTGATCTTCATCTCTGCCAGCAGATCACGCTTGGCAGTTTCCGTCAGTTTGTATCTGGTCACGTCTGCCAGTCCATCCACACACTTATGCTCAATCAGTTTTTTGTTTTGCAGTCTGTGCCTTCCACTTCTCAGTGTGCCCTTCGCATTGGTGAAGTCTGCTTTGCTCCCATACAAATCCTCGATGTCGCGAAAACGAATGTCATCATCATCGTGGTTTACCAACCGATGGGAGAAGTATGCCACCACCATCTCATCTTCGGCATCCAGGCAATACGCCTTCAAGTGCTTCACAAAGCCCACCTGCGGATTGTCCTCAAAGAGTGACTGCAGTTCTTCACAAAGGTCATGTGGTGTGATCGCATCATCATCCAAGTCCTCAAACCACTGGTCGAGCAGTTCAAACATCGCAAAACAGTCCAGACCTTTGCGCTGAGGCAACTGATACACCTCATTATGCTTCAGACTGCGAATCACGACGGAGGGGATATCGAAGTCATCCTCATCCTTCACATCGCGATACTTCAACAGACGGCGACGCACCAACGCATCGATATCGCTGGCATAACTCAGCACTCCTATTTTGTTTAAACCAAGGTATGAAGCCAAATCATCATAATCTACCCGTTGCGGTCCTTTCTCCATACAGACACAGAACAGCACAGCCTGTCGCTCAGTAATGCCATAACTCTTGGCCAAAAATTGAATCTCAGTCCTGGCCTTTTTCATAAACTCCGGACTCATCTTGGAATCCTCAGACAATTCCACCACACGCTCTATTGCTTGCAGCAGTGTCATTTCCTTCTTTGTCTTTTTCTTCATCGTTGTTGCCATATCTTTTAATTTAAATGTTCGATGTGCTTAATATAGACACATTCGCGAAAAAATTCAAAATTTAGCCCAACTTTTTTGAATAATTCCATCATTTTCCGCAATAAAACAGCATCCCAAGACCTAAAACAGCGCAATTATACAAAAAAGCGTTACGCAAATTTGTATAATTAAAGAATTCTTATTATCTTTGTACCCGAATTGATAAAAAAGGAGTAAGATGATAAAGAATCCATTTCTGACCTATGGCTATAACGGGCCTGATTTCTTCTGCGACAGAATAGAAGAGACAAAACGCTTGACATCACTGCTAGTGAATGGTAATCATGTTGCCTTGATGTCGCCAAGAAGAATGGGAAAAACTGGCCTTTTGCGACATTGCTTTGCCCAGCAAGAACTACAGGATGACTATTATCTGTTTATCGTAGATATTTATGCTACTAAATCATTGTCTGAACTGATTTACGAATTAGGACGCGCCATCCTCTCTGTGCTGAAATCGAAAGAGCGGAAAGTTTGGGAACGCTTCATACGGATAGCCGGTTCTCTGCGGACGGGAATAACGCTTGATGCCTTAGGTCAGCCGAGCTGGAATCTGGAGATAGGAGATATTCAAACACCCAAGGTGTCGCTGGATGAGATATTCCAGTATCTGAGTACAGCTGACAAACCTTGCATTGTGGCTATTGACGAGTTTCAGACTATCATGGACTATCCAGAGCAAAATGTTGAGGCACTGCTGCGTACCTATATTCAAAACTGCAACAATGCTTGGTTCGTTTTTTCCGGTTCCAAGCGTCACATGATGGGCGAGATGTTCTCTTCGCCAGCCAGACCCTTTTACCAAAGTGCATCAACGATGTCATTAAAGCCGATTCCCCTTGAATCTTATTCTTCATTTATCACATATCATTTTGAGAAAGGTGGACGACAAATAGAACCAGAGGCCATTCGGTATATCTATGATAAATTCGAGGGCACAACGTGGTACATACAAAAAATATGCAATGAACTCTATGCTATGGCCAGCCCAGATAGTCCATGTGGTATCAAAGAGGTAGACATAGCCATCAACTATGCCGTCGAAGAGAAGGATGACACCTATCAAGATCTGCTGACAAGATTGTCCGCCAAGCAAAAGGCGTTGCTCATCGCTTTGGCTCGTTCTGGAAAGAACGCTCAGCCTACAAGTGGAGATTTTGTCAAAAAATATCACCTTTCCTCTGCAAGTGCTGTGCAAAGAAGCTTGTCATCTCTTCAAGAAAAGGACATTATAACAAACGACAACGGGAAATACTACATCTATGATTATTTCCTCTATTACTGGTTGACCAGAAAATAAGCATAACAGGATGATGATGACGGGTTACGCAAAATGGATGGCTATTGGTATTGCCACGATTCTCCACTTTCTGGTGGACGGATTGTGTGTGTGTTGCCTGTATCTGATGGCGGGAAATGGCCTTGATACGTCGGGCATCGTGGCTCTGTTTCTCACCTATAACATTCTGGCATTCATGACTCAGCCGCTGACGGGTTGGTGGATTGATCGGCTGACGCATCGACAGGTGGCATTGCTGACTGCTACAGGTTTGCTCACAACGGCTGTGGCCTTGCAAGTAGCTGCTGTTTATCTTCAATCTTTCAATCCTTCAATTTATTGGTTCTTGGCGATAGTTACTGCTGTCCTGCTGG
Organism: Bacteroidaceae bacterium; assembly: GCA_017529865.1. GTDB lineage: Bacteria > Bacteroidota > Bacteroidia > Bacteroidales > Bacteroidaceae > Colivivens. The sequence continues at coordinate 15,462 of JAFXNA010000014.1, forward strand.
GTATGGGAAACTCCGCATTTCATGTATGGGGTGGCAAACTGACTGCTACGATGACGAACAACGATATGAGGGGTCTGGGTATTTTCGTCTCATCGGGTGTCGTGGGGCTGACCATCGGTGTCCTTTATGCTTCATGGTGGCTATTGGCAGGAATGTTATTGCTCATCACAGTTTTGGGAGTCATCACACCTCGTCTGTCTGCTAACATTAGTGAAGTCCGCACCACGATTTCCCAACCTGCAGAAACAGGAACACAGCTATGGTTTTGGCTTCTCGCTATCCTCCTATTCGTCTTATTGAGGTCGTTCGTAGGCGAGATTGTTTCGGTGGGATTGGAAAAGAAATCGGATATTTTGCTGTTGCTAGCTATCACGGCGATGCTTGGAAAAGCAGGTGGGGGTTGGATGGCACGCTGGTGTGGCATCAGTCATTCCATTGTGGCATGTGTAGGCATTACTGCTGCATGTATGATGTTTAGAAATTCCGAAGTCGTTCCAATGACTCCCGTAATATTAGGTATATTTGCCATCAACTGCACAATGCCTATGACGCTACATCTGGCCAACCGATTGCTACCCCTTCGAGAAGGACTTTCTTTCGGTCTGCTGGCTGCAGTGTTAATACCTGGCTACCTGTTGGCAAACGGTCTGCACCTGACTGCCGACCATCGTTTCATGCTGTCTGCCCTACTGCTCACCATTGCAGTAGAAGTAGGATTGCTGATGCTAATGGGAGAAAAGCGGAAGAACGTACTGATGGGAGCTGTCGCAGTCAATATACTGACCAACGTACCGCTGAACTACATCCTGCTGACGTATGGAAACAGTTTGGAACGCCTCATCATAGGTGAACTGATCGTGCTGGTGGTCGAGGCGCTGTGGTACTACGGCTTTGTCCGTCAATGGCGAAGAGCTGCCATCTACAGTTTACTATGTAACGCCACGAGTTTCCTCATCGGTCTATTGATACAAATCATTACTATATATTTACTCTAATCCATAACAATTATGCATTTAGTGTTATTAGACATTGCCCATTTTGGACCTACTGCACAGGAAATGGACAGAGCTTTTGCGGAAAAGGAAGCGAAGAAAGCGGAAAAGAAAGCCTTGAAGGCAGAAAAGCAAATGGAGAAAAAGATGAAGAAGATGGAGAAGAAGATGAAAAAGATGGAAAAGAAACTAGAGAAAGCCCAAAAGAAGGCAGAGAAGAAGATGGATAAGGCCTTCAAAAACTTTTCTTCCATAGGTACATCGACAACCATCGATGCATCATCCAACCCTACAGCCGAAGCTTCCTACGCAGCAATGCCGGTAGGAGCTGTTCTGGCCATCTGTGCATCTCTCCTGATTTGTATCGGGTCAGCATGGCTATACCGCCGTACTAATTGCCCAGATCGGAAATAAATTTAATGCGGACGAGACGAATTTCTTCTTCGGAGATATCATCGTCAAGATTACGGAAGGCGGCCTCGAGATCATCGGTGTCGCTTTCGCGGAAGTATTCATAGATTTCATCCACTTTGTCATCATCGATTTCTTCTTCAATGAAGTAATCGATGTTGAGTTTTGTACCGCTATAAACGATTGATTCGAGTTCATCGAGCAGTTCGTCAAAATCAAGTCCCTTAGCGAGTGCAATATCATCGAGGGCTACCTGACGGTCAATGCTCTGAATGATGCTGATTTTCTGCAGCGAGTTCTTTGCAACGGTACGTACGCGGATATCTACAGGTCGCTCGATATCGTTTTCCTCACAGTGACGACGAATGAGGTCGATGAATTCCTGTCCGTATCGACGAGCTTTACCGGCTCCTACGCCCTGAATGGTTTGCAACTCTTCGAGGGTGATCGGATAATAGGTGGTCATAGCGTCGATAGAAGGGTCTTGGAAAATGATATAAGGCGGTACGTTGTACTTCTTAGACAGCTTCTTGCGAAGGTCGAGCAGCAGCTTGTGGAGGGTCTCATCGAGCACAGATGCATGTCCGTTTTCGTCCTCAAGGGCCAACTCGTCATAGTTACGGTTCTCTACGATCTGGAACTCGACAGGCTTCTTGATGAACTTCTTGCCGGTCTTGGTAAGCTTAAGCAAACCGTAGTTGTCAACATCTTTGCTGATATAATGATCAATCATCGCCTGATTGAGTACAGCGCTCCAATAGTCGGCACTCTTACCTGCTCCACAACCGAAGAGATCGAGTTTGTCGTGCTTATGAGCAAGGATGAGTTCCTCGTCGGTACGGCCGCAGAGGATGCTGATGATATAGTCGCGCTTGAAGTTCTCCTTGACTGCCAGAATGACTTGAAGTGCAAGCACAAGGTCTGCTTTGGCATCGATACGAGTCTGTGGATGCCGGCAGTTATCGCAGTTTCCACAGTTTTCTTCGGGATAGTCTTCACCGAAGTAGTGGAGCAGCAACTTACGGCGGCATACAGACGACTCGCAGTAGTTGGCGGTCTCCTGCAGCAACTGACGACCGATGTCCTGCTCAGCAACAGGTTTGCCCTCCATGAACTTCTCGAGTTTCTTGAGGTCTTTGTGGGAATAGAAGGCGATGCATCGGCCCTCTCCCCCATCGCGTCCGGCACGACCAGTCTCCTGATAATAGCCTTCGAGGCTCTTGGGGATATCGTAGTGAATGACAAACCGCACATCGGGTTTATCGATACCCATACCGAAAGCAATGGTAGCTACGATCACATCGATACGCTCCATGAGGAAGTCGTCCTGTGTGGCACTACGCACATCGGACTCCATACCTGCGTGGTAGGCTGATGCCTTGATATCGTTGGTCTTGAGCACCTCAGCCAGTTCCTCCACTTTCTTACGTGAGAGACAATAGATGATACCGCTCTTGTTTGGGTTCGTCTTGATGTACTTGATGATATCTTTATCAACGTCTTTGGTCTTAGGACGCACCTCATAGTAGAGGTTCGGACGGTTGAACGACGACTTGAACTCAGCAGCATCAATGATACCGAGGTTCTTCTTGATGTCGATGCGCACCTTATCGGTTGCCGTCGCTGTGAGGGCAATGATAGGTGCCACACCTATCTTATTAATAATGGGTCGTATGTTGCGGTATTCGGGTCGGAAATCGTGTCCCCACTCTGAGATACAGTGAGCCTCATCGATGGCATAGAACGATATCTTGATGCCACGCAGGAAGTCGACATACTCGGTCTTGGTGAGCGACTCAGGGGCCACATACAGCAGTTTGGTGCGCCCTGCAATGATGTCCTCTTTCACCTGAGTGATGCTGGCTTTGTTGAGCGATGAGTTGATGAAATGTGCCACATTATCGTTATCGCTGATATGCTTGATGGCATCGACCTGATTCTTCATCAGAGCGATGAGCGGTGATATGACGATAGCCGTACCCTCCATGAGCAGGGCCGGCAACTGGTAGCATAGTGACTTACCTCCTCCGGTGGGCATCAGCACAAACGTGTCTTTCTTGTCGAGCAGATTGCGTATGATGGCCTCTTGATCACCTTTGAAGGTATCAAATCCGAAATAATACTTTAAGTTCTCAAGTAATGTCTGCTGATTGTTCATGAAAACTCTGATAATTGAGGGTTACTATTGATCTCCGCTATTCATAATTTTTCCGCCCGCCTTCTCGAGCTGCTCGCGAGCATAGTCGAGGGTGATGGTGAGCTTCTTTATTGATACTGATGGCGACTCGTACATCTGTTCCATCATGATGGTCTCGACGATAGAACGCAGACCGCGTGCTCCCAGACGGAACTCGATGGCTTTGTCGACGATATAGTCGAGCACTTCGGGTGCGAACGTGAGTTTGATGCCATCCAACTCGAACAAGCGTGTGTATTGCTTGACGATGGAATTCTTCGGCTCTGTGAGGATGTTACGCAGCGCCTCTCGGTCGAGTGGTTCGAGGTGGGTGAGGACAGGCAGACGTCCGATGATTTCGGGGATAAGACCGAACGACTTGAGGTCCATCGGTGCAATATACTGCATGAGGTTGTTCTTGTCAATCTTGGCCGTATGCTCAACTGCTCCATAACCCACCACATGGGTATTCAGTCGCTGTGCGATACGTTTCTCGATGCCGTCGAACGCTCCTCCACAGATAAAGAGGATGTTGCGTGTGTCGATTTCGACAAACGGCTGCTCAGGATGCTTGCGGCCTCCGTAAGGCGGCACATTGACCTTCGCTCCTTCGAGCAGTTTCAAGAGCGCTTGCTGCACACCTTCGCCACTGACATCGCGTGTGATGGACGGATTGTCGCTCTTCCGGGCAATCTTATCGATTTCATCGATGAAGACAATACCTCGCTCGGCTTTCTTCGCATCGTAGTCGGCTTCCTGCAACAGGCGCGAAAGGATGCTCTCGACATCTTCGCCCACATAGCCAGCCTCTGTCAGCACCGTAGCATCGACAATGGTGAAAGGAACCACCAACATCTTGGCAATGGTGCGAGCCAAGAGGGTCTTACCCGTACCCGTACTACCCACCATGATGATGTTGGATTTCTCGATCTCCACATCGTTTTCCTTCCCTTCCGTTTCGTGCTGCAGTCGCTTGTAGTGGTTGTACACAGCCACCGACATCGCTATCTTGGCAGCATCCTGACCAATGACGTACTGGTCGAGATAGGCCTTGATGTCCTTTGGTTTCGGAAGGTCGGTGCGGTCGAACTTCTCCTTCGACTTCAGGTTCTCCACAACAACCTTATGTGCCTCCATCGCACAGTCGCTACAGATGTAACCTGTAAGCCCCGAAATCAACAACTTTACTTCCTTGGAACTACGTCCGCAAAATGAACACTTATTCATCGTTTACGCTTTACGTACCAACACCTGATCAATCATACCATACTCCTTCGCTTCCTCTGCGGTCATCCAATAGTCACGATCAGAGTCTGCCCAAACCTTGTCGAAAGTCTGATGGGAGTGGTTGGCGATGATGGTATAGAGTTCTTTCTTCAGTTTCTGAATCTCACGAGCCGTAATCTCGATGTCGCTGGCCTGACCCTGCGCACCTCCCATCGGCTGATGAATCATGATACGGCTATGAGGCAATGCACTACGTTTGCCCTCCTTGCCGGCTACGAGCAACACAGCTGCCATCGACGCAGCCATACCCGTACAGATGGTCTGCACGTCGCTGCTGATGAACTGCATAGTATCGTAGATGCCCAGTCCGGCATACACACTGCCACCTGGCGAGTTGAGATACACACTGATGTCCTTACCCGAGTCGACCGAGTCAAGATAGAGCATCTGAGCCTGCAGCACATTGGCTGTGTAGTCGTTGATTTCGGTTCCGAGGAAGATGATGCGGTCCATCATCAGTCGCGAGAACACATCGAGCTGAGTGACATTCAGCTGTCGCTCTTCCAATATATATGGGTTCAAATAACCTGCTTGCGCCTTCATCACATCATCGAGAACCATACTGCTGATTCCCTGCTTCTTTGTGGCGAACTTCACAAAATCGTCTGTCCAATTTGTCATATTATTTACTCTTTGACTAGTTATTTATTTCTTATCGGTAAGCCGTAAGCTGAAAGCTGTAAGCCCCTTCTTTTCGCAAAGGTATAAAAAAATTCATAATGCATAATGCATAATTCATATTTTTTTTACAAAACAAGGCTTTTTTTGCTGTTTAAGGCCCAATAAAACAAAAAAGGCATCCCATTATTCAATGAAATGCCTGTTTTTTATCGTTTCGCGAAGAGCGCTAACCGCTAAACTCTAACCGCTAAACCTTTCATTAATCAAACAGCTTGTTAAACTCTTCGGGCGTTACATCGTTTTCCTTCAAAGTCACCTTGTCTTTCAGTGCTGTTCCGAGTTTCACCTCGATGCAACGATCGATGAGGTTGTCGACCGTCTCGCGCTTCTTCAGCATCTCCTTGACTGATGACTCGAGATACTCTTCAGGAATGTTGAGCATACCATACTGAGCGAACTGCATACGGGTAACGTCCTTCGCCATTTCGCGTACATCCTGATCTTCGACCTTCACACCCGTCATCTCGACCAGCTGCTCCTTAATCAGGTGCCAAGTCAACTCCTCGATGCTCTTGTCATAGCTCTCCTCCACTTTCTGAGTGTCACCGTTGGCATTGGCAGCCATGATGCGCTTCAGCTTCTCATCAGGATACTCAAGTTTGCCCACCTTATTGGTAATATAATTGCGTATGTCGAGAAGGAAACGATAGTCAGCGTCTTTCTTGAACTGCCCCTCGATACTTTCACGCACCTTTGCCGCAAACTCCTCTGCAGTCTTCAGACCTGCTCCCGGATACACTTGTTCGAAGAGTTCCTCATCGAGTGGGCCTGGCATGAAGCGAGTGATTTCAGTAATCTGGAAGTTGAAGTCACCCTTGTGCTCAGCCACTTTTTCCTTATCCACCTTGAGCAATGAAGCCAACTCGGTCTCACTGCCTTCATAGGCTTCTGATGGGTTGAACTTGATGATATCATTCACTTTTGCATTTGCAAACAACGCCTTCTGTTTCTCGTTCTTGAAATACTTAGGAAGCATCACAACGTCATTCTCATTGATGCCATCTTCCTTATCAAGTTCGGTGATGACGCCCTTGATCATATCATTGTCCTGATAGTCGTCAACCTTCTCATAACTACCGCCACGCTGACGATACATCTCCACCTGACGGTTCACCATCTCGTCGCTTACCTTGACGTTATAGAAATCTACCTTGTCCTTCTTAGTCAGCGAGAACTTGATTTCAGGAGCAATAGCAAGGTCGAACTTGAATGTGAACGTATTACCCTCCACCAGTTCGATGTCATTATTATCATCATTTGGCAGTGGTTCGCCCAACATGTTCACCTTATTTTCACGGATATAGTTGTATAGACCTTCCTGCAACAGTTTGTTCACTTCTTCACCAAGGATTGAAGGGCCATACTGCTTCTTTACCAAACCCTCAGGCACCATACCGCGACGGAAACCTGGCATATTTACTTTTTTACGGAAATCCTTGATTGCCTTTTTTACCTTTTCTTCGTAATCAGCAGGTGCGATTTCTGCTGTGATGACGGCATTTACCGCATCGATGTTTTCTAATGTAATATTCATCTATCTATTTACTATTTGACAATTTGCAATTTAGCCTCTCTCTTATCTCTCCCAAGGAGAGAAGATTTTGTTCTCCCCTTTCTAGGGGAGTGCTTTTTCATTTGGTCTGCAAAGTTACGAAATAATTTATAATTCACAATTCATAATTCATAATAATTAACAAAACAGCATAAAAAAAGAATGCGCTCGGCATCCTTTTTAGACTTTAGTTCAGGAGTTTAGGATGAAAAAATTCGGTTAAGCGAGCACAATAAAAGCTTGTTTTTATTGTCGAGCGTTAGAATTTTATAGAAATCTCGCCACGAATGCTGCGGTTCATCATGTCGCGAACCATCTTGGGGTCATCGTACTGCGACTGTAGGAACATGAGTTTTGTGACGGCACTCTCCACCGTCGAGTCGTAACCAGAGACCACACCCACCTCTTGCAGATGGTAGCCACAATCATAGCGTCTCATCTCCACGGCTCCTTGCATACATTGGCTGATGTTGACGATGACTTTTCCGTTCTTCGTGCCCTCCTTGAGTGCATCGAGCAACCAAAGACTCTGTGGTGCGTTGCCACTGCCGAAGGTGCGCATGACGATAGCACGCAGGTTAGGTGTGCGGATGATGTGACGGATGAGGTCTTCGCGGATACCAGGAAACAGCGAGAAGATGATAACGTTGTTATCGAGGTGGAAATGGGGTGTCATCGGCTTGCTGTAGTCGGGTTTCAACATACGATGGCGATGATAGGTGATGTTGACGCCCGCTTCTGCCAGGTGGGGATAGTTGAAAGATTCGAAAGCATTGAACTCTTCTGCGCTCTGCTTGGTAGTACGATTGCCTCGGAGCAAATGACTATTGAAGTAGATGCCCACCTCAGGCACCATAGCATGACCATCTTTGTCTTTTGCTGCCGCCATCTCTATCGAGGTGATAAGGTTCTCCTTGCCATCCGTGCGCAACTGCCCGATGGGCAACTGTGAGCCAGTGAAGATGACGGGCTTTGTCAGGTTCTCTAGCATGTACGAGAGGGCAGAGGCTGTGAAAGCCATCGTATCTGTGCCGTGAAGCACCACAAAGCCGTCGTACTGATCATAGTGATCGGCTATCACATGGCTCAAGTCCGTCCATCGTTGGGGCGACATGTCGCTGGAATCGATAGGCGGCGCAAACTGATAGGTCTCTATCTGCGTGTCGAACTGATGCAGCTCGGGCACCTTCTGCAACAGATGCTCAAAGTCGAAAGGCTCAAGAGCCCCCGTCAGCGGATTGCGGTTCATTCCGATGGTACCACCTGTATAAATCAAAAGAACTTTTGAGTTGTATGACATAGTTTACTTTATTATCAGCACTTTTTGACTTTTATTGTGAGGGCAAAATTACGAAAACTATTTGAATAAAAATGAGAATATGTGAAGAAAAGCAGAAGTAGTCGTTTTTTTATGCATAAACATTTGCATTTCAGCCTTTTTTTTCGTATCTTTGCAGTCAGAAAAGTAAAAGGCTTTAGACCTTTGACTCTAGGCTTTTGCCCCCCTTGGGGGAATAAGAAGAAGACCCTGAGTCTTTTGGCGGCCGCCGCAAGATATTCGCACGCCCGCCGCAAGATATTGCCCCGCCCGCTGCAAGATATTCGCACGGGCGGGGCAAACTTGTTACATGCCGTATCTCTCCCTTTTCTCCCCTATAGAAATCCCTGTTACACCCTAGGCTTTTCCCCTGTTTAGCCATTACAAACAATCAGCACACAGCTTTCGCCATGCGCTGATTACATTTTTATTTCCCCCTAAAGGGGTTAGGGGGTCTATCTTACCATTACCTTTTTTCCATCCACGATATTGATACCCTTTTGCATTTCTACCTGTTGGCCTGCAACATTGTAGGTACCTTTCGTTTGCTTGCTTGCAGAGGTGCTCTTGATAGCGGTTGGTACGGTTACCGTAACTGTTGCCTCAACGGGGTCGAACTTGTAAGGGCTTTTACCATCTGAGAACTCGATGTTGGAAATGGTCACCTTGTAGGTACCAGGTTCCAATTCGGCATCTGCCCTCAGGCTGATGGTCATCAGTACGTTGCTACCGGCCTTGATGGTGGCGTTCTTGTTCGAAGAACAGAGGAAACGGTAGGTGCCTGCCGTAGGCTCCGAAGCTGCGATGGTGTGACTCTTTGCAAGAGCACTACCTCCATCATAACCTTCCTCTTCATCGAGATCGATGTTAAAGCCAAGTCCTTCAGTGGTAACATCGAACTGATAGCCTACATACTTTGCTTCTGCGCTCTCAAACATAATCTCAAGATCTGCTGTCTCGCCCTGAGCAATAGTCAGAGGGCTAACTTTGATTCCGTCGTCTGCCAATGCAGACATGCATACTGCCATAAAAGCAGCCATTAAAACACTAATCTTTTTCATTGTTTTTTTGTTTTAAATGAGTTAATAATTATTTTTGTTTTAAAATTCTATCAATTAGTATTGTTACGTCTGTAACCGAGAGACTTCCATCTTCATTCATATCACCCATAAGTCCTCGGATATCAATCTCTTTTGTGACCGTATCAGAGTTTTCATAACCATCTTTCTTTGCACATACAGAAACGGTATACGTTGAAGGGAGGCTTACATTATTTCCCACTTGCTGATTAGCTGAAGCAGAAGAGAATGAATAAACAAACTCCACACCCTCCGTCTCGCAACTGAACTCTAGCTCGCCATTGGCGAAGCTGATGGTAGGTGTGGCGCACTTCTTTACCTCCGGCAGCGTTCCGTCCAATCCAATAATGGTTTTGAAGCCACTCCAAGGCTCCGTCGTCTTATATGCATCGATAGACACCGTGGGTACATGCAGCGTTACGTATTCTATATAGGAGTCATCGAAAGCATCGCTTTGAGCCGATGGTACATTCTCAGCATAGCAGGTGACATCAGTCAGTTCTATGCACTTGGCAAAGGCAGACCATCCGATTGTTTTAACACCACCACCGATAACAACGGAGGTCAGGCCAGAGCAGTCGCAGAACGCCCAATTTCCGATGCTCGTCACACTGTTGGGGATGGTGATGGTGGTCAGGCTAGAGCAACTCTGGAACGCAACATCTCCTATGCTTGTCACGCTGTTGGGAATGGTAATTGAGGTCAGGCCTGAGCAACCACAGAACGTACGATCTCCTATGCTCGTCACATTGTTGGGGATGGTAACGGAGGTCAGGCCAGAGCAGAAACCGAACGTATAGGTTTCTATACTCGTCACGCTATTGGGGATGGTGACGGAAGTCAGGTCTGAGCATTGATAGAACGCATATTCTCCTATGCTCGTCACGCTATTGGGGATGGTGACGGAGGTCAGGCTGCTACATCCAGAGAAAGCATAGGTGCCTATGCTTGTCACGCTGTTGGGGATGGTAACGGAGGTCAGGCCAGAGCAACCAGAGAACGCTCGATTTCCTATGCTCGTTACACTATTGGGGATGATTAATTCTGTTATTTCCGTATTCTCATCACTGTAAAGGCGATGTGCGTAATCTAGTGGATTTGACTCAGCATCACCTCTAAAGCTAATTCCACACCAAGCTGCAATGTCCTTGACTATCACTTTTTTTAGGCCATGGCAATCTCGGAACGCACCACCTCCTATGCTCGTCACGCTGTTGGGGATGGTGACGGAGGTCAGGCCATAGCAATAAAGGAACGCCAAATCTCCTATGCTTGTCACACTACGGGTTACGCCTTCATACACTACGGTTTCAGGAATCACAATGTCGCCATTATACTTAACATCGTTCTTGTACTGGATGACCTTGGCCACCTTGGCTTTTGCCACCATTTCGTACCAAAGTCCGTCGATTTCTACCTCTACGGCGAAAGCACTGGCTGCTGCAGACAGCAGCATCATGATTAAAAGTAATTGTTTTTTCATGATCGCATAGTTTTAGTAGCAATTGTTATTTTTGCTTAAGAATCTTATCAATCAGAATTGTCACATCTGTAACAGAGAGGCTGCCATCTTCGTTCATATCGCCCATAAGTCCTCGAACATCTATCTCTTTTGTAACTGTCTCTGAATTCAAGTAGCCGTCTTTCTTTGCATATACTGTAACGGTATAAGTTGAAGGAAGGCTGACATTATTTCCGTCACCCATATTGGATGATGTAGACTTGAACGAATATATATACGTCACACCCTCTGTCTCGCAATTAAAAACAAATTTCCCTTCTTTGAAAGCGATAGTTGGAGTTGCACACTGTGGTTTCACGGGTATATCCGGAGTCACATCGAAATCATCTGTCTCAACAATTGAAGCAAAGTCTTTCCAACCAGTTCTCTCTTGATACAGGCTCTTAGTTCCTATTGGGACATATAGAACGCTGTTAAGATAAGCTATTCCTGCAAAAGTAGACTCAGCAATATCAAAAGGCTCAGTTATCTTAGAATATACTTTTGTAATACCTGTACAGCCAACAAATGCCTCCGTTCCAATGCTTGTAAGAGTATTTGGAAGAATAAGTTTATCTATTGTTTTGCAATTTTTAAAAGCAATACCCAGTATTTCTTGAAGACCTTCATGAAATATTACGTTTTTTAGTGACGAACAATCTTCAAATGTTGAACGACCTATAGTTTTAACGTTGGCTGGTATATCAATTGTTTCGAGACCTTGACATTTCTTGAATAGGTCACCATCAAGAATTGTAACGAAAGGACCAATAACTACATTTCTCAGATTGTTTTGATTCCAGAAAAGGCCATCATACACATTTCCTTGACGATATGATACATTACGACCATAATACACCGATGTTAAATTGCAATTGTTAAAATATGACGAATTGTTTACTTGCCACTCATTCCAAGGCAGGCTTAACTGTGTTTCAGCATCTTCTATAACAACGTTGTTAAGGTTTGAGCATCCGCCAAATGCTCCATGCTCAAATGATGTTATTGATGATGGTATCGTAATGCTGCTTAATTGATAACAATATCTAAAGGCATATTCACCCACAGTCAAAATTGAATGAGGCAATTCCACACCAGTAATGCCGCTTGAAAGGAAAGCTTTCTCGCCTATCCTAATAACGTGAAAAGTCCGTTCGCTATAATCTACAGTTTCAGGGATTGTGATAATACCTTCGTAGCGATTGTCACCACTTGTAACCTCAACGGTCAATTCTTGCAAAGAAGTGATGTTGTAATAGATACCATCCTTCTCAAAATCATATGCACTTGCCACCATCGGAATCAGTAGCATCACAAGTAAAAGTAGTTGTTTCCTCATAATCGTATTGTTTTAGTTGTTAATGAATAGTCACAAAAAATACGTGGACAAATTACTTCGTCTACGTCATTCGAGGTATCGGCAAACACCTATGTAGCTTAAACGAGTAAATGCCCACGCCAAACGGCGTGAACTATCTACTTCAGTTCTTGCTACATTCTGTCAATTTGCCGATTTTCGAATGACAAGAATCAAAAGTGGATGTTCATCCTATATGTCCTTGATGCAAATGCATCATATCTATCTTAGCCCATAGGCGAATTCAATGTATAATTTATAATGTATAATTAACAATAATTTGAGTTTTTAGGCAATCTTCCGCATAACTCCATTTGTCTATATTCGACCGCAAATATACAGACTTTCTTTAAATCTACCAAACTTTTTTAAAGAAAAATGTGTAATAATAGGGAAAAAAGAGAAAGACAATTTGTAATACTGAAAATGCAGTTCTATTTGAAGGGAACAACTAAAGGGCGAGGCGGAAGCCAATGATGTTGCCTGTACCCTCTGGGAAGTAGAAGTTACGACCCGTCACACGACAGAGCGTAGCGGTGCCGCCCCAACTGCCTCCACGTAGCACTCGATCAGTGCCTGAGAACTCTCCCGGAGGGTTTTGGATTGGAGAGTAGAAGTAATAGTCGTCAGCATACCAGTCCTGACACCATTCCCACACATTACCGCTCATATCGTACAAACCCAACTCATTTGGTTCCTTCGTTGCAACCCTATGCGGTCTGCTGTAATTATCATTATGATACCAAGCCACATCTTTGATGTTATTGCTGCCGCTATAGATATATCCTTTGCTCTGATTGCCGCCACGAGCTGCATATTCCCATTCTGCCTCTTTGGGCAGACGGAAACGCTTACCAGTCAGCCTGTTCAGTTTCTTGATGAATGCCTTGCAGTCGTCCCAGCTCACACTTTCCACAGGATACTTCGCCCCTTTCCAGTCGCTCGGATTGCTACCCATCACAGCCTCCCACAGTTCCTGAGTCACCTCTGTCTGACCAATGGAAAAACGTCTTAGCTTCACTTTGTGAGCAGGTTGCTCGCCATACCGACCAGAATCGTCTCCCATCAGGAAGGTCCCGCCTTCAACGGTTACCATCGTGAACTTCACACCCTTCACTTCATAGACTTTTAATTGGAGAGACTCTGGCTTTGCTTCCTTACCCTTTGCATATACCTGCAAACCTGGCAGCAACATGCATGCCACCAACATTACGTGTTGTAATAAAAAAGTCTTCATGGCTATCACCCTTTCTTTGCTTCATCGTGCGCCAGCTTTACCTGACGGAGAATATCGGAAGCAAAGATAAAGTCGTCAAGACGTTTGTTGTCGGCGTCCATGATTTCCTGATTCGAGCCTTGCCATTCAGCACGGCCTTCGCAGATGAAGATGATTTTCTCGCCAATACCCATCACGGAGTTCATATCGTGGGTATTCACGATGGTGGTGATGTTGTCCTCATGGGTAATACCTTGGATGAGTTCGTCAATCACTATACTGGTCTTGGGGTCGAGACCCGAGTTGGGTTCATCGCAAAAGAGATACTTAGGTTCGAGGGCGATGGCTCGTGCGATAGCAACACGCTTCTGCATACCTCCACTCAATTCCTTAGGGAACTTGCTGCCTGTACCTGCAAGGTTCACACGACTCAGGCAATCCTCAGCACGCTTCACACGGTCTTCGTACGACTTTTCACTGAACATATTCAAGGGGAACATCACATTGTCGAGCACAGACAGGGAGTCGAACAGAGCAGCGCTCTGGAATATCATACCCATCTCGCGACGAAGCAGTATCTTCTCGCGCTTGCTCATGTTGACGAAATCGCGGTCGTCGTAGAAGATGTTTCCGCTGGTTGGGGTCAGCAATCCCACGATGTTGTTCATAAACACCGTCTTGCCCGAACCACTCTGTCCGATGATAAGGTTCACCTTACCATTCTCGAACTCGGTGTTGATATCCTTCAACACTTCCTTGTCATCAAAGGACTTATAAAGATGCTCTACCTTGATCATGTCAGAATCTGTGTTAAGAAGATATCGGAAAAGAGGACTAAGATGCTGCTGAGTACTACGGCATCGGTACTTGCCTTACCTACTTCGACCGAACCGCCCACAACGGTATAGCCTTTATAGGCCGAGACGGAGGTGATGATAAATGCATAGACGACGGCCTTGATGAGTCCGCACCAGAAGAACCACTGGTTGAACTGATAGCGGAATCCCTCGTTCAGTTCGGGCACAGTGGTGGTGCCTAACAGGCTGGTGCCGTATGCGCCCAGTACGCCTGATGCGACGCTGAAGGTCACTAGTATCGGCATGACGGTCATCAGGCCTGCCACCTTCGGCAGAATAAGATAGTTGGCCGAATTGACACCCATGATGTCCAATGCGTCAATCTGCTGGGTAATGCGCATCGTACCTAACTCGGATGCGATGTTCGAGCCTACTTTTCCTGCAAGAATCAGACACATGATGGACGAGGAGAACTCGAGCAACATGATTTCACGAGTGGTGTATCCTACCACCATTCGCGGCATCCAAGGACTCTGGATGTTGAGTTTGATCTGCAGACAGATGACCGCACCGATGAAGAACGAGATAATCAGCACGATGCCGATGGAGTTATATCCCAATTGGAACATCTCGGTGACATACTGACGAAAGAACATACGCCAGCGGTCGGGCTGAGTGAGTACTCTTCCCATCAGCAGGACATAACGTCCGATTCCAGCCAATGCATCCGTAAAACTATTTACCATCTCACCTATTATAGTTTACTGTTTACCGTTTACAGTTTACTGTTTGAGTTGCAAAGATAATGAAAAATGTAAAAATGAAAAAATTATATAATGTAAAAATGAGATAATTGTGAATTATGAATTATGAATTATGAATTATTTACTATCTTTGCAACAGAAAACAAACGATATGGAGACAGAAGCAATCAAACAGAGAGAGAGAACAGCCGTCATTCAGAATGCGGGAGATACTGAGATTCCGGAATATTCTGACGACAGGATGACCCTATACACCCGTAATCTTGTCAAGACGTATGGCAAGCGAACGGTGGTGAACGATGTGTCGATTCATGTTCGTCAGGGAGAAATCGTCGGACTTTTAGGCCCGAACGGAGCAGGAAAGACTACCTCGTTCTATATGACGACCGGATTGGTGGTTCCGAATGCGGGGCGTGTATTCCTCAACGACCTGGAGATTACCGACTATCCTGTTGCCAAACGTGCGCGTGCTGGTGTAGGATATCTGGCACAGGAAGCATCTGTGTTCCGTACGATGAGCGTAGAGGACAACATCATGACCGTTCTCGAAATGACGGGGAAATCACGCGACTATCAGCGTGAGAAACTGGAAAGTCTCCTGGACGAGTTCAGACTCCAGAAAGTAAGAAAAAATAAAGGAAACCAGCTGTCGGGAGGAGAGCGACGCAGATGTGAAATTGCCCGATGTCTGGCTATCGACCCTAAGTTCATCATGCTTGATGAACCTTTCGCTGGAGTCGACCCGATTGCTGTGGAGGATATCCAGTATATCGTATGGAAGCTGAAGGACCGTAACATCGGCATCCTCATCACCGACCACAACGTGCAGGAAACCCTCTGCATCACCGACCGTGCTTACCTGCTGTTCGAAGGAAGAATCCTGTTTAAGGGGACACCGCCCGAACTGGCCAACAACAAGATTGTTCGCGACAAGTATCTCGGCTCGAACTTCGTGCTCCGTCCGAAGGACTTCCAGCTTATCGAAGAGAAGAAACTGAGAGAAGCAGAAGAAGAGGACTAAACGAAAAAAGGAGTGCTGCTGCACTCCTTTATTTATTTCACACTCACTTTCCAACATCCGTCTTTCTTCACCAAGGTAGCAATCTTCTGCTCCTGAGTGCCATCGTGATAACTCACCGAATAACTCATATAAGCCAAAGAGTCGTTCTCGGGCGTAGAAGATTTTGGAACGACGTCAGCTACCCCACCCTTGCGGTCGACAACTGTCTTGTGTCGAATCAGCATCGAATGCAAAAGGCAGATATGAAGCGAATCGAGTTCCTCGCCAAAGTCGGCATACTGAAGATAACGCTCCACATCACCTACAGACTGGGCTTTGACGGCCTCGATGACTGTTTCCTGCATCTGCGCCTCATCCGACTTTCCACAACCGACGAAGAGGAGCAACAGGAGCGGACTTATTATGGAAAACCTTCGCATCATTTCTGACGGATAAATACGTTGATGGGAGTGCCCGTGAAGCACCAATGCTCACGAATCTGATTCTCAAGGAAACGCTTGTAAGGCTCCTTCACATACTGCGGCAAGTTGGCATAGAACACAAACGAAGGAACGTAGGTGGATGGCAACTGCATACAATACTTGATCTTGATGTACTTGCCCTTGATGGATGGAGGAGGTGTGGCCTCGATAATCGGTAGCATCACCTCGTTCAGCTTATGAGTCGTCACACGATTGGTACGACTCTTGTAGGTATTCTTTGCCTCCTCGAGCACCTTGAAGATACGCTGTTTGGTCAAAGCCGAAGCAAAGATGATCTTGAAGTCCACGAAAGGAGCCAAACGGCTATGGATGGTATCCTCGAAATACTTGATGGCCTCCTTGCTCTTGTCTTCCACCAAATCCCACTTGTTCACTACGACGACAAGTCCCTTCTGGTTCTTCTGAATGACCTGGAAGATGTTCAAGTCCTGACCTTCGATACCACGAGTGGCATCAATCATCAAGATGCAGACATCGGAATTCTCGATGGCACGAATGGAACGCATCACGGAATAGTACTCCAAATCCTCGTTCACCTTATTCTTCTTACGGATACCTGCCGTATCGACCAGGTAAAAGTCGAAACCGAACTTATCGTATTTCGTGTAAATGGAATCACGGGTTGTTCCAGCAAGGTCTGTCACCACATTTCGCTCGTCATTCAAGAAGGCGTTGATGAGAGACGACTTACCCACATTCGGACGACCTACAACTGCTATTCTCGGAATATCTTCCTCGATGACATCCGACATCGCTTTGGTAAACTTGCTGACGATGATATCCAGCAAATCGCCCGTACCGCTACCCGTAGAGGCAGAGATACATATAGGGTCGCCCAATCCTAACGAATAGAATTCAGCACTATTGTAACGCAACTCATTGCTGTCAGTCTTGTTACAGCAAAGCACAGTCGGCACCTTTGCCCTGCGCAGGATATCAGCGACCTGAGCATCGAGGTCGGTCACTCCTGTAAGGATGTCGACCATAAAGAGGATGACATCGCACTCCTCGATGGCAATCATAACCTGTTTACGGATTTCCTCCTCAAAGATATCGTCAGAGTTGACTACCCATCCACCTGTATCGACGACAGAAAACTCCTTGTTTCCCCATTCACACTTGCCATACTGACGGTCGCGAGTCGTACCAGCCTCCTCGCTCACGATAGCATGACGGGTCTGAGTCAGACGATTGAACAAGGTGGACTTGCCCACATTGGGACGTCCTACTATTGCTACTAAGTTTGCCATTCTTTCAATTGTCTATTAATTAGCCCTATTAGCCTCATAAGACCCATAGGTCTAAATATCATTATAACCAAATAAATTCAATTCTTTGTCGGAACTGCGCCAGTCTTTGTCGACCTTCACATAGGTCTCTAAGTAAATCTTCTTGCCGAAGAACTTCTCTAACGACTTGCGTGCTTCAGTCGCTACTTTCTTCAACGCCTTACCCTGATGCCCGATGATGATGCCTTTCTGGCTGTCACGCTCCACATAGATGACGGCATTGATGCGGATAAGATTCTTCTCCTCCTTGAAACTCTCCACCCCTACTTCGACTGAGTATGGGATTTCCTTATCATAGAACAGAAGGATTTTCTCTCTGATGATTTCGCTCACGAAGAATCGTGCAGGCTTATCAGTCAACTGGTCTTTGTCGAAATACGGAGGACACTCAGGAATCAACTCACGGATACGTCGCAACACAACATCCACATTGAACTTTGCTGTTGCCGAGACCGGGATGATTTCTGCATTGGGCAAGATCTCGTGCCATTCCTCGACCAACTGAACCAACTTGTCTTGCTGCGTAAGGTCTATCTTATTGATCAGTACCAACACAGGAACACTCATCTTTGCCACCTTCTGCAAGAACTCGCCGTTCTTGTCAACTTTCTCGATAGGGTCGGTCACATAAAGCAACACATCAGCATCAGCCAACGCGCTCTCGGAGAAAGCGAGCATCGACTCTTGCAACTTATAGTTGGGTTTCAACACCCCAGGAGTATCGCTGAACACAATCTGTACATCATCATCGTTGATGATGCCCATGATTCTGTGGCGTGTTGTCTGAGCCTTAAATGTAGCAATAGAGATACGCTCACCGACGAAGAGGTTCATCAATGTAGACTTCCCTACATTGGGATTCCCTACAATGTTTACAAAACCAGATTTATGCATATTCTTCTGAAAAAGACAAAAAACGCACCGTATATATATATGCGATGCGTTTGTTATTGAATGGTTTAGATTGCTTCTTCTTTCACAATTGCAACCTTACCTCTGTAATATCCACATGCTGGGCATACTGTGTGATATACATAGAATTCACCACAATTAGGACAAACTGCCAATGTTGGAGCTACGGCTCCGTCATGAGTTCTTCTTTTACGTCCTCTTGTTTTTGATTGTCTTCGTTTTGGATGTGCCATATTCTTATACTTTTTACGATTTACGATTGATATTGTTTTCTACGTTACTCCTCATCGAGCGGGTTGACAGGTGTCAACTGCTCAAGTTTTGCCAACATCGCCTCATCGCATTGTCCGTCTTCGTGGACAACTTTCATCGGCAGACTCAAGGCAATGAGTTCGTAGATGAATTGTGAAACGTCTATCACTCCTTCGCTTTCCGGGATGACGATACATTCGCCTTCGTCGGCATATTCGGCTCCAAGCTTCACGGTCAGCGTGTCATCTGTATCAATTGGTACTTCGACATCAGCCAGACAACGGTCGCAAGGAGCGAATACTGTACCTTCGGAGTGAAAGTAAAAACGGAACACAGATCGTGTG
This sequence comes from Bacteroidaceae bacterium, assembly GCA_017529865.1. Taxonomy (GTDB): domain Bacteria; phylum Bacteroidota; class Bacteroidia; order Bacteroidales; family Bacteroidaceae; genus Colivivens. The sequence goes on from JAFXNA010000014.1 coordinate 34,893, forward strand.
CTACCCTCGATGTGCAGGGTGGTCGTCACTTGACCTCGCTGAACCAATCCGTCGATATGCTGGAAAAACGCATCCTCAATGTGATACTCGATTTCCTTCCCATCAACGTTGGGGGCAAGCAAATCAATCGCGTATTCGTTCGTCTTCATATTCACAATTGCTCACAATTCTTGTTTAATTATTCAGCACGGAGTGTGAAACGCTTGAAGGCAGACACAGTAAGGTCTTTGTCTACGCTCTGGAGATACTGAGCTACGCTTACCTTGCTGTCGTCGATGTATGCCTGATCAAGCAGACAAGACTCCTTGAAGAACTTAGAGAGCATACCGTTGGCGATGTTCTGAATCATCTGCTCTGGCAGGTTTGCAGCCTTCTCTTCAGCAACCTTTGCCTTGATTTCGCGTGCCTGTGCAGCCTGCTCAGGAGTGATCCAACCCTTGGTAGTGTTTGACTCGATGTGGTCTTCACTGTCAACGTGTGCAGGATTGATACCAGCCTTCTTCAGCGCAACCTCAACAGCCTTGTTGATTTGGTTCTGCTTTGCCTTCTCAACGTCTGCTGCGAGTTCTGCATCCTTTACTGACTGAGGAACAGAAGCCTCGTCGAGTGCGATTGGTGACATAGCTGCTACCTGCATAGCGATGTTCTTTGCTACGCTTTCATCGCAAGCCTTATTCATAGCAACGAGTGTGCAGAGGAAGTTCTGACCCATGTGGTTGTAAGCGCAAACATATTCGCCTTCAACTACATTGTAGCCATCGAGTTCCATCTTCTCACCTGTTACACCTGAACGCTCTACGATAGCATCAGGAACTGGAGTTCCGTCCAACGAAAGAGCCTTTACCTCGTCAAGAGTCTTGCACTTGTTAGCAACTGCAAGGTCGAGAATCTTCTGTGCGAGAGCAACGAAGTCTGCATTCTTTGCAACGAAGTCGGTTTCACACTTGAGTGCAATCATGGCAGCAAAATTGCCGTCCACCTTTGCGAGTACACATCCTTCTGCTGCTTCACGGTCAGAACGCTTTGCTGCAACCAACTGACCCTTCTTGCGAAGAATCTCCATTGCTGCTTCCATATCACCGTTTGCTTCAGTAAGGGCCTTCTTACAATCCATCAGACCAGCCTGGGTCTTCTGGCGAAGTGTATTGATTTCTGCTAATGTAATAGCCATAATTATTCCTTATTAATATTATATGATACTTCTTTATTCTTTCTCTTCTGCTGGAGCTTCTTCTGCTACAGGAGCCTCTTCAACTGCTGGAGCCTCCTCTGCTACAGGTGCTTCTTCTTCAGCAACAGCCTCAGCCTTCTTTACTGTCTTACGAGTACGCTTTGGCTTAACAGGCTCTTCAGCTACAGCTTCCTGCTGCTCACCAGCTGCTTCCATATCAATCTTCTCAACCTTACGCTCTTCAAGACCCTCTGCGATTGCATCGCAACATGCAGTGAGGATAACTTCAATTGACTTTGAAGCATCATCATTTGCAGGAATCATAAAGTCGATGTTGTCTGGGTTTGAGTTTGTATCTACGATAGCAAATACAGGAATACCAAGACGGTTTGCCTCATGAACAGCGATGTGTTCTTTCATCACGTCGATGACGAAGAGAGCAGAAGGCAGACGAGTAAGGTCGGCAATTGAACCGAGGTTCTTCTCGAGCTTTTCACGCTTACGACGAATTTGAAGGTTCTCACGCTTTGAGAGCTTGTCGTATGTTCCATCAGCCATAAGTTTGTCGATGTTTGACATCTTCTTCACAGCCTTACGGATTGTTGGGAAGTTGGTCAACATACCACCTGGCCAACGCTCGATAACGTATGGCATACCAATAGCCTGTGCTTTCTCAGCTACGATGTCCTTCGCCTGCTTCTTAGTAGCGACAAAGAGGATACGCTTGCCAGACTTTGCAATTTGCTTGAGTGCATCAGCAGCAACATCAATATGCTCTACTGTCTTGTTGAGGTCGATGATATGAATACCGTTACGCTCCATGAAGATATAAGGAGCCATTGCAGGATTCCATTTTCTCTTGAGGTGTCCGAAATGACAACCTGCTTCCAATAATTGTTCAAAATTAGTTCTTGACATAATTTTCTTTCTTTGTTTTGTTTGTTTACTTTCTTTTTAAGTTGATTGAACCCAACTCTCAAGTAGCCGGTGAAGGATCTTGGGAGTTTAGATACTAAACAATTCGTTAAGCATTAACGCTTACTGAACTGGAATCTGCGGCGTGCCTTTGGACGACCTGGTTTCTTACGTTCTACGATACGTGCGTCACGAGTGATGAAGCCTTCTGCACGGAGTGCCTTCTTGTCTTCCTCATTAATCTTAACAAGTGCGCGAGCAATTGCAAGACGGAGAGCCTGTGACTGACCTGTGAAACCACCTCCATAGAGGTTTACCTTAATATCATACTTTTCTGCTACATCAAGAAGGTTTAATGGTTGCTTAACAACGAACTGTACGAGTTCAGATGGGAAGTAATCCTTAAGATCTCTCTTATTGATAGTGATCTTACCTGTTCCTTCTGTAAGATATACGCGTGCTACTGCGGCCTTACGACGACCAATTGCATGAATCATTTCCATATACCTTCTTTTTTATTTCAATGTATTAATATCTATTTCTTTTGGACTCTGAGCCTGCTGCTTGTGCTCTGCACCTTCATAAATATAAAGGTTGCCTAACAACTTAGTGCCAAGATGACCCTTGGTAAGCATACCCTTGACTGCATGACGAAGGATTCTCTCATAACCATGAGGACGCTTTGCCAACTCTGCAGGGCTTGCCTTGTGCTGACCGCCTGGATAACCAGAGAATGTGAGATACTGCTTTTCTGTCCATTTCTTACCAGAGAACTTAACCTTGCTTGCGTTGATAATGATAACGTTATCACCACAATCCTGGTTAGGTGTAAAGCATGGTTTGTATTTACCACGCAGAATCTTTGCAACCTTTGAGCTAAGACGACCAACTGTCTGGTCGGTTGCATCTACAACGACCCACTGCTTCTCAGCTTCTGCTGTTGTCACAAAACGGGTCTTCTCACTTAATGTATTCATTTTTTCTTTGTTTAAGTTATTCAATTAACATCACGAAAAATCACTCCCTTACCGTTCTCCCTTTCGGGATTAGCGGCGGAGATTAGTTTATTTGAGTGATTCACAGACCACAGAACCGGCCAAAGTTCACGCTATCTACACACCCTTTTGAGAGAACTAATGACTCTCTCTGATAATAATCGGCGTGCAAAGGTACGGCTTTTTCACGAACTGACAAAACTTTTTTACTTATTTTTGCTACTTCTTTGGCTGTTTATAAACTTTTTCTTAACTTTGCACCGCAAAACAGACAATGACAAGATGAAAAAGATTCTATATACAGCATTTGCTTTCGTGCTTTCATGCGCGACTTCATCTGCCCAGTTTCGGCTGGAGCACTTGGATTTGTCTGTAACAGCAGGACTACCGGATGGGATAGGATTTGAACTTGCAACTCCTATCAGTGACAGATTCCGCATTAGAACTGGTGCATCCTTCTTCTCGAAATCATCATACGATATCAAGTTCGACATCGAGGTAGGCGAATTTGACCCAAAACTGACTTACGAACAGAACAAAGCTCTTTCTGCAGAGAAGTTCAACAAGATTGCTACCACTTTGGGAGGCGTCACGGGAGAAAAACTTGACCAGCAAATCAATATCATAAGAGATTTTTCGTTCAACAACTTCAAGTTGCTGTTCGACTATTACCCTTGGGAAACCAAACACTGGTACATAACCGCCGGATTCTATTGGGGAAACAGCGCCATCCATAAGTACTACAACACAACTACAAACATGACAGAGCTGATGATGGTGACAATGTACAATAACATGCGTCAAAGTGCGTTGGCAGAAGAACCATTGATTACATACAATGGGCATTCCGTCTATCTACCCTATACTTTCACCTCTGATATTATTGATTATGGAGATATGGGCATTGTCATCGGACAATACCGACATGATGTCTATGCCCAAAACGATATTCTTTGGGAATATGACTCCTTTGATCCCATCACTGGAGAAACCCTGCACCAAAAGGGCGATGTACGCTATGCAAAAGGCGATCTCATACACAAGCAAGGCGATTACTACTACATGCAGCCCGACGAGAACAACATGGTGAAAGCAAATTCCAAAATCAACAGTTTCCGTCCGTATATTGGTATAGGATACGAAGCATTCCTAACGAAGGACAAGCGCACTAGTATTTCATTTAATGCAGGTCTGCTCTTTATTAACATCCCAGAAACAACCTTACACGATGGACTCGTCATAAGCAAGGATCTGTGGCTTAATAATAAAGATTTTGAGGACTCATTACCTTGGCGTCCGCCCTATCCTGTTTTCAACCTACGAATTACCCGCAGACTCTTCTAACAATACTATTAAAAAGCAAAAGGGATGTGCTATTAAAACACATCCCCTTTCTATACGGAAAGAACATATTACTTAACCATCACCTTCTTTGTAGAGCCATCGCTCATACGGATGATATAAATACCCTTCATTGGGGTGTTCGTAGAAACACCATTCAACTGAACACGGCGAATAAATGCGCGATCTGTCTCTACGATACTAATGCCATCCACATAGTTAGCATAGATAGTCACATCGTGAGCTGGCATTGTAGTTGGCACCTCAAGCCACTCCACCAATGTATAGCGTTCGCTATCAAGTGATGTAGGCAACGGGATAGAAGCACCATACTCCACAGTAATGGTTTTCAACACATTATCACCATACATGAATGTAACTTTATAGCTATTAACACTAAATGTACCGGTGACCACAACATCATTGGCGGGCATTGCAGCAGGAAGTCCGGTCCAGCCAGAGAAGGTATAACCCTCTTTCACAGGAGCCTCCTCTGGTGATAAAGTAACACCATAGTTCACACTAAGCGTCTTATATTCTGTTCCATCCACTTGATAAGTCAACTTATAGCTATTTACAGAGAATGAGCCAGAAACTACAACATCATGAGCCGGCATCGTTGTTGGAACCTCGCTCCAACCAGAGAAAGTATAACCCTCTTTCACAGGAGCAGATGCAGGAGTAATCGCCTCACCTTCCTTCAACTCAGAAGTCTGGTAAACCTGCCCATCAACCATAAACGTAACCGTATACTTCAAGTTTGCTTTATACTCAGCATACTCTGCCTCAGTCATAATAGTCAATTCTGCTGGGGCATCCGTCGAAACCGGCAAATATGACTGATTAGCATTCAAATAGCGCTTGCCATCATCTCCATACCAATTAATGTGAAGGTTTGTGGTCTGTGTACCGAATACCAGTTTTCCTTCCGCATTCACATACAATACACGCATTGTGGAGGCATCAAATGGAGTTATCGCATCCTTTGATTTTTCTCTGAATTCATTACAGAAATACACACCAGCTAGTTTGTTATTTGCCACAGCAGGATATGACCCTGCTAACAGATTCAATCTGTTATCCGACTTATCTGCCGATGAGCATTCAATGATAACTGGAGTTGATGCAGGAACGACCTCTGTCTCAATCGGCTTGATAATAGCAATACCATTGTCAACAGCACTGATCGTAAATGCTTTCATTCCCGCTGACGCAAATGAGAATGCGAAATCAGCATAGAAAGGAGCATAATATTTATCACCCAAAACCACAGATGGAGTTACGCCAAAATAATTGTCCGTATTAGCATCGATTGGTTCGGCTATCCAACGTTTAGCAGTTTTTCCTAATACCTCTGTTGTGCCCAGCGAATGGTAATCACCTCCCCAGCCACCAACATCAGAAAGATAAATTGTCATTCCAGCCTCTGTTGCATAAACTTCATACAAAGTATTACTGCCTGCAACTCCCAACGTACGAACCTGTAAATAATGTTGAATCATTTTATACACGCCAGTACCTTGTGCTTTTGCATCCCATTTTTCTCCTCCCACATGTGTCATATATAACACAGATGCTGGTTCAGAAATTGCATTATCCAGTTCCGGCCATAATTGCAATGCCCCCATATCTGCAGTAGTTGCAACATAATTGATGCTTCCCGTATTATCGCATACCCAAATATAGTATCCCGTACCATAGTTTCTGATACGATAAAAACCATCACCTGTCAACTGGGCAAACGAAAAAAGAGCAGATGAGATCGCTACTAGAAATACTATGAATCGTTTCATATAAAAATTCTTAGTTACTAAAAAGAAGGTACAGGTAGGCATGTGCTTTCCTATACCTTCTAATTAAATTATAATCGTTTTTGAATCGTTTACAATCAATTATTCACCTACAACGATTACACAACGGTTCTTATCGTTCTCTGGGAATGGCTGAACAGTATCACCAAATGACTCAACTGTCATACGGCTTGCTGCAATACCCTTCTCCTGAAGAATCTTGGCAACCTTCTCAGCACGCTGCTTAGCATAACCCTGATTGATTTTTGGATTACCAGTGCCCTTGTCAGCATAACCACTGATAGAGATACTCTTTGTAGGATACTTATTGCACCATGCAACGATCTTGTCAATAGTTGCGTTAGCTGTAGGATCTGAGAGACGAATTGCATAGAAGAAAGTCTCCTTGAGAGGCTCAACCTCTGCCTGCTTATTAGTAGGCTTTTCTACTTCAACATACTTGATAACTTCCTTTGGAACCTCAACAATCTTCTCAACTTCAACCACACGGTTGCAAGGTTCAACGACCTTAGAAGTGTGAGTTGCACCAAGAGCAACCTTCACACCTGCGAGTGCATTGAAATAGAAGTCTGGGTTAGGTGCCTTCTTTGAGTTGTAACGGTCGCTAAGCATATTTGCCTGAAGTTCGAGACCCACAGCAACACGATCGCTTACACGGAAGTCTGCAGTAATACCTGCACGTCCGTTCAGACGCACCTTCGTTCCATCCCAAAGATAACGGAGCCACTGGTCAGCATTTGGGCGGAACGCTGTTGCACCAGGATAGAGAGCGATGAGAGTATTGTTTACATCAGCTGCCTCATCGTTATCAAAAGCGATGTTTGCGCCAATACCTGCAAAAACGCCAAGGTTAAAGAAGCGATTGGCCTTATAGCCACAGATAGCATTTGAAAGGTTGAAAGTAACATCCAAAGAAGGTGCTACATATTTCCACTTCCATGCATATTCTATGTTGTCAATAGTAGAACCTGCCTTGCTCTGCCAAGCGTTTACAGAAAGGCGAGCACCAACGATTGGGTTGAAGTTGTAGCCGACAGTTACTTGTGCATTTGGAGAAATCAGATCACTAAAATCACGCTCTCCCAAAGTATATTGAGCTCCACCCTGCAACTGGAAATACCAGTGTGGTTTGAATACCTCAATAGTTTGCTGTTCCTGAGCAGATACACTCATGATGCCAAGCGCAAGAGCAGCGGTGAATAATACTTTCTTTATATTCATAATTCTAATCTTTTACTTATTTTATATATATAATAAGGTGTAACTATCGAATTAGTACTGAACATAGTACTTGTGCATAGAGATATTGCCTGAGTAGTCAAGAGCAGAGTATGCAACCTCGTAAACAAAACCCTTAGCAAATGTAGCAACTACAGAGCACTTGTTACCATCAATCACAGTATTCATCATCTCACCTCCATTTGCAGCATCAAGAGCGAGCTTACATTGTGCATCTCCACCTTGTGCACTCTTACCGCCCTTGAATACGTTTGTTACAGCGATGTGCTTCTTAAATGCAGGAGTAAGTATTTCTGCTGTGTAAGAAGTAAGGATGAACTCAACTGTTCCTGCCTTCAACTGGCTTGCTACACCCTTACTACGGCTTGCGACCTTGATTCCTGTAGCTCTGTTACCTACCAAAAGAATTGGTTGGATACGATAATTTCCGTCATTGACGAAGTCAGTTATTTTGTCATTGAAATAGTTGATATATCTCTTAATATCTGTTGTTGTAATCCGGTCAACCAAATCACCAACATCTGACAAATGGTCGTTAACATAATTGATATAGCTATTTGCATCGTCAACAATCTCCTTCAAGCTCTTAAGCATCTCGTTGATATCAGCAAACTCACCCTGTGCAGCTCCCCACATAGCTTTTACTACGTCACCCATATCGCAAACATAATAAATCTTTTTTGTATAGCCATCAACATGGATGTCCTGAGAGAAGTCAATTTCGATATATGCATCTGGGTCATACACTGCCTCAGGAATTGTTACGGTACCACGCTCAACACCTGACTGATATACCTTATATGTATAAGTAGGAACAGTAATCTGATCATCCTGAACAGCATACTTCTTTGAGAAGTCAATCGTGAAGTCCTGGCCATCGATCGTAATATCATCGTCAATTTCAACTGTAAAGAGAGCAAGCTGTTCTGCGGTCAATTCCTGCAATTCAATCTTCTTAATATTGAGACCCTGCAAATCCTTACGCATGTCTTTCATGATTTCATTAGGAACTCTGCTCTTAATTCTATTAGCAATGCGATCAACGATAGCAATTGCACGTTCATAACCAGGAACTGTATATACGTGCTCATCCTGAAGGAATGCATAAGAGAGTGGCTTAATAGCCGTAGCAGCTATACCATATTGTGAGTATACGCTGTGCTCGCCATTGTAATCAGTCCATGATGCCTTCAAGCCCTGTGCTGGGAGGATGCCATCAAACTGGCGATACAACAAATCTGCCAATGGAGCCAAACCAGAAACTGAACGTTTTTTCACAGCGTCCTTAGCGGCTTCTACCCAACCGTCTTGAATTTTAACCTTTACAGCCTGAATGTCCTCTTCCTTCAACGTAGCCTTTGCTGAATAGAAACCATTAGTCTCTGCAGCACGAGTGTAACCAAACTTAAGTTCAACATCGTTCTCCTTCTTCAATGGGCTAAGAGTAATCTTAGAAGCTTCATCTTTAGAGTTAACAAGCTCAAGAGTCTGACCAGCAAAATCAACAGAACCTGGGTTTACTGTCATGTAAATAGTACCAGCATTACCTTCTGATTCATTGAAGAGAGTCTTGTTACCTGCACATCTGAACTGTGAAACATTCTTAATCATGTTCCAGTCTCCTTCTGTGAAAGTCTGTGAATTCTTCACGTAATTAGCAGTTTCCTTTGTTGGGAATACAACCGGATTGTCGCTTTCGCCATAGAATGCCATGAGAACATTTGAGTTAACGCCGATAGGCAATGCAAATGAACCGAATACAGGGTTCTCAGTAGCCTGAACAACGATACCAGTGATGAGAGCCTTAAGAGCCTCGTCAATCTGGTCTACACGTGCTGCGACCTTATCAATGCTGTCAGAAAGTTCTGCGATATCTTCTGCATTCTGCTTAACCTGAGCAGCAAGAGCATCAATGCTATCCTGAAGAAGTTGGTCTGCATCCTTATATGCTTGCTCCAATGTAGGAATCTTCACATTCAGAATATTGTCAACACTGTCATTCAACTCGTTCATACCAGTTGCAAGTGCATCAATCTGATTCTGAAGGAGCTCATCTGCAGCCTTGCGGTTTTCATCAGCTGTCTTAATTGCTTCGTCGAGACTCTTAGTAAACTTATCAAGTACATTAACTGTACTATCCAAAGTAGCTACTGTACCTTCGAGTTCCTTTACCCATACAGAGTCTTTCTTTGCAAGGGCAAGTGCATCATTTGCAATTACAGAGTCATTCTTTGCACGCTCAAGTGCCTCGTTTGCAATCTTAGAGAAGTCGCTAACAGTAGATGTCAAAGCATCAATTCGAATAGAATCTGCCTTTGCAAGAGCAAGTGCTTTAGCAGCTTCATTTACAACGTTATTAACTTTAGAATCAAGAGCTAACAGATCTGCCTGCTTTGCATAGAAAGTAAAGATACTATCAACTTGAGTCTTAGTATAAGTATTGTTCTTCAATGCTTCAAGAGCTGCACCAAGATCGGTTAATGTGTTATTAATATTCGTAATCTTACCAAGAATTGTTGTAATACTACCCGAGATAGCGCTTGTCGTATCCTGCAAGAATGCATTAAGGGAATCAATCTGGTCCTGCAAACCCTTGTCAACTGTACGCAAGTCAGCAATTGAATCAATCAATTTAATAATTTCTGTTTGGTCAGCCTTAGCATCGATTGAGTCGTGAAGACGATCCATTCTGATACCACAGTTTGTACGACATCTCTGCTGAACAGCAACAATCGAATCTCTGAGAGCAGAAAGTGTAGCATAGTTAGCTCCAATCCAAGTTCTCAGATTTGCATCGTTTTTGTTAATCTGAATTAACAGATCATTGTACTCATCCTCGTCGTAATCCTTACAAGAGTCGAATACACTCATGCTAAACAATACCATTGAAAGCATGAAAACGGAAGTAAGAAATTTCTTCATTTTGTTTGATTTTTGTTTAATTAAAAAATTATTTTAGTAACTATTTGTAATATTATCAGTCTACAATTTAAAACACAGGACATTATAACTGCCCAAAATCGTTGCAAAGATACATAATTTATATTAACGACAAACATTTTTTTCTAAAAAAATGCTTAAAAAAGGTGTAAAATGTTTGAATTTTACGCTTTTGCGCCTCTTTTGGGGTGTTTTTCAATAGTTCACCTATTATATTTACATATAATTTCTTAACTTTGCACTCGCAAAAAGAAATACATCTTATGATACAATCAATGACTGGCTACGGAAAAAGCGTAGCAAATTTCAATGGGAAAAAGATTCATGTCGAAATCAAATCGCTCAATTCAAAAGCCCTCGATCTATCCACACGTATCTCTCCCCTCTATCGCGAGAAAGAAATTGAGATCCGTAACTATATCGCAGCAGAACTCGAGCGAGGCAAAGTAGACTTTGTGCTGTGGACGGAAAAAGACGAAACGCAAAGCGCTACACCTATCAATACAGCATTAGTATTTGATTATTATAAGCAGATTAAAGAGTTATCTGCTACATTAAACCTAGACATGTCAGGTCTTCAGTCTTCAAGCGAATGGATGAAGACCCTTCTTCGCATGCCAGAAGTACTTACCCGTACAGAAATTGAAGAACTCACTGACGAAGAATGGGCAGTTGTTTTCACAGCTGTGAAGGAAGCTGTTGCCAATTTGATTGAATTCCGCAAACAGGAAGGTATAGCTCTTGCCAAGAAATTTCAGGAAAAAATTGACAATATCTCCACTTTATTGGCAAGTATTGAACCTTTCGAGAAAGAACGCACAGAAAAGATTCGCCAACGCATCGTTACCAACCTGACACAATTCGTTGGCATTGATTACGATAACAATAGGCTTGAGCAGGAAATGATCTATTACATAGAGAAATTGGATATTTCCGAGGAAAAGCAGCGTTTGACCAACCATATCAAGTATTTTGCGGAGACAATGGAAACAGGTCATGGGCAAGGCAAGAAACTAGGTTTTATTGCACAGGAAATGGGTAGAGAAATCAACACAACTGGCAGTAAATCCAATCAGGCAGAAATGCAGAATATCGTCGTAAAAATGAAAGACGAACTTGAACAGATTAAGGAACAAGTGCTAAACGTATTGTAAATCATGCAACCAGGCAAACTTTTCATCATTGCAGCACCCTCTGGCACAGGGAAGTCCACCATTGTCAATTACTTGATGAAGCAAGGACTTAATATGCATTTCTCTATCTCTTTAACGACTAGGGCTCCTCGTGGAAAAGAAAAAAATGGTGTAGAGTATTTCTTCACTTCCGTTGAAGATTTCCGCACACACATTGCCAACAATGACTTCATTGAATATGAAGAAGTTTATACAGGATGTTTTTATGGAACGTTGAAATCGCAGGTCGAGAAGCAAATTGCTCAAGGACAAAACGTCATCTTTGATGTGGATGTCAATGGAGGCATCAATATTAAGAAACATTTTGGTGAAGAAGCATTGAGCATCTTCATTATGCCGCCCAGCATTGAAGCATTACGCAAACGCTTAGAAAAACGTGGCACAGACAGTCCAGAAGTGATTGACCAGCGTATTGCAAGAGCTGAATATGAAATCAGCCAAGCTCCTCATTTCGACAAGACAGTCATCAATGACGACTTAGCAACCGCCCAATCAGAAGTACTCGAGCTGGTTAAAAACTTCCTTTATCAATAAAGTCTCTCTCAACTTTCAACGGACGATAAACTTTCAACAAAAAAATGCGCATTGCTATCTACGGGGGGACATTTAACCCAATCCACATAGGACACACATCATTAGCACAATCGTTGGTCGAGCAACAGATTGTGGATGAAGTGTGGCTGATGGTTTCTCCGCAGAATCCGCATAAAGGGCCGGATGCAGCTCCATACGAAGAGAGGCTTGCAATGGCACAACTTGCGACAAAAGGGATGGAAGGCATTCGAGTGAGTGATTTCGAACGCAATCTACCCATTCCCTCTTACACCTACACCACACTCACACTACTCTCCGAGCAATATCCCCAGCACCAATTCTGTCTTGTCATAGGAGCAGACAATTGGACGAACTTTCCTCGTTGGTATCACGCTACAGATATTCTCAGCACCTATCCCATTCTGATTTACCAACGTCCGAATTACACAATCGACCTGTCTATTGCACCAGAAAAGTCTTCTGTCACGATTGTTGATACACCTCTTTACGACATCAGTAGCACAGAAATTCGTAAGCACAAAAAACTGAAAAAGATAAACCCTGACGTACTTAAATACATCAGGGATCATCACCTATATAATTTTTGATTCCCATATAGGGGAATAATGTTTCCCATTAAGGGGAATTGTTTTTCCCATTAAGAGGAAAATCTGTTACTATTAAGGGTTGCAAAAAGACACATTAAGGATAGCAAAAAGAGCCTACTCTTCACTCTTCAAAGGATTCCATCCTTGTGCCTTCAAATCAAACACACTTCCGTCTCTCGTAATCAACACCTTTCCGTCTTCTGCCTTGGTGATGTAACCAATCATTCGGACATCTTCCAACTTCTCTATCTTTTCTTTGTCTGTTAAGGCCACCGTGAACAAGAGTTCATAATCCTCTCCTCCATTGAGTGCACAAGTCGTAACATTCATGTTGAATTCCTCTGCCTGCGATGCAGTCTCGTAGTCTAATGGGATATGTTCTTCGTAGATTCTGCAACCACAGTTGCTTTGTTCACAAATATGCATCAACTCACTCGACAACCCATCCGAGATATCCATCATGGCAGTAGGCTGGATGCCCTGCTGTTGCAACTTCAAGATAATATCACGTCGTGCCTCTGGCTTCAGCTGACGCTCCAACAAGTATTCCTTACCCGCAAAGTCAGGCTGAGCCATTTCAAGGGTTTCATTCCCATGATGCTCTTGCAATTGCTGATAATAGACTGCCTTCTCGCGTTCCAGCAACTGTAAACCCATATATGCGGCACCCAGATTTCCTGTCACACAAATCAGGTCACCTTGTTTGGCTCCATTTCGACAGACGGCCTTACCTTTCTCTACATCACCAATGCAGGTGATGCTGATAGTCAGACCTGTCATCGAACTCGTTGTATCGCCCCCCACGATATCCACACCATGTGCCTCACAAGCCAGTTGTAGGCCACTATAGAACTCCTCCATATCCTCCACCGTGAAGCGCTGACTGATACCCAGACTTACAGTAATTTGTCGAGGCATTCCGCCCATAGCATACACATCGCTGAAGTTCACAATCGCAGACTTATAGCCCAGATGTTTCAAAGGCACATAAGTCAGGTCAAAGTGTACGCCTTCCAACAACAAGTCTGTCGTCACCAACACATCCTTTTCTTGCGGATAGTGCAACACTGCACAATCATCCCCCACTCCTTTCTGTGTAGAGTGATTCTGTAGCTTTATAGCAGACGCAAGATGTTTGATCAGTCCGAATTCCCCTAACTCTTCAATCTTCATTCTATACTCTTTTTACTAATTCTTTCATCAATGCAGTCATGCGTGGCTGGGCTGCATCAGCAGCAATTTGTACTTCTTCGTGGCTTACCTTTACGGCTTCCTCGAATCCACCCAAATCCGTGATGACAGAGATACCAAACACACGTATACCGCAATGAACGGCTACAATCACTTCAGGAACGGTTGACATTCCCACAGCATCTGCACCCATACCTCTGAACATACGATACTCGGCTGGAGTCTCAAATGTTGGCCCCTGTGTGCCAAGATATACTCCCTTAAAAATCTTGATACCCAATTGTTCTGCTGCCTCTTCTACAATCTTCACAAACTCAGGATCGTATGCCTGGTGCATACTTGGGAAGCGTGGACCTGTTGGGAAGTTCTTTCCTCTCAAAGGATGTTCAGGGAACAGATTAATGTGATCTGTCAACACCAGCAAATCACCCACATGGAAGGCTGGATTCATACCTCCTGCAGCATTGCTGACAAACAGGTTCTTAATGCCCAGTTCATACATCACACGCACAGGGAAAGTTACTTCCTTCATCGAATAGCCTTCATAGTAGTGAAAACGTCCTTGCATTGCAACGATTTCTTTACCACCCAACTTTCCGAAGAGCATTTTTCCGCTATGTCCTTCTACTGTTGATACGGGCATATTTGGTATCTCGCTATAGGCAATTTCCGTCTCTACATCGATTTCGTCTGCGAGATGTCCCAATCCGGAACCCAGAATAATGGCTGTTTCCGGCTTACTAGTCATTCGCTCTTTGAGGAATGCTGCTGTTTCTTGAATTTTTTCGTACATAGTCTAATATTTGTTGGTTAAAGATTGTTTCTGATTCTCGCAACACTTCCACCTCTATCGGTAAGGTGTAGACCTTTTTCCTGATAGACAGTTGCGACACATCCATTCTCGCACTATCCTTCTCTGTCGTTACCACAATGCCTGGCTTGCCTGTTGGCAATTGTTGATAGGCAGTCTCTATGCGCTTATAATCCTGCTGGGTAAAGGTATGATGATCACCAAATTGAATCGTTGTCACCTCCGTCTGCTGCTTCAACATCTGCTCCATCGGAGTAGCATCAGCTATACCTGTCACCATCAGCACATGATATTGGCTCAATTGGCCCAGCGGAATGATTTCCTCACCTTGATATAGGTCTCCATACCTGAATCGTGTGAAATACAACTGCTGGGAGTCTTTAATGCGCAGTCTGTCTTGATATTGCTTTATAGTTGCCTCATCTAATTCCTCTTTCAGTTTCGTCACCATCACTATATCAGCACGCTTCAGTCCTCTCGCATTTTCTCTCAGCCGTCCTGCAGGTAACAAATAGTCCTTGTCAATCGGTCGATTGCTGTCCACCAATACGATGTTCAGCCCAGCTTGTATCCGTCTGTGCTGGAAGGCATCATCCAAGAGAATCACATCCACATCAGCAGTTTCCTGATTCTTCATCAGACATTCCACTCCTTCACAACGATCTTCATCCACTGCTACCGTCAAGTTGGGGAATTTCGACTTCATCTGATAAGGTTCATCACCTATCTCTGCTGCAGTCGAGGTACCTGTAGCCAGCATGTATCCTTGCGTCTTACGCTTATAGCCCCTACTCAGTACTGCCACCTTATACTCCTCGTTCTGAAGCAGTCGAATCAGGTACTCCGTATGTGGCGTTTTGCCAGTCCCTCCTACCGTCAGATTGCCTATGCATATAACTGGCAAATCATAGGACTTCGTTTTCAGAATCCTATGATTATACATGAAGTTGCGCACTGATGTCACCCCATCATATATCCATGCTAATGGTAGTAACAGACTGTACATCACAAGTCATCCAGGCATCCCGCCTTGCGGAACGCCTGGATTATGTTGGTTTATAAGTTGAATTTCAGCTTGTAAGGCAATGCAGCCTGTATTCTGTCTTTGCTCTGGAGGTCTTTTGCTGCACGATAGACATCATAGAACTCACCCAGATTCTGCTTCAACTGTGCCTCTGCGATGCTACTTTCAGAAGTCTTATCCATCAACTGCTCAAAGAAAGTCTTTTGTACAGGATAGTCCTTCACAGTACATTCCTCAATCTTAGCCTTCTTCTTGGCAACAGCGATGGCATCTTCCAAGTTACCCAACTGGTCAACCAATCCTAACTTCTTAGCATGAACACCAGTCCATACACGTCCTTCGCCAATCACCTTGATAGAATCCTGTGACATTCCACGTCCGTCAGCACAACGCTTGGTGAAGAGTTCGTAACCACGATTGATGTAGCCCTGCAGCAATGCACTCTCGTTCTCGTTGAATGGACGGTAGTAGCCACCGAAGTCTGCATATTCGTTAGTCTTTACGGTAGCGACGTTCAGTCCAAGCTTGTCGTTCATCAGTTCGCTTGCATCTGGGAACATACCGAAGATACCGATTGAACCTGTGAGGGTTGTTGGCTCAGCTACGATCCAGTCTGCTGCACATGAGATGTAGTAACCACCGCTGGCTGCATAGCCACCCATTGATACAACGATTGGTTTCTTCGACTTGATGTTCATCACCTGATGCCAGATCTGCTCTGATGCGAATGCGCTACCACCTGGAGAGTTCACACGAAGTACAACAGCCTTCACTTCATCATCGTCAGCCAGCTTCTTCAGGTCTTTCACCACTTCACTGCCCACGATCATTTCTTCTGAACCGAATGAAGTAGGTGACTCATCCTGTACAATCTCACCAGTTGCATAGTATACTGCTACGATATCGCCGCTCATGCTCTTTGGAGCGTTGTTGGCAGAAGTAGCCACGTTCGCAAACTTGGTTTCGTTATATTCACCGTCCTTGTTCTTGTCGCCCTTCATCATGTTTTTAATCACGCTGGAGATCTCGTCAGCAAATACCAACTTATCCACGATCTTGTTCTTTACGTAGTACTTTGCATCCTTGAGCATCATGCCGCTGTCTACCAGTGCGTCCAGTTTCTCCTTTGCAATCTTTCTTGACTTGCTCATATCGTCCAGCATCTCATCCCAGATTTCGTCAGAGAGAACAGTCAGCTGCTCACGGTTTGGCTCACTCATATCGTCAAGGATATAAGGTTCTACGGCCGACTTATACGTACCCACTTTGAACACCTGTGCCTTCACACCGATTTTCTGCATAAGGTTCTTGTAATACATCGTTGAAAGTGACATACCAGCCAATTCCACCATACCTTCAGGGTTGATCAGCAGCGAGTCAGCTGTACTGCAGAGGTAGTAAGCACCCTGTCCGTAGTTGTCAGCATACGATATGATGAACTTTCCATCCTTCTTGAAGTCAACCAGCGCGTCACGCAGTTCCTGCAACATAGCAGGAGTACCACCGCCAAACTGACCCACCTTCAGGTAGATACCCTTGATATCATCGTTTTCCTTAGCGCTCTTGATAGAAGTCAGCAGGTCATTCAGACCCAGACTTTCACTACCACCACCCATCAATTCAGCAAATGGGTTGTCCACAGCACGCTCATCCAGTGCACCGTCAAGGTCAATCACCATCACTGAGTTGCTCTTGATAGGTTCAGATACTGAAGACATTGATGCCAGTCCTGACAATGCCAACAGAGAGAAGATGCCTATGATAAGGCCTAAGAGAAGAATGCCAACGATTGTGGCCAATGTGTACTTTAAAAATTCTTTCATAATCTCATTTACTATTTTACGATTTACTACTTACTTTTGTTATTATTTGTTTATTTACTATTTGTCATTCTTTAGCTGCAAGGCTTTTATAATACTCACAAGCTGCTAAGAGCCATGCTCCCGTACCAAATGGATGCTGCGATTTTGCATCTGCTATGCGGGTTGGATCAGGTTTCTCGCCTATGGGCTGCACATACCCTATTCCTCCGTCCGATTGGAGTGCGATTGTGGTGAGATACTTCCACGCCTTGTCTGTCACAGGCTTGAAATCTTTCACACTCAGCAGACCGTTGTTCATGCCCCACAACATTCCATAAGTGAAGAACGCTGTTCCGCTGGTCTCATATCCTGGTGCATCGGCCTCACAAAGCATCGAACGTGTCCAATAACCCTCTGGTTGCTGACACTCTGCTACCGCTTTGGCCAGTTGCTGGAATCGCTGCACGTAGAAGGGTCGGTATTTCGAGTCTTTAGGCAGGTCCTGCAACACCTTTGCCAGTCCGGCCAGCACCCATCCGTCACCTCGTGCCCAGAAGCTCTTTCCCTCGTTGCATGCCGTCTTCACTTTAGGCCACACATACTTGCCGTCCCTGTAATACAGATGTTGGTCTTTGTCCCACAGCAAGTCGTCAGTCCACTTGAAACACTCGTACTGCTTGTCCAGCAATCGCTCGTTGTGCGTCACCGTATAGAGTTTCGAGAAGATGGGGAGTCCCATGTAGAGAGCGTCCGACCACCACCAGTAATCTGCCTCCTTCGATTTCGCCTGATACATCATCACCTCGAGCGTGCGCTGCAGCCGTTCGGCCCGATGTTCCAGCTTATACAAGTCGATATACACCTGAAAGCAAATCTGCCAGTCTGCAAAGAGTACATGGTTCATATCCTCACCATACGTAGCATACTCCCATTTCGACTTATCCGTCTGAGTAGCTCCTTTCCAGTGATTATATTCCGCCCACGCGAGGGCATAATCCAGATACTCCTGTTTTCCTGTCAACTCATACACCGCCTGATTGCCTGTGAAATAGGCCGCATTGTCCCAAAATCCCCTGCACAGAGGGCTACGAGTTGCCTGCCAATGGTTGTTCACCCGCAAGATGGCATCTAAAACCCCTCTCTTATCTCCCCCAAGGGGAGAAGATTCCCCTCCTTGGGAGGGGTTAGGGGAGGTCTGGCCATTGGCTATTTGACCATATGACGCACACACTGCAAAAAAAACTACAGCAAATAACAAATATTTTTTCATTACCTATAATTATTACATTTTATAATTTTTTCATTCTTACATTTTTAATTCATTTCCGGTGCGAATTTACACATTATTTATTATATAGCCAAAAGTTGAGCCACTTTTATGCAAATAATCATGTGTTATGAATGATGAATTATAAATTATTTCCTACCTTTGCAACCAATTTCATCAACTTTTGAACTTTCAACTTTATATGAGCATACAGGAGTTACTGAACCAGACCGACCGCTTCGCCGCCAGCGCAGGATGTAAGATAACCGAGGCGGACGAGCACCATGCCGTTGCTGAAATGACAGTAACAGCCAATCATCTCAATGGAGGCAACGTATGTCAGGGAGGAGCCCTGTTCACCCTTGCCGACCTCGCCATCGCAGCCCTAATGAACTACAGCGGCCAACTCACCTTCGGCATCAGCAACAGCATCATGTATGTATCCAGCGCCCACGAAGGCGATCACCTCCGTGCCGAAGCCATCCACGTAGCCAACCACCATAAGATACCCTCCGTCGAAGTCCGGGTTACCAACCAAGCCGGTCAACTTATCTGTCACGTCACAGGTCTCGGATACAGGAAATCGGCAGCCATCAAAGCCTGAACGAAACCCTACGTTAATGAGAAAGCATAGGGAAAACATAGAGAGGAACAAGAGGGAGACAAGAGGGAGACAAGAGAGGGGTATGAGAAACCTATGCGGTAACCTTGAGGTAAGTATGCGGTACATGCTCGGTATCTCTTCGGTACCATAGAGTTGACATAGAGTTGACTTAGAGTTGTCTTAGTGCTGTCCATTACTTCTTCCTTGTGTTTTGGAGTTGGGAATGAGTGTCACATAGCAAAAAGTTTTAGGCGGCTTATGAGCCTTGTGGCTCCTTATATTTTCCTTATGCAAAGATACAACAAAAAACTGAACTGACAAAATAATGATTGGTGTTATTTGAGAAAAACGCATAATATTTGCACTAATTGCCGAATATTTGTAACTTTGCATCACAAAATGGCAAAAAGAAGACGTTGACATGAAAAAAATCATAGAATTCTGGAACAGGATATACTATGCGGCATATAGCATTCACTTTGTTATCAGTTGCTACATCATCGACCCAATCATATATCCAATCGAGCGGGCGTTCTACTTCATTCTGAATTGCATTCCTGCTATAAAAAGGCGTAATGAGAGAGAAGGAATCACGTTTGACTCTATTAAAGAAACAGCGCATAAGCAATACCACAACCCAGAAAGCGGCCACTTTATGTATTTTGTAAATGGTTTCTTCTCACTTGTGACGGCACTTCCTTTTCTACTATGTATCAGCATTCTGGAGTACTATCTGGGTGGAAGCATCAGAGAATGGTTTTTCAGTAATCTCGCACTAAATCTCATTTTGATTTGGGGTGGTGTCATGCTGTTACAATATTTATTTGCTTGGAAACACGACCGCTACCTCACCTATTTCGCAGCGTTCGAGAAGGAGGGCACGAGGAAAAGAGCCGTATGGACAATTGGCTTACTGATTGTGTTCGTTGCTATGCTTGTCTTAACAGTTTATATTTTCATCTGTGCCGAGAAGAAGCACGGATTCTGGCGTCCATAGCAACTTTTCGTCAGAAAATTTCTTCATGCAAAGTTTTTTTCATACCTTTGCAGTTGCAATTGTACAGATATGAAATTACTGACGGATGAAGAGCTGAAGCAAGCACTCGACAAACATATATTTCATTTGATATCTGAGACGGCTGACGAACTCGGACTGGAGTGTTATGTCATTGGGGGATATGTGAGGGATTTGTTCCTGGAAAGGCCAAGCAATGATATTGATGTGGTGGTTATAGGCTCGGGAATTTTACTTGCATCTGAGGTACAGAAGAAATTGGGTAAGCGTGCCCACTTGTCTGTGTTCAAGAACTTTGGAACCGCGCAAATCAAGATTAGAGGAGAGAAAGGACAAGGGGAGATAGAAATTGAGTTTGTGGGTGCCCGAAAGGAAAGTTATAGCCACGATTCGAGGAAGCCTGTGGTGGAAGACGGCACCATCGAAGATGACCAAAACCGCCGCGACTTCACCATCAACGCAATGGCGCTGTGTCTGAACAAAGACAGGTTTGGTGAGTTGGTCGACCCGTTCGACGGACTATATGACCTGGAGGACGGCATCATCGCCACCCCGCTCGACCCAGACATCACGTTCAGCGACGATCCGCTACGCATGATGCGTTGCATACGCTTTGCTACCCAACTGAATTTCTACATCGAAGACGAGACTTTCGATGCGTTAGAGCGCAACAAAGAGCGCATCAAAATCATATCGGGTGAGCGAATTGCAGAGGAACTGAACAAAATCATCCTCTCGCCTATTCCATCAAAGGGTTTCATCGACCTGGAACGCTGCGGACTGTTGGAAATCATCTTCCCTGAGCTATATGCGTTACAAGGCATAGAAACACGGAACGGGCGTGCCCACAAGGACAATTTCTATCACACGTTAGAGGTGCTGGATAATGTGGCAAAGGCAACAGGAGTGACAGGAGTGGCAGGAGTGCAGGAGTACAGGAGTGCAGACGAGAGATGGCCGGACGAGAAGGATCGTGTGTTATGGTTGAGATGGGCTGCGTTGTTGCACGACATCGGGAAGCCAAAGAGCAAGAAGTGGGACAACACGCTAGGATGGACATTCCACAATCACAATTATATTGGGGAAAAGATGGTGCCGCAGATATTCCGAAGGATGAAGCTGCCAATGAATGAGAAGATGAAGTACGTGGAGAAACTCGTGGGCCTGCACATGCGACCGATTGCCATCGCTGATGATGAAGTGACTGACTCGGCTGTGCGACGCCTGCTGTTCGAAGCTGGGGACGATATCGACGACCTGATGTTGCTTTGTAATGCAGATATCACCTCGAAGAACGAGGAGCGCAAACGTCAGTTCCGTAGGAACTTCGAACTGGTGGAGGAGAAACTGGTAGCCATCGAGGAGAAGGACCGCATCCGCAACATGAAGTTTGCTGTCGATGGGGAGGAAATCATGCAAATGTTCAACCTGCAGCCAAGTCGTGAGGTGGGCATCCTAAAGAATGCAATGAAGGAAGCCATCCTTGACGGGGTGATTCCGAATGAACATGATGCGTGTGTGGAGTTCTTAAATTCAATTCATAATTCATAATGCATAATGCATAATTGATGTTAATCGCTCTACTGATATATTTCGCTGTGTTGCTGATTGTTGCCCGTCTGAGTGGGAAGGGAGGCAATGATGCGTTTTTCAGGGCAGGGCGGAAATCACCTTGGGCGTTGGTGGCGTTTGGCATGATTGGTGCCTCGATTAGTGGGGTGACCTTCATTGGTGTGCCAGGATGGGTGATGACGACAGATATGACCTATATTCAGATGTGTCTGGGCTTTATCGTAGGCTATATCATCGTGGCATTTGTGCTGCTTCCGCTTTACTACAAATTAGGTCTCACATCCATCTACACCTATCTACAACACCGATTAGGGAATACCAGTTACAAGACTGGCGCATGGTTCTTCATCCTCTCGAAACTCTTAGGCGCTGCTGCCAAGTTCTATGTAGTTGTGCAGATTCTACAAGTATGTGTAGCCGACCAGTATGGCATTCCATATGCTGTAACTGCTATCATCACGTTATTGTTTATATGGATTTACACTCGAAGGAGTGGAATCCGCACATTGGTGTGGACGGATGTCTTGCAGACTTTTATCCTATTGTTGGCATTGATCATCATCTTGGTTCAAGTATGTGCGAAGCTCGATTTTACCTTCACGGATGCATGGACTGCCGTATGGAACGACCCTCATGCCAAGGTATTTGAATTCAGCGACTGGACATCGAAACAACACTTCTGGAAGCAGTTCTTGAGCGGCGTGTTTGTGGTGATTGTGATGACAGGATTGGATCAAGACATGATGCAGAAGAATCTGACCTGTAAGAACCTACGGGCCGCCCAAAAGGACATGTGCAGCTATGGCGTGATGTTCGTGCCTGTCAATCTGCTGTTCCTGGCACTTGGCATTCTGCTTCTCATGCTCTACAGCCAAATCGGAATGGAAATACCAGAAAAAGGAGACTCACTCTTGGCTAATATCGTTCTCTCGGGCACATTAGGCCAGACTGCTATGATTTGTTTTGGTATTGGGGTGGTAGCCAGTGCGTTTTCGAGTGCAGATTCATCGATGACGGCCATCACGACATCGATGTGTATCGATATCCTGCAAAAGGAACATGACGAGCGACTCCGCAAACGGGTTCACCTATTAGTGATGATTGCCTTCCTGCTTTGTTCCTTAGCATTCAATACGATAGGGAGTGGAAGTGTGATGGACTTGATTTATACGTTAGTAAGCTATACGTATGGGCCGCTATTGGGATTGTTTGCGTGGGGGATGATTAGAGGAGTGACAGGAGTGCAGGAGCAAAGGAGCGCAAACGATAGATTTGTGCCGTATATAGCAATTGCTGCGCCAGTGATTTGCTATATCATCGACTATACAACATTGAAGTATACAGGATATAAGTTCGGGTATGAGATGTTGCTGCTGAACGGACTGCTGACCTTTATTGGTCTTTGGGCAGTTCGATGCGGAAAGTCGTGCCCTTCCCCACCTCAGAAGATTTGACGAATATTTTGCCCTTATGATATTCCTCCACAATACGTTTTGCCAACGAGAGACCTAATCCCCAACCACGAGCTTTCGTAGTGAAACCAGGTTTGAAAACCGACTTGAAATGGCTCTTCGGCATACCCTTACCAGTATCTGTCACTTCAAGAACGATGCCATCACCCCAGTCTTGGAGGTAGAGGTCGATACGCCCGGTTCCATTCATGGCATCCACCGCATTCTTACACAGATTCTCCACAACCCACTCAAAGAGTGAAGCCACCATTTTCACCTCGATACGATGGTCGGGGAAATGGGTAGTGATGACCACCTTGCTCGATGTGCGACGCTCCATATACTCCACGACACGAGAAAGCACCTCCTTGATGTCCACCTCCTTTGGCTCGGGTATAGAACCAATCTTTGAGAAACGCTCAGCGATACGCTCCAAGCGTTTCACATCTTTCTCCATCTCAGGCAACATCTCATCGTCAGGATAAGTTTCGCGGAGCACCTCGGTCCAAGCCGTCAATGACGAGATAGGCGTCCCCAACTGATGAGCCGTTTCCTTCGAAAGACCTACCCACACCTTGTTCTGCTCGGCTTTCATTGAAGCAAACAGGGCAAAGAGAGCAATCAGCACGAAGATGACGACAACACCTAATTGTATATAGGGATAAACAGCCAAGCGCTTCAGCATCAACGACTCATCGTAGCATATTTCAATATAATCGTCAGCATCGTCGAGGTTGATACGGATGGTTTGGTTCGCTTGTTTCATGGCTTGAGCCATCGATTTGATCTCAGGCAACGAGTCTTCATCAGCCTTGAATGCCTTTCCCAAATTACGCGAAGTCTGCACATCGCCCTCACGATCCAGCACCACCACAGGAATGGTATTATTACCATTCAGAACCTTCAGCACGAGGTTGATGTCTGTGTTTTCATCAGCCTGATTGAGCGAGCGCATCGCCTCAGCCCACACCTCCATTTTGTTGAGTTCCTCGCGCTTGAGGTCATCAATCAGGTATTTCGATGTCAGCAACGAAGCGATGGCAATAATGATTGCCACAATAATGAGCAACAACTTTACATTCTTGATGCGTTCAAACCACTTCATGTTGATAAAAACGCAGAAAATCTTAATTTATTGCGCACATTTTCACTTTTTTTAAGAAGGAGCGTATGGTATTCAGAAAAAAGTCGTAACTTTGCACCATCATTTCAACTATCATCTTAAACAATTCACAAATGAGAAAAGTATTAGCATCTATCGTATTGGCACTTCTCTTTGCTGCCAATGTATCGGCTCAGAGCGATTGGACGCTCAACACTCGTGCATGGTCGACCAACTACTTCACAACACTTCTTTGGGATGCAATATCCATCACGACAAAGGAATTTGCTTTTGAAGACGATGATGATTGTTTAGCAGACAGAATCATTCCTAATGCAGAACTGGTTTTCCCGTATGCTGCACAGAAAAAAGGATTCGGAGGTGTGACAGAAATATTCTGCCCTTACACCCATGCATTTAGCAACCCATTCAAGAACCCAGGCGACTATGCCATCGGTATTGACGCATCTTGGAAACCAGGCTTCCTCGGAGCCTATGCAGGTGCCTACTTCAAGAGTCAGGAAGTCGTATTCAAGCAGTTCAATAACATTCGTGGTTATTATTTCCAGCCACGCTTAGGACTGATTGCCGGTAAGGGCGATGAACACGCAGTTGAACTGGGTGTATTCTATGACGTATTAACAGGAAGTGGAGGAAGAATGGCAGGACCGAAGAAAGACATGCTTCGTGGCGGTATCGGATTTGATATTGCTTATTCCATCACTCCAGATGACGGAGAGCACAAATACTTGCTTCAGATTTCAACGCCTTTGCACAATTTCTTCTCAAAAGACGTTGAGAGAACACAAGGTTTTAAGCGCAGAGTCGGTTACATCATGTTTACCAGCAGAATCGCATTGTAACGAAACGAAAAAGCATCGATAATTCAACAAACAGGGGACTTTTTCCAAAGTTCCCTGTCTTTTTTTACCTCTTCACAAAAATAAATTCTTATTTATTTTGTGCATCACAATAAAATTGCTATCTTTGTCGCAAAATTACAAAGAATGAAGAGATTGAATAAGTTTGTCATGACCGTTGTTGACGGTATTCAAGAAAAGAAGGGGAAGAATATTCGTGTGGTCGACCTGTCAAAAATTGACGACACAATATGCAATTATCTGGTGATTTGCGAAGGAAACACACCTACTCAAGTACATGCTATCGCAGAATCGGTTGGTGATATGATGCGCGAGAAACGTGATGCACGTCCACTGACCGTAGACGGACAACGCAATAACCTTTGGATTGCAATGGATTATGCAGATATCGTGGTACATGTGTTTGTGCCCGAATGTCGACAATTCTACGACATTGACAATCTGTGGGAAGATGCAGACCTGACAGACATCCCGAATGTCGACTGAGAAGAAGATGAAGAGAGAATGGAAGAATAACTAAGAGACGAAATGGCACAAGAAACAAACAATAGAAACAATGCATCGGGCAAGATGCGCAAACCCAAATATAATCTAAGCTGGTTGTACCTATTATTATTAGCTGGAGTTGCATACGTTTTTCTGACAAAATCGAGCAACCCCTCGGCAAAACAACTGGCTTATACCGACTTCCAAGCATGTCTGGACAGCGGATACGTAAAGGAGATCCTTGTCAACAAGGACTATCTGACACTGAAATTCAAGGTAGACCCCAAAGGAGAAAAATACATCTATGGCGATGTAAACAAACAACAGGCTCCACGCATTCCACAAGTTGAGTTCGGTTCTGTCACCAGTCTTGAAAACAAAATTGACTCAGCTCGCGTACATGGAAAGTTTAGTGGAAAAGTAAGTTATGAGCGCGACGACAACACGTTGTGGAACATTCTTATTCAGATAGGTCCCCTCATCCTGTTGGTAGTATTCTGGTTCTTCATCATGAATCGCATGGGAGGTGGAGGTATCGGAGGCGGTATCTTCAACTTTGGCAAGTCGAAAGCAAAATTGTTCGACCAAAACGGAACCACCACCAAGATTACTTTCAAGGATGTAGCAGGCCAGACAGAAGCCAAACGTGAGGTACACGAGATTGTCGATTTCCTGAAGAATCCAAAGAAATACACCGAATTGGGAGGTAAGATTCCAAAGGGTGCCTTGCTCGTAGGACCTCCAGGAACAGGTAAAACCCTGCTTGCCAAAGCCGTTGCAGGCGAAGCTGATGTACCATTCTTCTCAATGTCGGGTTCAGACTTTGTGGAAATGTTCGTGGGAGTGGGAGCCAGCCGTGTGAGAGACCTGTTCCAACAAGCAAAGGACAAGTCGCCTTGTATCATCTTCATTGACGAAATTGATGCCATAGGACGTGCAAGAGGCAATAAAGCCAGCATCGGAGGTAATGATGAACGTGAAAATACACTGAACCAATTGCTTACTGAGATGGATGGATTCGGCACGAACAGTGGTATCATCATCCTTGCTGCCACCAACCGTGCAGATGTGCTCGATAAGGCTTTGCTGCGTGCAGGTCGTTTTGACAGGCAGATACATGTAGACCTACCTGACCTTAACGAGCGAAAGGCTATTTTCAACGTACACCTGCGTCCTATTAAGATAGACGAAACGGTCGATGTAGATATGCTGGCCCGTCAGACACCTGGTTTCTCAGGAGCCGATATCGCAAACGTCTGTAACGAAGCAGCACTGATCGCTGCCCGCAATAATAGCCCATGGGTCAACAAACAATGTTTCCTTGATGCCGTAGACCGTATCATCGGAGGTCTGGAGAAAAAGACAAAGGTGATGACAGCAGAAGAAAAGCGTGCCATTGCGCTCCATGAAGCCGGACATGCAACCATCAGTTGGTTCTGTCAGTATGCCAATCCTTTGGTCAAAGTGACCATCGTTCCAAGAGGACAAGCACTGGGTGCCGCATGGTATATGCCAGAGGAACGACAGATTACTACCAAGGAAGAAATGTTGGATGACATCTGTGCTACGCTTGGAGGACGTGCAGCAGAAGACCTGTGTATCGGCAGAATATCAACCGGTGCGATGAACGACTTGGAGAAAGTGACCAAACGTTCGTACGGTATGATTGCATACGCAGGTATGAGCGATTCGCTGCCAAACCTTTGCTATTACAACAACGAAGAGTACGCATTCACCAAACCATATAGTGACCATACTGCTCAACTGATTGATGAAGAAGTGAAGAAACTGATTGCAGAGCAGTATGAGCGAGCAAAGCAAATCCTGCGCGAGCACAAAGAAGGACATGAAGAATTGGCACAATTGCTGATTGACAGAGAGGTCATCTACGCAGAAGATGTAGAGCGCATCTTTGGCAAGCGTCCTTGGGTATCACGCACAGAAGAAATCCTTGCAGCAAATGCCAACCAGCAGCCACTCGATAATGCTTACGGAACCGACCACAGCGCAGAAAACGAGGAGTTTATCCGCAAGAAAGTGGTGGAAGCTGTAGTGGAGAAAGCTAAAAAAGGTGAACTGATAGAGGGACAGAATATAGGGAAGGTGAAAGAAGGAGAAGAAAACGCCAAAGAGGAGAAACATGAGCCAAAGCAATTCCACGAGTTGAAAGTCACCACTTTTGAGACTTCCACAAATGAAGATGTCGTGACTGATGAATTAGACTCGATGGAACCTTTCGAATTGATTGATCCCATAGAGACGAACACAGAGTCCAAACCCGAACCTTCAATCGATCAGGTTGCCAATAAACAAGACACAGAACCTCAACAGCAGGCAGGTGAGGAAGGAAAAACTAGCACCGACCCACATGAACAAACGCTGTTTGGGTGGTGAAGAGTGAAGAGAGAAAAGTGAAAAATGAAGAGTGATTTTATCATACGTACCATCACAGGACTGACATTCGTAGCAGTTGTCGTAGGATGCATCTTATGGCATCCCATCAGTTACGGTTTTTTGTTTGCCCTCTTCTCAGGGCTGACAACGTGGGAGTTCTGCACCCTCATGAACAAATACCAAAACTGTCAAGTCAACCGTTTGATTACGACTGTAGCTTCTGTGTATCTGTTTGGTGCGATCATGGCCTTTAACGCTAACATCACAGGTGCTGAGATATTCATTCCGTATTTGATTACGCTGGTGTATCTGTTGATTGTAGAACTTTATTTCCCGAAGAACAACGTGCTGATGAACTGGGCCTTCACCATGATGTCACAACTCTACATCGCCCTACCATTCGCATTGCTCAACACCCTGTCATTCATTTCTGTGAAATATGGTGTGGTGTACAATCCCGTATTTATACTCTCAATGTTCATCTTCATTTGGTTCGGCGACTCAGCCGCATACGGATTTGGCACCTGGTTGGGACGTCATCGATTGTTTCCACGCATATCACCCAAGAAATCATGGGAGGGATGCATTGCTGCCTTCGTGATGGCAATCGGAGTGTCACAAGTAATTGCCACCTTCAATCAGGGCTTTGCTACTGAAGAACTACCCAATCGACTTGCATGGGCAGGTCTTGCTATCGTGGTCATCGGATTTGGCACTTGGGGTGATTTGGTAGAATCGCTGATTAAGCGGAAGTTAGGCATTAAAGATTCGGGAAAGATTCTGCCAGGACATGGAGGAATGCTCGACAGGTTCGACAGTTCCCTACTTGCCATTCCAATGGCAGTAGTATATATCTATACCATGAACGAAATATTAGGATAACAAAGAAACAATAACTAAAAATTATACAAAATGGAAGAATTAGTAAACAATGAACCTGTAGTTCAACAAGAAGAAGTTGATACAGAAACGACTGCTGCAACTGAAGTTGTAGCAAAAGAAGCCGTAGAACAAGAGCAGCCCGTTGAACAGCCTACAGAAGTAGCTGAACAAGAGGTGGAGTTAGAATCTGTAACAGAGGCTGAGGCTGAAACAGAAAGTGCACCAAACTCAGAGTCGGAAACAGAGGCAGAAGCAGAGGCAGAAACAGAGGCTGAAACAGAAAGTGCACCAGAAGCAGAAAGTGCACCAGAAGCAGAGATGCAGATTCCTAATACAAAAGAAGGAATCATAGAGCGGCTGAAACAAATCGCACAAAGCGATGAAGAGATTAACCGACAGGAAGTGGATGCTCTGAAAAGTCATTTCTACCGTATTCTCAAGGCGGAAGGAGAAGCGGCATACAAACAATACATTGACGAAGGAGGAGAACCTGAGGCATATACGCCTATCATGGATCCTACAGAGCAATTGTTCAAGGAAGAAATGAACATCGTCCGTGAGAAACGTGCCGCTCAGCACAAAGCATTAGAGCAGCTGAAAGAACAGAACTACCTGAGAAAGTTACAAATCATCGAGAAAATCAAGGTGATTCTCGACAATCCTGACGAGGTCAACAAATCGTATAACGAGTTCAGAGCCCTTCAAACAGAATGGAACAGCATCAAAGATGTTCCTGCAGAAAAGAGCACAGAACTTTGGAAGACATATCAGATAAACGTAGAGAAATTCTATGATACCTTGAAACTCAATAACGAGTTCCGTGCTTACGACTTCAAGAAGAACCTTGAACTGAAAACGGCATTGTGCGAAGCTGCAGAGCGACTGACAGAAAGCAATGATGTCGTAGGAGCATTCCGCACTTTGCAAAACCTGCATCAGCAGTTCCGCGAGATAGGTCCCGTCAGCCGAGAACTCCGCGAAGAAGTGTGGCATCGTTTCAAAGACGCATCAACCACCATCAACAAACGTCATCAGGACTATTTCGAAGCTCGCAAAGAAGAAGAGAATCAGAATTTAGATCAAAAGACCGCAATCTGTGAGATTATCGAAGGCTTTGATCTTGATGCTCTGAAATCATTCTCCGACTGGAACAAGACCAGTGAAAAAGTAATCAGTCTTCAAGCCAAGTGGAAAACGATAGGTTATGCACCACAAAAGATGAACCAGAAGATCTACGATCGTTTCCGCACCGCTTGCGATGTATTCTTTGCCCGTAAAGCCGAAGCCCTCAAGGAAGTCCGCGAGAGCCAAAGCGATAATCTCAAGAAGAAAACAGAGTTAGTGGAGAAGGCAGAAGCATTGAAAGACAGCACTGACTGGAAGAAAACAGCCGATGCGCTCATTGCCCTTCAGAAAGAATGGAACACAATAGGCCCTGTTTCCAGGAAGCAGAGTGTCGCATTGTGGAACCGATTCCGTGCAGCCTGCGATGCCTTCTTTGATGCAAAGAAAGCAAACACATCTTCACAGCATGGCGAACAGGCCGAGAACCTGAGCAAGAAGAAAGCAATTGTTGCCCGTCTTGAAGCTATCGTACCGGAAGAAACAGCAGATCTCCGTCAACAGTTGAAAGACGCTCAGAGTGAATGGAACGAAATCGGACATGTACCATTCAAAGAGAAAGATGCCGTGTTCCAAGCATTCCGTGCACAAATGGACCGTCTCTACGACTACCTGGGTGAGACCGCATCGAAACGCCGTGTTGAACGCTTCAAGAGCACAGTCAGCGAGGGCGGTGGAGATCGCATGAGAGACAAATTAGTACGTCAGGCCGAAATCTTAGAACAAGAGATCAAGACCTACGAAAACAACCTTGGTTTCCTTAATCTCTCAAAAGGCAATAAGAGCAGCAACCTGGTTGAAGAGCTACACCATAAAGTCGACAAACTGAAAGCCGACTTGAAAGAGATCCGTGAGAAAATAAAAATCGTCGATGCAAATTCATAAACTATTAAGCTATTAAGCCCATCACTCCCCTTGAGGGGGAGCAGGGAGGGGGCGACCATTAAGCTATTATATAATAAGGTGTAATTCCAATGATGGAACATCCAGAAAACAGTGCAGAATACGAAGGACTGACGGTGAACGCAGGAGTGGATCATCAGGAGATGGTGAATCCATACTTGAAGAGTATGCGCAAGAAACGTACGAAACTCTTCACTCCTGCTGAATATGTCGAAGGAATCATTAAGGGAGACGTCACTCGATTGAGTCAGGCAGTAACTCTTGTTGAGAGCACCCTTCCAGAGCATCAGGTCATCGCACAAGAAGTGATTGAGAAGTGTTTGCCATACTCAGGCAGTTCTGTCAGGGTCGGCATCTCGGGTGTTCCAGGAGCAGGCAAGTCTACCAGTATCGATGCTTTTGGCATTCATGTGCTCGAACACTATGGAGGGAAACTCGCTGTATTAGCCATCGACCCATCGAGCGAAAAGACAAAAGGTAGTATTTTGGGCGACAAGACCCGCATGGAACGCCTGGCAGTTCACCCCAAATCATTCATTCGCCCTTCGCCAACAGCCGGTTCCCTTGGAGGTGTCGCACGAAAAACTCGTGAAACCATCATCCTCTGCGAGGCAGCAGGCTACGACAAGATTTTCGTAGAAACGGTCGGAGTAGGTCAAAGTGAAACAGCATGTCACTCAATGGTGGACTTCTTCCTGCTGATTCAATTAGCAGGAACAGGGGACGAGCTACAAGGCATCAAGCGCGGTATTATGGAGATTGCGGATGGTATTGTCATCAACAAAGCAGATGGAAATAACGTAGAGAAAGCCGAGTTGGCAGCTAGCCACTTCCGTAACGCACTCCATTTGTTCCCACTGCCTGATAGCGGATTGGTTCCAGAAGTGCTTTGTTATTCCGGATTCTATGGACTGAACATCGATAAAGTCATGGCTATGGTGTTCGATTATGTAGAGAAGACAAAAGCATCAGGCTATTTCCAGTATCGTCGCAATGAACAGTCGAAATACTGGATGTACGAAAGTATCAACGAACATCTGAAGAACAATTTCTTCTACAACAACCGAATCAAACAACTGATTCCAACAATGGAAAATCAGGTATTGGGTGGACAAATGACTTCGTTCGTAGCTGCCAACAAACTATTAGAGGAATATTATCGCATCATGCATCAATCCTAATGCATCATATCATTATCATACAGCATTAATCATGAATAAGATACACTTTTCATACAATATGTTACACGCACCCAACAAGGTACTCAAAACCTGCTTTGTCACAGTCCTAATGGCATGTGGTCTGCTGGCCAATGCGCAGGAAGGCAGTACCGGTTATCAATTCCTTGAGATTCCCACGTCAGCACATGCAGCGGCTTTGGGAGGCAACAACATCAGTATCATTGAAGATGATGCCTCGTTGCTGTTTACGAACCCTGCATTGACAGTCAACACCTCCAACAAAACGCTCAATCTCAACTATGCTTCATATATATCAAGCACAAACAAGTTGAGCGCCTCTTTTGTTAAGCACATGGGTGAACGTGGTACTTGGGCTTTTGGTGCACAGCTCTTGAACTATGGCGACCTGATTGAAACAGACGCCAACTTCAACACAATAGGAGAGTTCTCTGCAAAGGATATTGACATACAGGCAGGATATGCATATTTGTTTACCGATTATCTATCAGGTGGTGTACAAGGAAAAGTGCTGTTATCGAATTATGGAGAATTCAAGTCTACAGCTATTGCTGTCGATTTAGGTTTAAACTACTATACCCCTGAGCTTGGTTGGTCATTCAGTCTTGTTGCACAGAATCTGGGAGGTCAGGTCGATGCACTTTATGAAACACACGAGAAGATGCCGTTCAATTTGGCTTTTGGTGTATCGAAAGATTTTGAGAACGCACCTATCAGACTGTCAGTAACATTCGACAAACTCACAGATTGGGATGTCAAAAAGCCTATTCACCACCTTACATTTGGTGCAGACATATTCCCTTCTAGTACAACATGGGTAGCAATAGGCATCAATCCACGCAGGTCAAAAGAAATGAAAATACAGGATAGTAGCCATTGGGCCGGTGTATCTCTCGGTGCGGGATTGTCTTTGAAGAAAATTAAAATCGGGCTGGCATACGGAAAGTATCACGTAGCAGCCTCATCACTCTTAATCAATGCCAGCTATGCATTCTAAAATAATTGTAGCACTCGACGGACACTCATCGTGCGGAAAAAGCACGATGGCAAAATGGTTGTCCAAACAAGTTGGTTATATCTACGTAGACACAGGAGCAATGTATCGTGCAGTCACACTCTTTGCACTTCGCAACAAGTTCATTACTCCTGAAGGAATTGACGAAGCAGGGCTGAAAGCAGCACTCAAAGATGTTACCATTAGTTTCAAACTCGACGAAGAGACCCGTCTTCCTCTGACCTGTCTCAATGGTGAAGTCGTAGAACACGAAATCCGTTTGATGGAAGTATCAAACAATGTCAGCCCTATTGCAGCACTGCCTTTCGTTCGAGAAGTGCTTACTGCCCAACAGCAACAGATGGGAAAAGAGAAGGGTATCGTGATGGACGGACGTGATATCGGCACAGCCGTTTTTCCCAATGCAGAACTGAAAGTATTTGTAACCGCATCAGCAGAAGTACGAGCAAAACGCCGTTATGATGAACTCATCGAAAAAGGTGAGAAAAATGTCGACTTCGAAGAAATCCTGAAGAATGTACAGGAGCGAGACTATATAGACTCCCATCGTGAGGTTAATCCGCTACGCCAAGCTGACGATGCATTGGTACTCGATAACTCATTCATGACAAAAGACGAACAGAATCAGTGGTTATTAGATAAGTTCAACCAAGTTATTCATTCATCATAGTGTTCATCGAAATTGACAACGGATCGGGTTTTTGTAATGGTGTGACCACAGCCATCCGCAAAGCAGAAGAAGAGTTGAGCGCATCCAGCACCCCACTCTATTGTCTTGGTGATATCGTTCATAACGGTCGTGAGTGCGAGCGACTGAAAGCATTAGGACTTATCAGTGTAAACAAAGCGTCCCTTTCCAAACTCCACGACACAAAACTACTACTACGAGCACACGGAGAGCCACCATCAACATACCGTCAGGCTGAAGAACAAAACATACAGATTATCGATGCCACATGTCCTGTTGTGCTACATATCCAAAAAAGGATCAAAGCTGATTACGATGCCGACCCGGAACATAAAAAACAGATTGTTATCTATGGGAAGAACGGACATGCAGAAGTAATCGGCCTGGTGGGACAGACTGAAGGAAATGCTATCGTAATCGAAAACCTCGAAGATGCACAGAAACTCGACTTCACACGCAACATCCAACTATATTCGCAGACAACAAAGTCACTTGAGGGATTCCGTGAGATTGTCAGTTATATCAGTGAGCACATGCAAGAAGGTGCAGAGTTCAATTACTTTGATACCATCTGCCGACAAGTTGCAAACCGCATACCGCGCATTCGAGAGTTTGCCGAACACCATGATGTCATCCTTTTTGTTTGTGGAAAGAAGAGTTCCAACGGAAAGGTTCTTTATTCAGAATGTCTGAATGTCAATCCACGTTCGCACATGATTGAAGATGCCTCAGAGATTGATAATGCATGGTTCGATGGAGCAGAATCTGTTGGCATTTGTGGTGCCACATCTACCCCAAAGTGGTTGATGGAACAATGTCGTGATGCCATTTTAAAGCAATGATTGTTTGTATAGCCGAAAAACCCAGTGTCGCTAAAGATATAGCCAATGTACTTGGTGCGAAAAACGCCAAGCAAGGGTATATTGAAGGAAACGGATATCAGGTTACATGGACTTTTGGTCACTTGTGTGAACTCAAGGAGCCAAACGAGTACAATCCTCGTTGGCAACATTGGGATTTATGGGATTTGCCAATGATTCCCCCACGTTTTGGAATTCGATTGAAAGATGATGCAGGTGTAAAAAAGCAGTTTGCTGTCATCGAGCAATTGATGCAAAATGCCGATGAGATTATCAATTGTGGTGATGCCGGACAAGAAGGAGAACTAATCCAACGATGGGTAATGCAAAAAGCAGGTGCAAAATGTCCTGTAAAGCGTTTATGGATCAGTTCGCTCACTGAAGAATCTATTCGCGAAGGTTTCAATACTTTGAAAGACCAGTCGGAATACCAATCGCTCTACGAAGCAGGACTAAGTCGTGCAATCGGTGATTGGACGTTAGGCTTGAATGCCACTCGTCTCTACACCATCAAATACGGGCAAAATCGTCAGATACTGTCTATCGGACGTGTGCAGACTCCAACCCTCGCTATGATTGTGAGACGTCAGCATGAGATTGAAAACTTTGTACCCGAACAGTATTGGATTCTCTCTACCATCTATCGCGACACTACCTTTCAAGCCACGAAGGGTAAGTTCACCACTCAAGAAGAAGGATTGGAGTACTTAGAGAAAGTGCGGAACTTCCCTTTTGAAGTCACCGATGTATCTGCAAAAAAAGGCACAGAAGCACCTCCTCGTCTGTACGACCTCACATCCCTACAGGTAGATTGTAATCGTAAGTTTGGCATGTCTGCCGACCAGACTTTGCAAACCATACAAAGTCTTTACGAAAAGAAATTCACCACCTATCCTCGTGTTGACACTACCTTCCTGAGCGATGATATTTACCCGAAGTGTCCGAAGATCCTCAAGGGACTGCGTGGATATGAACAGTTCACCCAACCTCTGGAGGGAAAGAAGCTTCCGAAGTCCAAGAAATTTTTCGATTCTTCCAAAGTCACCGACCACCACGCCATCATCCCTACTGGGGTACCGGCACAGAATCTGTCGGACTTCGAGAAACGTGTTTATGATTTAGTAGCACGTGCCTTCATCGCAGCATTCTATCCTGATTGTAAATTCCTCACGACAACCGTGATGGGTAAAGCAGGCGATGTGGAATTCAAGGTAACAGGCAAGCAAATCAACGACCCAGGATGGCGCGTCATCTACCAAAAGAATGATGGTTCAGAAGATAACACATCTGCTGACAATGGAGAGAATAACGAGAATAACGAAACAACAGAGAAGACCCTTCCTGCCTTTACTATTGGCGAGTCAGGACCTCATGAGCCTTCGCTGATGGACAAATGGACAACACCTCCGAAACCATACACAGAAGCCACATTATTACGTGCAATGGAGACGGCAGGTAAATTTGTGGATGATGAAGAACTGCGCGATGCGCTGAAAGAAAACGGCATTGGACGTCCATCCACACGTGCTGCCATCATCGAGACACTGTTTAAACGGCGATACATCCGTAAGGAACGGAAATCACTGGTAGCCACCCCTACAGGCGTAGAACTGATCGGACTTATACACGAGGAGCTGTTGAAGAGTGCCGAACTGACAGGCATGTGGGAAAAGAAACTGCGACAAATCGAACATCACGACTATAGTGCCCCTCAATTCATTTCCGAACTCAAACAGATGGTGACAGATCTTGTAAACACAGTTCGTGCAGACAATTCCAATCGACGTATCACCGTTATGGAAGAGGAGGTAAAAGGCAAGAAAAAGTCCACGAAACCTGCAGCAGCATCTTCTTCCAATGCACCTGCTGGTTTCCAACCACGCAAGAAGAAAACTGCCGCTACGAAACAATCGTCAACACCCCAAAATTCTCAGGCTCCTACACTTATCAACAACACAGACCAATGGGTAGGTCTTCCTTGTCCAGTATGCCACGAAGGCCATATCATCAAAGGAAAGACCGCTTATGGCTGTTCACGTTGGAAAGAAGGTTGCACCTATCGCCGTCCGTTCGATGCCCAATAAAACAGAAATCATCCAAATCAACGATATCAGAGTACAACTCACTTGGAAAAGTGGCGTTCGCATGATGCGTGTGCGGGTTTTACCACCCGATGGTACAGTCTGCGCTACTGCACCCCGATGGACCAGTCGCAAAGCTGTCATCGGTTTTCTCTCCGAGCGATATGACTGGATGCAAAAAGCCATTCATAAAGTACAATCACGACCACAACCCGTCCAACTCAACTATGTAGAAGGCGAACAGGTACTGCTATTTGGCACACCTTATACTATACATCTCAAAGAAGTACTTCCCAAAGAAACCAAACATGTTTCTATTGAAGGAGATACTATCACTTTGCACATCAAGTCTGGTGCATCTCGTGAAATACGCGAAGCCCTTTTACTTGCTTTCTATAAGGAACGCCTCTCTATGGTTGTTTCTGTCTATATGAAAGACTACCAATCACGCCTGCAATGTCCTGAGATTCCATTCCGCATCCTACGTCGCAAGAGTGTTTGGGGAACATTCAATCCTCGAAAGCGTTCTATCGTCTATAATATCAATCTGGCACAAGTTCCTTTGGAATGCGTTCAATATGTCGTTCTCCATGAGATGACCCACCAATACATCTCTGCTCATAATGCTGATTTCTACCGAAAAATGGCTGTTTTTATGCCCGATTGGAAAGAACGACGCACCTTACTTAAGCAATTTGGACAGAAATTGTGACTATCAAAAATGTAACATACTTGCAGATTTGAAACATTCATCTCTTTTTCTTCATTTTTTCGCATCAAAAAGTCACGAAAAAACGCAAAAGCAAAAATCGTGTCCACAGATAGCCACAAGGCCGATTTGTAAATTATTTGTAAATTTTTAGGGAAAATCCCCGAAAAATGTAAATTTTTTGTAAACTAATTTTCTTGGTGGATTTAGCGAAATTCTCTAACTTTGCAGTCGAAAAAAATGCGATTAAGCTGAAAAAAGCGATTAAGCGAGAGCAATTAAGCTTGTTTAAATTGCCGAGCGAAAGCATTTTGCACGAAGTGAATACAATCTCAAGCTGACTTGAGGATTGTTGAGGCGAAGCATTTTGCACGAAGTGATAATCATTAAAACTCAAAGTATATGAACAAAAGAGTCCAAATTATCGTATTGACAGTCTTGATTAGTATGATGAATGTATCAGGTTTGTTTGCCCAGACGACTTATGAGTCGATGTGGGAAGAAGTAGAAAAAGTGGCAGAGAAGGATCTTCCCCGCCAAGTGACTGAAAAAACGCAGCTGATTTACAACAAAGCGCGTAAAGAGAAGAACTTCCCGCAGATGATGAAGGCGTGGGTTCGTATCGTAGAGACCAAAAGCACGATCGATGCCGACAGTTTCCGTCTGGCCGACATCCGTCCTGCCGACTACACCACACCTACTGAGGAAGCTATATACAACGCCATCATGGGTTCGGGCTATCTGGCCATGCGTAACAACAACTCCATCAGGAAGGATGAGGATAGTGTGGCTCACTATACAAAGATGGGAAACGAGCTTCTTGCAAAGAGTTTAAAAGATAAAAAGGAACTCGCGCGCGAGAAAGCATCCGACTACCTCCCCCTGTTCACCCTTCACGAGGACAGCCGCCTATTTGGTCACGACCTGCTGAGCGTACTGACTCGCTTCGCTTGGTTACGCAGTACGGAAAATGGATTGAGGTTCTATGAAGGTGCAAGAGATTTCTACAAGCAGGAAAACAACCGTGAGGCCTACACCCTGATGCAGCTGGAGTGTCTCGACATAGAGGAAATGCCAGCAGCAAAGCACGAAAAGGCGCTGTTGGCATTGCTGGAAGAGTCGAAGGGCCTTGAGGCAGCAGCTGATGTTGCATTGGCCTATGCAGAATCTCTGGAAGAACAAATCAATAGCTCTCGCAATCCCGACAGCAAAGAAACCAAACTCGCCAAACGCGACCAGCTGCTGGCGTTTGTACGTGATGCACAGGTTCAGTACAAAGACTCCAAACTGGTGAACTGCTTCAAGATAATCGAGAAGAACATGCTGCATGGAAGCATCCAGTTCAGTGCTACGGGCGAAGACGTCATCGCCAATCGTCCGTTCACCTTCAAGCTGACCTATACAAATATGTCGGGCGTGAAACTCAGCATTCGACAGTATAACGGAAAAGACAACTACGGCCGACTGAAGCTGGACGGCAAACTGATTCTGGAACGCAACTACACCTTCACCAACGATGAGAAAACACGTGCACGTATCGCCCAGAACCTACCCTACGATGGTGAGTTCACGGACAAGCTGACCCTGCCTGCCGACCACTATGTGGCCATCATGGAGAATGGTGGTGTCAGCGAAGCCCGAGAATTCCGTCTTTCAACCATCCGTCTCACCGACCTGAGTCTGCCTGGCCGTAAACACATCTTCACCGTAGTCGATGCAGTGACAGGACGTCCGGTCAAGGGAGCAACGGTCTATCTTACGACTGGCAACCAAGAAGCCATATCACTCAAATGCAACGATAACGGAGAATGCACCTTCACTGCCCCAGAACGGAAATACTACAGCGCATACGCCTATCTACAACAAAATGACCGCACAGAAACAATTGGTGTATCGGGCTACAATCTCAGCGAGAAACCTGAGGTCACAGGACGTCTGAACATCTTTACCGACCGCGCCATCTATCGTCCTGGACAGAAAGCCCTCGTGGGTGTGATAGCCTATCAGAGCGATGGCGACGAATCCGAAATCCTGCCATTTACCGACTTAGAGGTCTGGCTCGATGATGCCAACGGCCAGACCGTAGAGACCAAGACCGTCAAGACCAACGAATGGGGAACAGCTGACGTCGAGTTCACCATTCCGAAAGACCGCCTGCCTGGCAACTACCACGTCGCGGTTAACTTCGAGGGACCAAAAGGCGAACATTCCCCTTCTATAACCCAGCATATCAGGGTCGAGGAATACAAGCGTCCTACCTTCGAAGTATCGAACAAGAGCACAGACGAGGAGCGCGAGATTACCTTTGGCGACTCCGTACACGTCACCTTCAACGCCAAGAGCCTCACAGGTGTGCCTGTTCAGGGTGCAACCGTGAAATACACGCTCTCGAGTGCCAACACCAACTACCGCAGTTGGTATTCTCCGCGTTGGGAAGAGATTGAAACCGGTGAGCTGACTACCGACGAAGAAGGAAATGCAAAGGTTGCGTTCCGCATTGCCGAGAATGAGCTCAACGCAGAGTTGGATCGTGTCGTACGCTATCAGCTGAAAGCCGAAATCACAGACATTGCTGGTGAAAGTCACGAAACCTACTACTACACAGCCGTATCAAAACGTGGCTTCAGCCTTTCATATAGTGGCCGTATAATCAACGACACCTCCAAACCTGTCGAGGCCAAGGTGAAAGCCTACAACGCCAGCCACGAAGAGCTGACCGTGAGCGGCACCTACACAGTCAAAAAGCGAAATGCAGAAAAGAACGACCCAGCACTCTACAATGGCGAATTCACAACCAACCAGAACATCGTCATTCCTTCGCTCCCGATGGGAACCTACAAGTTTGAATTCAAGGCTAAGGACTCACATGGCAACGAAATCACAGAGACAGAAGACATCAGCTTCTACAACACCAACGAAGCTGTCGCACCAGGTAGCAAGTTGGACAAAGCCCGTACTGACTTCGACCACGATTTCAGCGTGGTAGATAACGAAACTTTCGCTGGAAGCAGTTTCTCTGAAAGCAAACCTGCCGTGTTCTACTTCTCACCACTCGAGGACGATGCCTACGTATCGTACACCATCATTGCAAACGGCAAAGTCATGGAACGCAAGTTCCTTACCCTCGACCGTAAGCTGTACAAGTTCACAATCAACTACCAGCGAGCCTACGGTGACGGCATCTGTGTGGTACTGGGTTATGTACGCAATGGCCATGTTTATTCTAACACACACACTTTCAGCTACTCGAAGCCCGACACCAACCTGCGCTTCACTTGGAAGACCTTCCGCGACAAACTTACCCCTGGTCAGAAGGAAACATGGGTACTCACCGTGAAGGATAAAGACGGTCGCCCTGTCAATGCTGCCGAGATGATGGCAACGATGTACGATGCCTCACTCGATGAGTTTGCTGTCAACAACTGGTGGTTCTACATCAACCGCTACGGCGGTATCGACCGTGGTTCGTTCGCCATCTCTAACGGAAGTCACCGTACTGTTTTCACGATCCGTCACCTCATCGACACGCCCGAGTGGATGTACAGAGAGTTCGACGAACTGACATCCTACTTCTCCTACCTTGGCATGCGTCCTGTGATGTATCGAAGCAACATGCGCTTAAGAGGGGCAGGTGCAAATGGCATAGCTATACCTATAGCAGAAATCTCGATGGCAAAACAAACCATCGATATGGAAGAATTCGAAGGTTTGGAGATGACTTCTGTCGATGAAGCCTTGCAAGGACGTATCGCAGGACTTGACATCGTGATGGATAGCGGCAATTTGGGAAGTGGCTCTATGCGCCTCAAAGCCTCAGAGGGCAGCGGTATTTCACTTTCAGGTCTGGAAGAACCGCAAAAACCGATCGAGATGCGCAGCAATTTCGCTGAGACTGCCTTCTTCTATCCTCACCTGCTGACAGACGAGAACGGAGATGTTCATATCAGCTTCACCCTACCTGAGAGCCTCACACGCTGGAAGTTCATGGGATTCGCCCACACGAAGGATGTACGCCACGGAACCGTCGATACGACCATCGTGGCAAAGAAAGACTTCATGATTCAGCCTAACATGCCACGTTTTGTTCGCGAAGGTGATAAGGTCAGCATCGCTTCACGTGTTATCAACCAGAGCGAGCAGACGCAGACAACCACCGTACGTTTCATCATCAAGGACGCAGATACCGACGAGGTAATCTATACCGATAGGAAACAAGTAACCGTCGAGGCAGGCAAGACCGCACAGGCTGTCTTCAATTACAACGTATCCGACCGCTATCCTCTTCTCATCTGCGAAATTACAGCAGAGACACCAGACTTCACGGATGGCGAGCGCAACTATCTGCCTGTGCTCTCATCCAAGAAATATGTGACAGAAACGGCACCGTTCTATGTGTTCCGCGGCGAAAACAAGAACGTGGATCTCAACAGCCTGTTCAACGAGAACAGTTCGACAGCCACACAGAAACGTATGGTGCTCGAGTTCACAGCCAACCCATCATGGACCGTCATCGAAGCCCTCGAAGGCATCAAACTGCCTGAATACGACAAC
This sequence comes from Bacteroidaceae bacterium, assembly GCA_017529865.1. Classification (GTDB taxonomy): domain Bacteria; phylum Bacteroidota; class Bacteroidia; order Bacteroidales; family Bacteroidaceae; genus Colivivens. Next base: position 77,250 of record JAFXNA010000014.1, read on the forward strand.
GCACCATGCTTCGCAGCTTCGCTCTATGCCAACACATTTGCAAGCCGTCTCGCCAAGCAGATACCGAATTTCCATGAGATACTGAAGCGTCAGACAGTCGACACCGACTCTCCGCTGAGCAACAACGAAGACCTCAAGGACATTGACCTGCAGGAGTCACCGTGGTTGCGCGATGCCCTGAAGGAGAAGAACCAGCGTGCCGAACTCATCGACTTCTTCGACGAGCAGCTGATGAGCCAACGCATCTCAATTGCCAAGAAACGTCTCATGCACCTGCAGAACCGCGATGGCTCTTGGAGTTGGTTCGAAGGCATGAACGGCAGCTACTACATTACCGAAGCAGTCTGTGAGAACCTCATCTACCTCGCCTCTGAGGATAAGGAGGTAGAGGATATGATGAATAAGGGCCTGGCATTTCTCGACAGGGAAATTCTTGAAGACTACTACGACTTCAAGCGTATGAACATCGACCCATACCCATCCGAGCAAGTGCTGCGCTACCTCTACCTATGGGCCCAGATGCCCGACCGTAAGGTCAGCAACGACCAGAAGAAGATGCGCGACCACTATCTCACGAAGTTGGAGAAACAGTCAAAGTCGTTCACCATCTATGGTAAGGCAAACGGAGCCTTCATCCTGCGTGCTTTCGGACGCACGAAGAAAGCCGATGAGTTCCTGCAGTCAGCAGTCGAATACAGCATCACCAAACCAGGTATGGGACGCTACTACGCCACCGATAAGGCAGAATACTCATGGCGCGACTACAAGATTCCAACCCAGTTGGCAGCCATGAACGCCATCCGTCACTCCGAGCGTACCGACCGCCCCACTCTCCTGGCCGACATGCAGGTATGGTTGCTGCGTCAGAAGCAGAGTCAGATGTGGGACAACCCAATGAACACCATCGGAGCAGTACAATGCCTGATTGAGAACGACAAGAACAAGGAAGCCCTCAGCAACCGCTCGCTTCCTGTCTTCACCCTCGACGGCACCCGCCTCTCCACTCCAATCGACACCACGAAGTTCCTGGCCGAGCAGTTGGGTTATGTGAAGACTCAAGTAGCCGACAATCTCATTGCAGGAGGTATCCACCAGCTGAATGTACAGTCCACAGAGGCCCTGACAGGCGATGAAGCGTTCGACCGCGGAGCGTCATCCATCTCTTGGGGCGCAGTCTACACCCAGTTCAACGAAGACCTCAACAGTCTGAAGAATCAGACCTCAGGCGAGCTGCAGATCACCCGTCGCATCATGGTCGATGGCAAGGATCTCAACCGACCGCTGAAGATAGGCGATAAGGTCATCGTACGCCTCACCATCAAGGCCGACCGCGACTTCGACTTCGTACAGATTCGCAGCCAGCATCCAGCCTGCTTCGAGCCGACCAACCAACTTTCGGGCTATCGCTACATGGGAGGTCTTGGAGGCTATGTCGCCCACCACGATGCATCCACCGACGTGTTCTTCGACCGCTTCCGTAAGGGCAGTGTCACCTACGACCTCGAGTTCTATGTAACCCGCACCGGAGAGTACCTCGCTGGCATCGCAACCGCACAGTGCGCCTACGCACCCGAATTTGTTGCACACACAGGTGGCGACAGGGTCGTTGTAGAGGAATAAATACCCACCTCGCACACCATGTGTGCAAAACACGCGAAGTGCCACGCAATAACGCTTAGCGAAGTTTACAACCCAAAAATACACGCATTTTTTGCATAGTGTGCAGAAATGCGTGTTTTTTGTTGCACACTCAAAAAAATCTTGTGAATTTTCAAGAAATAATTATGAATTATGCTTGATGAATTATGAATTCTTTTGTAACTTTGCACCCCAAATTATGAATTATGCATTATGCATTGTGCATTATGAACTATAAAAGGGCATGATTGAGCATTTCTTAAAACAAGCAGAATTTAGTAGCATGGAAGACTTCGAACGCAACTTTGAGTTCGTTGTTCCCCCACGTTTCAACTTCGCATACGATGTCATGGACCGCTGGGCAGAAGAAGAGCCTGAAAAACTCGCGCTGCTCTGGACCAACGACAAAGGTGAGGAGCGTCGCTACACCTTTGCTGACATGAAGCGAATGAGCGACAACATCGTCTCCTACCTCACAGGTATCGGCATCAAGAAAGACGACATGGTGATGTGCATTCTCAAGCGTCGCTATCAGTTCTGGCCGCTCATCATTGCGCTTCATAAGATAGGTGCAGTCGTCATTCCGGCCACCTACCTGTTGACCGACAAAGACATCGTCTATCGTTGCCACGAAGCCGACATCAAGACCATCATTGCATGTGGCGACGAAGAAATCATCCAGCATATCAACGCCGCCTACCCCGAATGCCCATCAGTGCAGCAGCGCATCAGCATCGGTCCCGAAGTGCCCGAAGGCTGGCTCGCACTCACCGAAGAAGACATCCAGGAAGGACATGGAGCCATCGACCCCGTTGTGGCCGAACTTCGGAAGATTCACTACGGAGGCGCACAGGATCACATGATCATGTACTTCACCAGCGGCACCAGCGGCGAACCCAAGATGGTCATCCACGACTACACCTACGCCCTCGGTCACCTCACCACCGCAGCCTTCTGGCATAACATTAAGCCCGATAGCCTGCACTTCACCGTATCCGACACCGGATGGGGCAAAGCCGTGTGGGGCAAACTCTACGGCCAGTGGATTGTCGGTGCAGCCATCTTTGTCTACGACCACGACGTATTCCGTCCGGCCGATGTGCTCAAACGCATGGAGACCTATCGCATCACCTCCTTCTGCGCACCCCCAACCATCTATCGCTATCTCATCCGCGAAGACCTCAGCCACTACGACCTCAGCGCCCTCAGCTATGTCACCACGGCAGGCGAGGCACTCAACCCCTCCGTGTCCGAGAAGTTCTTCCAGCTCACAGGCCTCCGCATCCGTGAGGGCTTCGGCCAGACCGAAACCACCTGTACCATTGGTACATTCCATTGGATGGACGTCAAGCCAGGCAGCATGGGTAAGCCCAATCCGCAGTACGACATCTGCCTCATGATCGACGGTCGCGAAGTAGGCACCGACGAAGTAGGCGAAATCGTCGTCCGTACCGCCGAGAAGACCCCTGTCGGTCTGTTCAACGAATACTACCGCAACCCCGAACTGACCAAGGAAGTATGGCACGACGGCTACTACCACACAGGCGACCTCGCCACCCGCGATTCCGATGGCTACTTCTGGTACGTAGGTCGTCACGACGATGTCATCAAGAGTGCCGGCTACCGCATCGGTCCCTTCGAAGTCGAGAGTGCCCTGATGACCCACCCCGCCGTCCTCGAGTGCGCCGTCACAGCCGTACCCGATCCACAGCGAGGTCAGGCCGTGAAAGCCACCGTAGTGCTCGCCAAGGGATGGGAGCACATGGCTAGCAAGCGCAGTTTCCCCCACGAGCTGAAGGAACACGTCAAGCGCGTCACAGCAGCCTATAAGGCACCACGCATCATCGAGTTCGTCGACGAACTGCCCAAAACCATCAGCGGCAAGATACGTCGCGTGGCCATCCGCAAAGACGATTGACCCAGAACAAACAATCGTTTGTGTCCGTTTTTGCAACAAATTGCAGGCACAAAACAAAGGCAGGACTCACATCCTGCCTTTTTATTTGCTACGCAAGCCGCCATGCGGCGTGATGGCTATTAACCTACTAAGCTCGTCGTTGAACTTCGTAGCGATGCACAAGCACTCTGTTTTCGTGAGTGAATAGTAGGGCACCACCTTCGTTCCGCCGTTGGGCAGATTGTAGACTCTATACGAGAGCTGAAATTTCAGCCCTTGTACTTTTTCCCATGCTGGTTCCATTTTTCTAATGGCCTTCATTAAGTCTTTGTGTTGTTTACCTGTCAGCTCGGCAATTTCGAGCGACGTCATTGTCAACGAAACCAGGAACGCTGTCAACTTATTCAGTGAAACGGCTGTCAACTTATTCAGTGAAACGGCTGTCAACCACATCAGGAAATAAACAAAAAACTGTCAACCGAAATTAGGAAAAGACACACTTTGTGCTACAGCGCTACAGTGCTACAGTTAAAAATATCGTTATCGGAAACTCAAAAATAAACTCTATATTTATATAGCTTAGTAGCTTAATTGCTTAGTAGGTTAATTGATAATGGTTATTGGTTATTGACTAATACAGGTTATGGGTTATAGATGAAAGTGACTTGGTTAATCAATTTTTTGATGCAAAATGTACAAAAACAACGGAAATAGTTGAAAAAATGCTGTTACATGATGATTATTCGTTTGAAAAAGTGTAACTTTGCACTGAGTAAAATTACTCAAAGCACTGAGTAAAATGCAAAAGAATGTACAAAAGAGCTGAATATCAGATAATTACAAGTCGCCTGAAAGAGCCGAGAAAGTTCATCCAGGTGGTGATGGGACCTCGACAAGTGGGTAAATCCACTGTTGTTAAGCAAGTGCTTCAGGATTTGGAGGCTCCTTATCAGTTGTTTTCTGCCGACAATGTTCCTGCCGGCAACACAGCATGGGTGTCGAACTGCTGGGCTGCGGTGCGTAGTCTGAAAGAAAGCAAGGGGTTGGAGAGTATGATCCTTGTCATCGATGAAATCCAGAAAATCAGCAACTGGAGCGAGGTGGTGAAGAAGGAGTGGGATGACGATACGTTCTACGATCGTAATATCAAGGTGCTGTTGCTGGGTAGTAGTCGTGTATTGTTGGAGAAAGGACTTTCGGAATCGTTGGGTGGACGATTCGAGGAGATTCGAATGACACACTGGAGCTATTCTGAAATGCGAGAGTGTTTTGGATTTTCACTTGATCAGTATCTGTTTTACGGTGGCTATCCTGGTGCGGCAGAATTGGTCAGTGATTCAGACCGTTGGGAACAATATATTCAGTCGGCCATCATTGATGCAACTATCAACAAAGATATTTTGATGAACACACCGATAAGCAAACCTGCGCTTCTGCGTCAAACGTTCGAACTGGGTGCCTCTTACTCAGGAGAACTGCTTTCGCTGACAAAGATGCTTGGTTCGCTACAGGATGCCGGAAACACCGTTACGTTAGCTGGGTATATCAATTTGCTCAATGAGAGCGGTCTGCTGTGTGGACTTCAGAAATATAGCATCGACACAGCTAGGCGGCGTGCCAGTATTCCCAAGTTCCAAGTCTATAATAATGCGCTGAAGATGGTTTATAATCCGCACACCTTCGAACAGGCAATTATGGATAGAAAGGAATGGGGACGTATTTTTGAGTCGGGAATAGGAGCATGGATAGTTAGTCAGGCTTTTGTCCATCGCTTTGAGGTGTTCTACTGGCGTGAGCGTGCTAATGAGGTGGATTTTGTTCTTCGCAAGAAAGGTACCGTTGTGACCATTGAAGTCAAAAGTAATGCTGAAAAGAATGCTAACGGTCTCACAGTCTTTCGCGAGAAATTCAAACCAAAGACTGCCTTCATCGTAGGTGATGGGGGTATCAGTGCAGAGGATTTCCTAACAATGGATATCAAGAACTTGTTTAAAGATGCTATTTTGTAATGGTTATGGGTTATTGAGCTAAATGGCCATCACGCCGCATGCGGCTTGCGTAGCAAATAAAATGGCAGGATGTGAGTCCTGCCTTTGTTTTGTGCCTGCAATTTATTGCAAAGACGATTGACATCCCACCCATTTGTCATCTCGGGCACATCCGCTCCATGCATAACTATTAATTTTGGTTAAAAGTGATAGTTTTGCAGAAAAAAGTTTGCAAAACGTTTGGTGCATTTCTCAAACTTTCCTAACTTTGCGCAAAGTCTAAATGATTCAATCATCGATTAGATTATGCAAAAGAAAGGAAACAAACTAACACTGACGAGGGCAGAACTTCAGCTGATGGAGATTCTGTGGAAAAACGGCAAGGCAATTGATGTACATGAGATGGTAGCACAATATCCGGAGCCGCAACCTGCCTACACCACCATCTCTACGGTCGTCCGCCTTTTGGCGATGAAAGGCTTTGTCGGCGTCAAGAAAGGATTCGGCAAACAACATCTGTATTACCCTCTGCTTTCGAAATCAGAGTATATCTCACAATCGGTCAGCGATGTGAAGGCCACCTTCTTCGGCGGCAGCGTATCATCGTTTGTCAGCTTCTTCCTACAGGAGGAACAGATGAGCAAGGAAGAGCTGGAAGAAATTGCCCGCCTCGCCCTCTCGCTCTCCGCCTCCACGCATTGTTAATTATGCATTATGCATTATAAATTATGAATTAAAATATGGGTGCCTTCACCGTATATGCCATCAAGTCCGCCATCTGTCTGGCGCTGCTCTACTTGCCCTACACATTGTTGATGCGGCGAGACACCTTTCATGCGTTCAATCGCACCTTGCTGCTCAGCATCGTAGTCCTCTCGTTGGTGTTGCCGCTCATGAAACCCCTCTCATTTCTTCCCCAAGGGGAGATGATTCCAAATCCTATCGAGCGCCTCGAAGAAGAAATTGGTCAACAGCCTCTCCCCTTTATTCCAACTTATAGCGAAGAGATTGAAGAAGAGCAGACCCTCCCCCTACAACCCCTTCCTGTAAGGGCGGGGAGTGGTCACTCCACTGATGCTTCCTCTAATAACACCCGCAATCATTCTACTCCCCTCCATCGCAGGGAGGGGATGGGGGTGGGTCTTCTTTGGCCCTCCGTCCTTGTCCTTATTTATATAATAGGTGTTGTAGGATTGTTAGGTTGGAAAATCCTGCAGCTCATCCGTCTGCATCGCTACATCCCTTCCAACTGTCTGTGGAAAGATACGATTGACGGCATTCAGGTCTATGGACACTTCGACGAAGTATGCCCATTCAGTTGGATGAACTCCATCGTCATTACTGACGAAGACTTCAGGACGAATCCCTCAGTGATGCAGCACGAGCGGGCACACATCCGTCTGCACCATTCGTGGGACAACCTCTTCGTGTCCTTTGTCGAGGTGCTGCAGTGGTTCAATCCCTGCATCTGGATGCTCGACAGTTCTCTGCGCGAAGTCCATGAATACGAGGCAGATGCCGAGGTGCTGACCCAAGGTGTCACTCTTCAGAACTATCAAAGTCTGCTTATACGAAAGGCCATTGGTACCAGCTCCTACGCTTTTGCAAATGGTTTCAACCATAGTTTGCTGAAAAAACGCATCAAGATGATGATGAAGCGTAAATCAAATCGTTGGAGCTGCACAAAAGCCCTGTACCTGCTCCCTGTGGCTGCAATAGCCCTTGCGGCATTCGCCACACCCGAATTCGCAGAGAAGGCAGATGCCGTTATCGAAAGTGAACTAAAGGAGGGCTTCATATCATCCCACTTTAAGGGGGAAAAGAGAGGGTCTGATGCACCTTCCTCTATAGACGAACAACCAATTGAAGAGTTGGCGGATGTTGAGACAGTAGTAGAAGATACTCCTGACATCAAATCAGGAGATGTTATAACCGGCACGGTGGTTGACGAGAATGATGTGCCCATACAGGGGGCATATATCGTGGAACTTGGTGATGACGGGAGAGTTATATGGGTGTATGGTGAACCTGTTACTGAAGCTGATATCAATGGTCATTTCTCCTACAGGATTCACGACCCTGCTCATATTCTGAGGATTGGTTTGGTAAGCCAAGGATTTCGTGCAACGAATTTCGTACCTTATGAAATCAAGGCAGCAAATCCGTTGCCAAAGATTGTCCTGAGACCAGAGGCTGGACGAACCACTCCTCCAGTCATAGCAACTGGTACGGTGACTGATACAAAAGGGAAACCGTTGATAGATGCACGGATCTATGCACGCGAAGAAAACGATGGAATCATAGGAATAACGCATCCTGATAACAATGGTCATTTTGCGCTAAGAGCACCACACTCAATTCCTGTACGCTCCATGCAGATTGTCTGCGATAGATATAATACCCAGGTCTTGCAGCTGACCAACGAGCCAATGAAGATTGTGATGGAAACCTTGGAAGAAGCAGATATAAACCGTCAGCCAGCTATCGTTATAAAAGGGAAGGTTTATAACGTGAATGGTGTGGAATTCTCGATGGTGTCAGTTGAGGGAGGCACTTTCAAGATGGGAGGAGGCAGGTATGATTTTGAGAAGCCTGTTCATGAAGTTAAACTGACAAGCTTCTCCATTTGTCAGACCGAGGTGACTCAGGAACTTTGGGAAGCCGTGATGGGTAGCAATCCAAGCAATTATAAGGGCTTGAAGTTCCCTGTAGAAAATGTGAGTTGGGACGATTGCCAGACTTTCATTACGAAGTTGAATCAGCTGACAGGTCAGCACTTCCGTCTTCCTACCGAGGCTGAGTGGGAGTATGCGGCTCGTGGTGGTAACCAGAGTAATGGTTATGCCTATAGTGGCAGTAATAGCTTTAGGGAGGTAGGTTGGTGCCGTGACAATAGTCGCGGCAGGACCCATGTGGTTGCTACGAAGGCTCCGAATGAGTTGGGCTTGTATGATATGAGTGGAAATGTGTGGGAGTGGTGTCAGGACTGGGGTGATGGTAGCTATTATGCTTCCTCACCAATCAACAACCCAACGGGTCCGTCTTCAGGCACTACTCACATTGTACGTGGAGGTGCTTGGAACGACCAACAAATGGACTGCCGTGTAGAACACCGCATCGGAAGAAAACCCACGTCCACATCCGAACTCACTGGCTTCCGTCTTGCACTTTAGGAAAATATAATAATTAGTAAAAAATGAAATAAAAGATTATGTTAAGAACAATTATCACCCTCACAATCTTACTGAATGCAGTAGGATTATATGCCCAGAAACAGAATCCAAGGGGTATATACCACTTGGTAAGTATCACAGGAAAGTACGGTACTGAAGCTGCTATGCTCGACCAATACAAGATTTGTACAGACACCATGACGTGGATGCTGAGCGTTACAGAAGATAAATCAATCAATAAACATGGCGAAAGGACAAATCGCCCATACTTTGAGTTAGGTGACAACGACCATATGGTGTTCAACTACACAGGCGAGGAGCCTGATGTAACCACTCCTACAATGACCCGCATTTTCAACTCGGATAAGAAAGGATTTTCCCTGAAATGGTGGAGCACATCGCGAGGCCATCGTGTCTTTCCTGAAAATGGATGGTGCACAGAGGAGTACAAGCCAAACAGTTTTTCTGCCTCAGGAAAAAAGATCTTCGATATGCTGTACAGCACTAAAACCAAAGGTAAGAAGGACGGACTGCAAGGCAGATGGAAAGTCATTGGTGCCATCAAGATGTCAGGCAGTAAGGTTGTAGATGAGTGGCTGAAGAGCGGCAAATTGGATTTGGGCGAAAACGATTATGTGCATTACTGGGACAAATATGCCATCATTGATGATCAGTATCTCTTCACAGCATATACCGATGCTATGCTAAAACAGGAACATCCCGGCAGCTATGGGTATCTACAAGAGTATAAAGTCAGCGATGAGAACAGGCAGACGGTTACTGTACAGTTGCTGACGAACGATAATACACAACCTGTGAAATACGTGTTCTATAGAATTAGTGATGACAGAATGATTGTCAAAGTTAAACATATACTCATTATAGACGACAGAAGTGATTGTTTATACGATGGATATGAAATCTGGGAAAAGACAGCAAGTAACACACCTCTCATCAAACTGCTTACTTCCACATCGACCTACAAGGACAAACCGATGATAGCGCCAAGGGGGCTGTACAGATATGTGGCAGGTGGCGAGCTTTGCCGCATCAGGGAAACGAGAGACTCAACCAACTTTGATGAGAAAACCAGACAGTGGAAAAGTTATATAGAACGGTACAGACTATGTACTGACACAATCAACTGGAATGTTGATATCAGCGACTTTAATCTCACTATTAATGGCCAGAAGTTAGAGGACATCCAACGTAAACAGATAAAAATACAGAATTATCATTCATACTATGACTTTTATAAACCTAAGTGGGTATTGTTTGATTGCTCTGAAACTGGATTCAGCGAAACTTGTTATATTGACAGCAAATATACTGCATGGACGTATGACAAAGGAGACTTTAATGCTGGAGTATGGACATATGACAAACGCGGCGTAACCCCACTGGCGAAGGAGGTGTGTGATGTGTGTGACGGTAAGATTCCATACGATGCCGACCATCCACTTTATGGAACGTGGGAAGTAGAAGGGCGTGTGCTAAATCCTTCGGAAGCTAAAATAGACTCTATCATGAAAGGACTATGCACCGATTACATTTTCCCCTACATTAGAAATCGGCGAGTCTTTTATGCATTCACTCCGCAACATAGGTACACAATGAAGTCAGAAGATTCGATGGTATTTATGGACAAGTTGGATTCCGACTGCAAAACCAAGCTTGTCACATGGGAACAATATTTTGAACAAGGCAAAGGAACTACGATTGTATATCTCAACTGGACTCTACACTGGATAGATAAAGATACCCTTCTGATATGCCGCGACCATCAAGATTTACGACTCTCCGTTCCTGAGTGTCTTGTGCTGAAAAGAAAAGTCGGAGGCGAATCATTGGTTAATGTCATAAAGCGCACAGAATGACTAATAATACACCTTCTGCTCGTAATTAGCTATCTTTGCACCGAGAAGTTTCACTTCGTGCAAAATGCTATCGCTCGGCAATGTTTAAGCAAGCTTATCATTGCTCTCACTTAATCGCAAGTTTCAATCCGACAAAGTCAAATTCAGAATATGAAAACAAGTAGATTACAACACGTGATGTTAGTGGCATGCATGTTGCTGCCTTGTTGGCATGTTTCTGCAAGGGAAAGTTCCGTGACGAAGACTGACGGAGCCAAAGAGTGGAGAGGGAAGTATCCGAAAAGAACTGTCTATACGGTGAAAGGTGTGGAGTTCGCGATGATTGCTGTGGAAGGCGGAACCTTCCAGATGGGGAACAGTGCCGGTGAGGCGGACGAGAACCCCGTCCACGAGGTGAAGGTGAGAAATTTTTCCATTGGTCAGACCGAGGTGACTCAGGAACTGTGGGAAGCCGTGATGGGCAGCAATCCGAGCACTTGGAAAGGTGCAAAGTATCCTGTTGAGAGTGTGAGCTGGGACGACTGCCGAGCATTCATCAAGAAACTGAACCGGCTGACCGGTGAGCGGTTCCGTCTGCCCAAAGAGGCCGAATGGGAATATGCGGCTCGTGGTGGTAAACTGAGTAATGGATACACCTATAGTGGCAGCAATAACATCGAAGATGTAGCTTGGTATGAGAACAATCTGTTTAGCAGACCCCACATGGTTGCGATGAAGGCTCCGAATGAGTTGGGCCTGTACGATATGAGCGGGAATGTGTGGGAGTGGTGTCTGGACTTGTATGACTCGGAATACTATTTTTACTCTCCAAAGAGAAACCCTTCGGGAGCGTACACAGGCACTGATCGCGTGCTACGTGGAGGCAGTTGGGGTGGCACTGCTAAGCTCTGTCGTGTGACGGAACGTAACTACCTCGACCCAGAAGGTATGGCCAACATCATCGGCTTCCGCCTCGCCCTTTAGTATCTTTTTTCTCTATGAGCAAAATAATGCTGAACAGTACTGTCTAAATGGTCTTTAGGTACTAGCTAACGATGCTTAACCCTAAGGGTAATGTTAAAATATCGTCGATATTCATTAAAACAACGTCGATATTTGATAAAACTACGCCAATACTTGATAAAACATCGTCGATATTATATCTTTTTCGGAATTATTTGTTAACTTTGCAATCAAAATAGGGAAAAACCTGTTTGGAATCGTGATGTTAAACCTTTAAAAAATAGAATGAAGCTATGTATGCAAACTATATCAAACGAGAAGTGGCCGATCTGAATGGCACAGGTATGACTCAGGCCTACTACAAGATGGCACTGAAGCCAATGACCTTTGAGCAGTTTGTCAAACTGTGCCATCGTGAAGGTGGAACGGATGAAAGTCTCATCATCGGCGTGATGTCGTTGGTCAGTGAGAAACTAGCATTGTGTATGGCAGAAGGATTCTCCGTGAAACTTGATGGCATCGGTACGTTTAGTGCCAAACTCGGCATGAGAGACGATGTGCTGCCAGACTCCTTTGAGGAAGGCCAACGAGGTCATAACGCAAAAACAATTATGGTGAAGGGGGTATCGTATAGGGCCGACAAGGGACTGATTGATAATACTCACAGGAAATGTACATTGGTGAAAGGTGGCGAGAGCCGAATCATGAAGTCGAAATATACATTGGAAGAGCGCATTGAGAAAGCAAAGGAATATTTACGAAAACACATGTTCATGCGAGTGCCCGACTATGCCCTGATTACCGGCCTTTCGCGTTCAACGGCAACAATTGAACTACGAAGACTTGCTGAAGACCCCGAGAGCGGCATTGTCAGTCGTGGTGAGCACAGCCAGAAATTGTACGTGCTACGGCAAAAATAGGCAGAAAGTTTGTTTTCTGTTCATTTTTTTCTGATTTTAAGCGAAGCAACAGTGTCAATTCCTATTTTTTTCGTAACTTCGCACCCAACATATTAAAACTAAATAATTATGAATAGAATCTTACTAACCATTTTAGCTCTCGTTTCATCATTGACATCAACATGGGCTTTCGAGGCTGACAGCATCATCTGGATGAAGTCGACTCAGATGGGGGCGGTATACAAAACTGCATCGGCAAGTAGGGTGAGTGTACACGACCCTTCGATCGTGAGGGACGGGGCAAACTACTATATCTTCGGGTCACACCGTGCCTGTGCCCGCTCGACCGACCTGAAGAACTGGACGAGTCAGTCGTGGACGTACGGCATCGTACAGGCAAACGGGACCGTGAAGAGCACAAACGATTTTGCTGGTGTGTTCGGTGCTGCAGAGACTTGGCGCTATACTGCAAACAACCCTTCGCTGGGTGGAAATCAATGGGCTCCGGATGTGCTGTGGAATCCGCACATGCAGAAGTGGTGTATGTATATGAGTCTGAACGGTGACAACTGGCGAAGTGTGATTGCCATGCTTTCGGCCGACAAGATAACAGGACCGTATGTGTATCAGGGGGCTGTGGTGTACTCGGGTTTCCAATGGAGCGACCCAACGAACCAGACATACAAGCAGACCGACCTGGAACAGGTGATCGGCACGCAGACGAGTCTGCCGGCTCGCTACGACTTGGGTGGCAACTGGGGACGTCGTTGGCCTAACAACATCGACCCATGTGTGTTCTTCGACGAGGAAGGCGAACTGTGGATGGCTTACGGCTCGTGGAGCGGTGGCATCTTCATACTGAAACTCGACAAGGAAACGGGTCTGCGCGACTACACAGTGACCTATCCGGGTACGAACAACAACTCGGACGGTGTGACAAGCGACCCTTACTTCGGCAAGAAGATTGCTGGCGGCTACTACGTATCGGGCGAAGGGGCGTATATCGAACATATCGGCAACTATTACTATCTGTTTGTGACACACGGCGGACTGGAAGCATCGAAGGGCTACGAGATGCACTACTACCGTTCGAAGAAACCAGACGGCCCCTACACGGACGGCAGTAGCACGAGTGCCATCTTCCCAAGCTACATGATGAACTACGGACCGAGTGCCACCACCACGCGCGGCATGAAGATTGTGGGTTCGCACCAATGGGACACCATGCGGTATGCTGAGATGAGTCAGGGACACAATTCCTTGCTGCTGGACGAGGACGGACGTGCCTACCTGATCTATCACACACGATTCAACTCGGGCAACGAAGGATTCGAGGACCGGGTGCACCAGTTGTTTGTGAACGAGAAAGGATGGCTGGTGGCTTCACCCTTCGAGTTCAACGGACTGAAAGGTATCAACTCCAACTATACGCAGGGGATGGTCGACTCGACGGAAATCTGTACGAAAGACGAGATTGTCGGCACTTATCAGGTGATGATGCATCCCTACAAGATGGACTATGCGAAGAACGCCTTTTCGACGCCTGGCATCGCGCTGCTGAAGTCGAACGGTAGCGTGACAGGCGACTACGTAGGTACTTGGCGACGCAAAGCCGGTACCTCGCTCATCACCCTGAAACTACGCCCCAAAGGAACAGCCTCCTCGAATGCCGTGGAGTACTACGGAGTGGTACTGCCACAAGTGTTCAGCGGCACGAATGCGAAGACCGTATGCTTCACGGCCATCTCTCAGGCTGGAGTAAGCGTCTGGGGCAGCAACATGGACGGCAACTATGCAGTGGACTATAACTATACGAATGTCGTGAAGGACCACATACCTTTCACAAACCGTCAAATCGTCAAGGCCGACATCGACCTTAGTTTCGAAGGGCTGAGATACGGAGCTAGCACCTACTGGACTTCGAGCCATCCCGACCTGATGACCGATGAAGGCAAACTGATGGTACCCTATGTGGCAGATGGCGATACCATTGTCTTGGTAGACCTCACCTGCACCGTTCAGAAAGACAACTATGCATACAGTTACAAACGTCAGGTACGCGTTCGCACCAATAAGGCGAACCTACCGATGAAGGAGGACGTGAACCACGATGGTGTGGTGGACACTCAGGATGTGCTCAAGATTTACGAGTATATCCAAACCTCCCCCGACCCCTCCCAAGGAGGGGAGACGGATTGCGATGTGAATGGTGACGGAATCGTGGATACGCAAGATGTACTGATGATCTATAAGAGAATTATTGAAGAGTGAAGATTATGCAGATAAACTTCAAGATAAAATACCGTACCCAATGGGGTGAAGTCGTGTGGGTGAGTCTGTCGCAAGGTTGCGAACCACCCATCCGTATGCCGCTATCGACCATCGATGGCGTAGAGTGGACAGGTAGCATGGAGTTGGCGGATACAACTGATGATGTCATCACCTACCGCTATTTCATCGAACGTGACGGACATGAGGAACGTATCGAAGTAGCCACAATGCCGCATATCATAAACGTGAAGGGTGGAGAGTGGAGAGTGAAGAGCGGAGAGAGTATCCAAATAAATGATTGGTGGCGCGATCCACAGCATGTGGCAGGTGTAGCTGTTCCTGTGTTCTCGCTTCGCAGTGAGAAGAGTCAGGGTGTGGGCGATTTCGGCGACCTGATGAAACTGGTGCAATGGGCAGAGCAGACAGGCATGAAAGCCGTACAGATTCTGCCTATCAACGACACCACCATCTCGCACTCATGGACCGACTCCTACCC
Organism: Bacteroidaceae bacterium; assembly: GCA_017529865.1. GTDB lineage: Bacteria > Bacteroidota > Bacteroidia > Bacteroidales > Bacteroidaceae > Colivivens. Next base: position 92,431 of record JAFXNA010000014.1, read on the forward strand.
CTACAACAGCATCAGCGTCTTCGCGCTGCATCCCATGTACCTCGACCTGCATCAACTGGGTAAGCTCGCAGACAAAGCTGAGATGACGAAATATGAGAAGGAACGCCAGCGAGTGAATGCCTTGCCACAAATCGACTACGAAGCTGTGAACAACCTGAAACGCAGCTATATGCGGAAAATGTATGAGCAGGAAGGCGCGAAGGTACTCAAAACCAAGGGGTTCAAGACCTTCTATGAGAAGAACAAGGAGTGGCTGCAACCATACGCTGCCTTCTCCTACCTGCGCGATCAATACGGCACCTCGCAGTTCTCTCAGTGGCCTACCTACAGCACCTACAATGCGAAGGAAGTGGAAAGCTTGATCAGTAAAGAGCATCACGAGATATGCTATCACTACTATATCCAATACCACCTGCACCTCCAGTTGCTGGCTGTGGCCGACTATGCTCGTCAGAAAGGTATTATCCTGAAAGGCGACATCCCCATCGGTGTCAGCACCAACAGCGTGGAAGCATGGGTGGAACCTTTCTACTTCAACATGGATGGACAGACAGGTGCACCACCAGACGCTTTTGCCGACGACGGACAGAACTGGGGCTTCCCTACCTACAACTGGGACGTGATGGCTCGCGATGGCTACCGCTGGTGGATACGTCGTATGCGTAATATGGCACAATACTTCTCTGCCTACCGCATCGACCACATCTTGGGCTTCTTCCGCATTTGGGAAATACCAGTACCACACAAGAGCGGACTGATGGGACACTTCTCGCCTGCCCTACCAATGACAGAGGAGGAAATCACCCGTCAAGGAGTACCGTTCATTCCAGAGTTGTTCCTACAAGACCCCAAAGACCCTACACGCTACCACATTCGCATATCGGCAAAGAAAGAGGATGCATACAAGAGTCTGAATCTATCCGAACTACTTGCCTTCGACCGTATGTACGACGATTTCTTCTATTCACGCCACACTCAGTTCTGGTACGATGAAGCCATGAAGAAGTTGCCTGCCCTCACACGCTCCACGCAGATGATAGCCTGTGGAGAAGATCTCGGGATGATACCCGAGTGTGTGGAATGGGTGATGAACAAACTGGGAATACTGAGTCTCGAAATCCAAAGCATGCCAAAAGCTTTTGGAGTCGAGTTCGGCAACCTGAAAGACAACCCAAAGCTGTCGGTCTGCACCATCTCGTCGCACGACACCCCTACCCTGCGTGGATGGTGGGAGGAAGACTACGAGCGAGCTCAGCGTTACTACACGAATGCGCTCCACATGCATGGTGATGCTCCTCGTCAGGCTCCTGGGTGGCTTTGCGAACACATCATTCGTCAGCACTTGGAATGTCCGTCAGTCTTCTGCATCCTTACCCTGCAAGACTGGTTCAGCATCGATGAAGCCATCCGTCTGCCCGATGCAGCAGCCGAGCGCATCAATGTTCCTGCCAATCCACGACACTATTGGCGCTATCGAATGCACATCAGCCTCGAAAGTCTGTTGCAACCGAATTCCTTCACGGAACATGTGAAATGCATTGTGTATAATGTAAATTAAAGTGTATAGTTGATATGAAAAAATTCGCAATAACAATTGTAGCCCTGTGCCTTTCCACTTTGGCTTTTAGCCAAAAAGTCACTCAGGTACGCTATGCCGGTCCCTTCTCTGTGAAGAATCCTGTGATGATAGACGAGAAGGATGTGAGCGCCAAGCAGTTCGACGAATCGAACTTGCTGGATATCCCTATCAGGCAAACACTCTTAGAGAACGGTCAAATGATTGACATAAAATCCCTTCCCTCAGGAGGGGATTCAAAGGAGGCTGCTCTCCATATGATCGGTTTCAATGTGGAAAACAAGTTGTACACAGGAATTACCATCGAAGTGAAGGGTATTCGCAAATATCAGTTGTTTGTCGACGGGAAGAAACAGATGAGCGGCTACATACGGCTCGAACCTACCACCCATCAAGTAGTTGTCAAATATCTGACAGTTCCCACCGATTCCCAAAAGGGAGAGAACGAAGAGGAGAAACAAGAAGTCGCTATCAACATCGAATCAGATTCCTCTCCATCAGGGGAGACAGAGGGAAGCGTGCGTATCAGCGACTATTCGGCTCGCCACAAATACAACTTCATGGATGTCATCACAGCCAGCACCTACACTGGGGCAGCGCTGTCACCAAATGGGAAATACATCCGCATCTCTTATCGAACGACTGCCAACGATGGTAAAACAAAAACACATACCCTTATCCGCGAGACTGCTACCGGACGTCAGATAGCCGACCTTGGATACTCCGTCTACTGGATGCCGACATCCAACAAGTATTACTACACGGAGGACACCCCTGCTGGCATGAAGTTCTACTGCGTTGACCCTGCGACAGGCTTTGAGACCACATTGGCCGAAGGTGTGCCACGAGGCAGCTACAACATCGCCCCAACTGAGGACTACCTTATATTATATAAGGAAAGTGAAGGTCCAAAGGAAGATGAGGGCGTCTATCAGGTGTTGGAACCCGAAGACCGTCAGCCTGGCTGGCGAAATCGTACCAACCTGCTGCGGTACGACATCAAGAGCGGTATGGTGCAGCCCCTCACCCACGGGCACCATAACATCAACTTGGGAGGAATCTCAAACGATGGAAAACTCTTACTCTACGGAACAGAACGTTCACGTCTCACAGAGCGTCCAACCACTGTCGGTTCTCTCTATCTGCTCAATCTAGAGACAATGGAAACGAAATGTGTCTACGAGAACGATGGCTTCGCATCACGTGCCTTCCTCTCTCCCGATGGGTCGATGATAGCCATTTACGGCAGTCCGGAAGCATTTGGCGGCATCGGAAAGAATGTTCCCGAAGGACGCACGCCCAGCATGACAGACAACCAGCTGTTCCTCATTGATGTTAACCGAGCAGACTTGAGCACCAGCAACCTGCGTTGTGTAACGAAATACTTCAACCCGTCAGTCAGCCGTGCTATGTGGAACCAATCCGACGGCATGCTCTACCTCACAGCCGAAGATCGCGACTCCGTGAATCTGTTCCAGCTGAACCCCAAGACGGAGAAGATCAAGGAGATTGCATGTAGTGAAGAAGTCATCAATTCGTTCGACTGTGCATCAACCACAGGACTGATTGCTTACTACGGAGTGAGTGCATCAAACAGTAATCGGCTGCACCTGCTCAACACCAAGAACATGCGTTCCACCCTGTTCCACGACCTGAGCAGTGAAAACCTAAAAGATGCTACACTCGGAGAATGTCATGCATGGACGTTCACAAACAGTCGTGGTGAGGAAATATCCGGCCGCTACTACCTGCCAGCAGACTTCGACCCGTCGCGTCAATATCCCATGATTGTGAACTACTACGGAGGTTGCTCGCCTACAAGTCGAAACTTCGAAAGCCGCTATCCACATCATGCCTATGCATCGTTAGGCTATGTGGTGCTGATCATCAATCCTTCAGGAGCTACAGGTTTCGGGCAGGAGTTCTCCTCACGTCATGTCAACACAGCAGGTGAGGGAGTGGCACAAGACATTATCGACGGAACAAAGCAGTTTTGCAAGGAACATTCTTTTGTCAATGCAAAGAAGATTGGCTGTATCGGAGCCAGCTACGGCGGGTTCATGACCCAGTATCTACAGACCGTGACCGACATCTTTGCTGCGGCTATCTCGCATGCAGGCATCAGCGACCACACCAGCTACTGGGGCGAAGGCTATTGGGGCTACAGCTATAGTGAGGTCAGTATGGCCAACAGCTACCCTTGGACTGACAAGCACTTATATGTAGATCAAAGTCCGCTCTACAACGCTGACAAAATCCACACTCCAATCCTCTTCCTCCATGGAGATGCAGATACCAATGTACCAGTGGGTGAAAGCATCCAAATGTTTACCGCCTTGAAACTCTTAGGGCGCGAAACAGCCATGGTGCTGGTCAAGGGACAGAACCATCACATCCTCGACTTCCAAAAACGTATCAAGTGGCAGAACACCATCTTCGCCTGGTTTGCAAAATATCTGCAAGACGACCCCACATGGTGGAATGCCATCTATTCAGAAAAAGAATTATGACCATGGTCAATGTTAAATGTATAATGTTAAATGTCAATGTTCAATAATCCTGCCCATAAAGGGGGAGTTAGAGGGGGTCTGTTCGCTGTTGACTTAGGGGCCACAAGCGGACGTACCATTCTCGGCTCAATCGCATCAGGGAAACTCCAACAAAGGGAACTGACCCGATTTCCCAATCCAATCATCCAAACTGGAGGGCACTACTTCTGGGATATCTATGCGCTGTATCAGGAAATCATACGAGGCTTGCGCATTGTAGCGAAAGAGGGAATCGAACTCCAAAGTATAGGTATTGACACATGGGGCGTGGACTTCGTTTGTGTTGGGCGCGACGGAGGCATTCTGCGCAACCCATACTGCTATCGTGACCCACATACCAACGGCATGATGGAAGAGTATTTCCGATTGATTCCAAAAGAGCAGGTATATGAGAAAACGGGCATTCAATTCATGAATTTCAATTCTTTATTCCAACTCTTTGCGATGCGTCAGCATGACGACTCTGCCTTGGCAGCAGCCGATAAGATTCTATTCATTCCCGATGCCCTGACATACATGCTGACTGGTAAGGCTGTTTGCGAATATACCATCCTCAGTACCAGTCAGATGCTCGACCCACGCACCAAACGGATTGACCATGAGCTGATCAATGCCATCGGACTGGAAGAGAGCCAATTCGGCCGCTACGTCAACCCAAGCGAGGTGGTAGGCACATTGACACCCGAAGTACAGAAACTGACAGGACTGGATGCCATACCTGTAGTAGCTGTAGCAGGGCACGATACCGGCGCCGCAGTAGCGGCAGTCCCAGCCAGCAACGAACGATTTGCATACCTCAGCTGCGGTACATGGAGCTTGTTGGGCATCGAAACCCGAGATGCCATCATTAACAAACAGAGCTATACATACAACTTCACCAACGAAGGAGGTATAGAGGGCACTACCCGCTTCCTGAAAAACATCTGTGGTATGTGGCTTTTGGAACGATGCCGCCAAGAGTGGACCGATGCACCTTCCGACATCAATCAGGTAAATGCTGATGCTATGGAAGCTGTACCTTTCCGCAGCCTAATCAACCCTGACGACCCACGATTTGCAAACCCCGTCAGTATGGTTCAAGCCATCAAAGGCTACTGCCGGGAAACTCACCAGCCTATCCCGGAAGACTACCGTCAAATGGCACGATGTATCTTCGAGAGTCTGGCTTTGCGCTACCGTCAGGTCCTGGGATATCTCAAAGAACTCGCCCCATTCCCCATCGAGCGCTTGCATGTCATTGGTGGAGGCAGTCGAAACATCTATCTCATGCAGATGACAGCCAATAGCATCGGCATTCCTGTACTGACAGGTCCTGTAGAAGGCACTGCCATCGGCAACATCATGCTCCAAGCGAAAGCTGCAGGACTAGTCAGCGATATCTACGACATGCGGCGAATGATTGCCCAAAGCATTGAGATGCAAACCTACCTGCCTCAAGACAAGGCAACATGGGACAATGCCTACGAACAATTTACGAATTTATTAACTACATAATGACCATCACAATGAAAAGCGAACAAATCACTAAAGCCTATGAACTGGCTAAAGCACGCTATGCCGATTTAGGCATCGATACAGAGAACGTAATCAATCAACTACAAGATTTCCACCTCAGTATGCATTGTTGGCAAGCCGACGATGTAGCAGGTTTCGAAGTACAGGCAGGAGCACTCTCTGGTGGCATCCAGAGCACTGGGAACTATCCTGGTAAGGCTCGAAACATCGATGAGTTGAGAGCAGATGTGCTGAAAGCAAAGAGTCTCATTCCCGGCAACCATCGTCTGAACCTCCATGAAATTTATGGTGACTTCAAAGGAAAGGTTGTAGACCGTGATGAAGTCGACATCACTTATTTCCAGAGTTGGATTGACTGGGGAAAGGAATACAACACAAAACTCGACTTCAATTCCACAAGTTTCTCCCATCCAAAGAGTGGCAACCTCAGTCTCTCTAATCCTGATGACAGCATCCGCAATTTCTGGATTGAACACACAAAGCGTTGTCGTGACATTGCCAATGCTATCGGAGAGGCACAAGGCGACCCTTGTATCATGAATCTATGGGTACACGATGGCTGCAAGGACCAGAGTGTCAACCATTTCCTCTATCGTCATTACCTGAAGGATTCGCTCGACCAGATCTTCGCCAAGCCTCAGCCAATGATGAAGGACTGCATCGAAGGAAAGGTGTTCGGCATAGGACTGGAGAGTTTCACCGTCGGCAGCCATGATTTCTACACTGCCTATGCTGCGAAGAATAACATCATCCTTACCATCGACACAGGTCACTATCACCCCACTGAGAGTCCTGCCGACAAGGTAAGTGCTGTGCTGCAGTTCGTTCCCGAACTGATGCTACATGTCAGTCGTCCCGTACGTTGGGATTCCGATCACGTAACCATCATGGACGACCCCACTCAGGAACTTTTCTCTGAGATTGTCCGTGCCAATGCAATGGACCGTGTTCACTATGGTCTCGACTTCTTCGATGGTAGCATCAACCGCATTGGAGCTTACGTCATAGGCTCACGGGCAGCTCAAAAGTGTATGACTCGCGCTTTATTGGAACCAACAGCCCAACTCAGCCGCTATGAGTTGGAAGGCAAGGGATTCCAAGTGCTCGGTCTGCTCGAAGAAGCCAAAGCATTACCTTGGAATGCAGTCTATGATGAATTCTGCCAACGCAATGACGTGCCTGTCGGTGCCGACTTCATTGCTGCTATTGAGCAATACGAACGTGATGTTACAAGCAAAAGATAATAATTGGAATCATTTATGAATACGGAAATAGTTTCTGACAAATCTTCGCATGTTGCAGAAGTAACCACTCCCCGCCCTTCTCTCCCCCTTGGGGGGAGTGCGAAGGGGGAAAATCCGTCTTGTCCCCCCTCAGTCCCCCGTAGGGGGAAGACTGAGGGGCAAGGGGGCGGGTCTTCTTCTTTGAAGAGCACCATTGCGGTGTCTCTTACCAATTACCTCGATGCAGGAGCCATCGTAGCAGGAGCCAGTGGACTTACCCTCTGGCAAAACTATCTAGGTCTCTCCGAAGTTCATTTGGGATGGCTCAATTTCATCAGTGCCAACTGTCTGGGTGCCGCCATCGGTGCCATCATCGGCGGATTCCTGGCCGATAAGTACGGACGTAAGTTCATCTACACCTACAACCTCTTAGTCTATATGGCAGGAGTGTTGTTGGTTATGTGTTCTGTCAACTTCCCCATGCTCCTAGCCGGTTTCCTTGTGACAGGAATCTCTGTTGGTATCGGAGTACCAGCTTCTTGGACCTACATCTCTGAGAGCTCCGAGATTCACAACCGTGGTCGTAACATCTGCATCTCACAGATGTCATGGGGATTCGGTCCGATGATCATCCTCCTGTTGGGCATGTTCTTCGCCCCTGGAGGTTACTTGTTCAGTTGGGTTGAAGCCATCGGACACGCCATCGGCGGAGCCGGTCTCAATGGAGCAGCACTCAATGTGTTCAGTTCTCGAGTCGTGTTCTGCTCGCTCTTCATCGTCGCATTCATTGCATGGAACCTACAACGCCGCCTCGATGAGTCGGGCGAATGGAAAGCCAGTCGTCAGGCCTCGGAAGCCAAGGGCGAAGACACTGGTCTGCTGCATGCCTTTAGTGTATTGTTCTCCAACAAGACAGCCATCAAGACCGTATGCTTCCTCGCCACCATCTACCTTACTTGGAACCTCGTGGCATCCGTCATGGGATTCTTCCAGCCGCATATCTACGAGACAGCTGGTGGTCTCTCCAACGAATACGCAAACATGCTCAGTTGTGTGGGATGGGTCATCGTGGTAGCCATCACTTTTGTCCTCTCGTTCTTCATCGACAAGTTCTCTCACAAGATGTTTTACATCCTTGGCCTGCTGGCAGCCCTTGCCACTTGGGTAGTCATCATCACAGGCGTGAACGGTATGGCAACTCTCTGGGCTTTCTCCATTCTTTGGGGCATCAATGGCGGTATCTCCGTCCAGATATTCTATGCCCTTTGGGGGTCAGAGTTATTCCCTGCCAAGTTCCGTGCCGGTGCACAAGGCCTGATGTTCTTCATCGTACGTGGTCTCTCAGCCGTATGGGGACTTGTCTTCACCTACATCTATGGTGAAAACGGTGAAGGGTTCACCATCGCAGCCTATTGCATGATTGCCCTCCTACTCATCTCCCTCGTCGTAGGCATCATCGGATGTCCCAACACACGAGGCAAGTCACTCGAACAAATCACCCGCGAACGTTATGGAGAGGATTATTAATGAATCCCCTTCATAACGATATCCCGTTATAACGTAATAACGAACATCATGAATTCAATACTACATAACCGCCCCGCCCTGAAAGCCATCATCGACGACGTCGCCGAAGTCACCGGCTATCTCTGGCAAAACGGATGGGCCGAACGTAATGGTGGTAATATCACCGTCAACATCACCGAGTTTGTCGATGCCGACATCGCAGCCATGCCTGCCATCGCCCCTGTGCGACCCATCGGCAAGGTGCTGCCAATGCTCCGAGGCAAGTATTTCTATGCCAAGGGTACAGGCAAGCGCATGCGCGACCTGGCACGATGGCCCATGCAGAACGGAGCCGTCATCCGCATCTGCGACGACTGCGCATCCTATGAGATCATTGCCGACGAGCCGGTCATCCCTACCAGCGAACTGCCCTCTCATCTCGCCCTGCAGAACTGCCTGTTAGAGACAGGCAGTCAGTACAAGGCCACCCTGCACACCCATCCCATCGAACTGGTGGCAATGAGCCACAACGAGCGGTTCCTCCGTCCGGGCGAACTGACCCATGTGCTGTGGTCCATGATACCCGAGACCCTTGCCTTCGCACCCCTCGGCATCGGCATCGTACCCTACACCCTCCCAGGCTCTGTAGCACTCGCGGATGCTACCCTCGAGCAAATCCGTCATCACGATGTGGTACTCTGGGAAAAACACGGCACGGTGGCAGTAGGTCGTGACATCATGGATGCTTTCGACCAGACCGATGTACTCTGCAAGGCCGCAAAAATTTACCTTGCCGCCCGTGCCATGGGCTTCGAACCACAAGGCATGACCGATGAAGCGATGCAAGAAGTACAGCAAGTTTTTAAACTCCCGAAAGAACGGATAGGATAACAAAAAAATGCCGGAGTATTTACTTCGGCATTTTTCATTATATTCCAAGTCCTCCCTCAAAATGCATTTCAACGGCCTTGGTCTGTTGAATGCGCGAATGAGGTGCAACATTGTGCGTAACCCAGATATTGCCACCAATGACAGAATGATGACCAATGGTGATTCGCCCAAGGATGCTAGCGTTGGAATAGACAGTGACATAATCTTCGATGATGGGATGGCGCGGCACATTGAGCATATTGCCCTGGGCATCATACTTGAAACTCTTGGAGCCTAATGTCACTCCTTGATAAAGTGTTACATGGTTACCGATAACACATGTCTCTCCGATAACCACTCCCGTACCGTGGTCGATGGCAAAAAACTCACCAATCTGGGCTCCTGGGTGGATATCAATACCAGTCTTGGAATGTGCCAATTCGGTAATGATTCGAGGGATGACGGGTATATGCAGCTCATGGAGTTTGTGAGCGATGCGATAGTGGGTCATCGCATTCACTACGGGATAGCAGAAGATAACCTCTCCATAGTTAGGGGCTGCAGGGTCGTTGTCGTACATTGCCTGCACATCTGTGTAGAGCAATCGCTTGATTTCGGGCAAGGCATCAACGAACTGCAATGCTAACTGCTCTGCCTTCTCATACACTTGCTGCTTTGTTGAGATGGCACGACTATCATCGCCAAACTGCAAACCGTGGGCTATCTGCTTTATTAGCAGCTTCAGCAACTCCTCCATGTGTACACCGATATAGTAGGAACGGATGGTCTCATTGGGTTGCCGCTTGGTGAAATAGTCAGGGAAAATGATACTTTTTACCAAACAAACCACTTGCTTCACCTGATCTACAGAAGGCAACGGAGCCTCTGTCAGAGGCATCATACCGACTTCCTGGTCCGTCAGCCTTGACAGCAGGTTCACATTACGCATCAGCGTCTCGTTGGTTTTCTTTTCCATATTCTTTAAGAATTAATGCTTAGTAGCTTAGTCGTTTGAAGGTTATAGGTCCTATCCGATATCCACTAACAGCCAACCATTACAAGTGCTCTTCTTTGTCCACCACCTCGCCATTGAGGATGAGAAAGGAGTTAAGGTGAACACCCTCAAATAGCGAGAGGATGGCATAGCGGATGGTTGGGTCGTTTGCCAGTCGGAGGTCTTCCTTTGAAGGGCGCGAAGGCGAGGCTGGATGACTGTGCCAATTTGCGAGAATTTTTAGTCCTTTGGAACGAGCATACTTCAGTGCAGCAAATTGGTCCTTCGGAGCAAACGAGAAATGTTCGGGCGAGTGGTCAATGTTTTCCATCCAGTAATTCTCCTTCACAACATCACCATCTGGGCCACAGATGCCCAGCAGGTAGCCGCACGTCTCATTGGGTGCGTCCTGCCGAGCCTGGCGGATTAATTCATCTATGATTTCTTTGGGTATAATCATGGAACTAATGAGATTTGAGGTCACATGCGGCCTGTTCATAATCAATCAGGTGGTCGATTGTGGGACTTGAACCGCAAATCGGACACGAATCACGATGCTTCACGGTGACAGTGCGGAACAGCATTGTCTTTGCATCGAAGGTAAGCAGACGGTTCGTCAACAGTTCGCCCACACCCGTGAAATACTTCAGTGTCTCAGCAGCCTGGATAGTGCCAAGCATACCTGCAATGGCACCCAACACTCCTGCCTGCGAACAGGTAGGAACGGCTCCTGCTGGAGGCGGTTCCTTGAACATACAACGGTAGCAAGCAGTGCCAGGCAAGTGGGTAAACGTCTGACCATTAAAGCGCAAGATGCCACCATGCGAGAAGGGTTTTTCTGCCATCACACACGCATCGTTGATGAGGAACTTTACGGGGAAATTGTCTGTACCATCAACAATGAAGTCGTACTGACGAATGATGTCGAGCGCATTTGACGAGTCGAGGAATTCAAAATAGGTATCTACCTTTACATCGGGATTGATGGCTTCGATTTTCTCCTTTGCACTTTTTACCTTCGGAACACCCACATCCTTAGTGAAATGAATCACCTGACGTTGCAGGTTCGAGAGATCCACGACGTCGGCATCAACAATTCCGATAGTGCCTATACCTGCTGCTGCAAGGTAGAGCGATACGGGAGCGCCAAGCCCTCCTGCGCCCACCACAAGCACTCGAGCATTCATAATCTTCTCCTGCCCCTCTACACCCACATCCTGCAACAGGATATGGCGTGAATAGCGTTTGATTTGTTCTTCTGTAAAGTCTATCATATTTACTATTTACAAATGTACTTTTTTTACTCTCCAGCTATTTCGAACTAACAAGGGCGTAGCCAAATCGTAAATAGGAAATAGCTAAATTGTAAATCACATGCCTCCTCCCATGAAGTACAGGAAATCTACAATATCGCCTTCCTTGATTTGCAGGCCATCCCACTCAGCACGGTCCACAAAATCATCGTTTACCTGCACGCTGACCATATCGGGCTGAGAAACGTCGTTCTGCTTGATTAACTCTGTGAGATTAAGAGGCAACAGCACCTCCTGCGTCTCTCCGTTTACTATTATCTTTGCCATAGACTATCTTCCTATAATCTTTTTAACTGCTATAACTAATTTGTCCACATCTTCGCGAGTATTGTAGAGTGCAAAGGTAGGGCGGACACTCATCTCATAACCAAGGGCTCGAAGGGCGGGCTGGGCACAGTGATGACCTGCACGCACGGCAATGCCTTCCTTATCAAGCAGAGTACCGACCTCTGGTACGGGAATGCCGTCAAGCACAAAACTTACAACTGACACACGATTCTTAGGATTGCCAATAAGCGTCAGGCCAGGTATCTGTCCGAGTTGTTCGCGGGCGTACTCCGTCAGTTGATGCTCGTGGTGCTCTATATTACGAATACCCAGATAGCTTACATAATCGAGCGCTGCACCCAATCCAATTGCGTCAGCCACATTAGGTGTACCTGCCTCGAAACGGGCAGGCGGCACATTGTACTCCGTGCGTTCTATGGTCACATCCTTAATCATGTTGCCACCACCTTGCCAAGGCTGCATCTTATCCAATAGTTCCTTGCGGCCATACACCACACCGATGCCGTTAGGGCCGTATATCTTATGGCCGCTGAACACGAAAAAGTCAGCACCGAGCGCCTGTACATCCACAGGTGTGTGGGCAATCGACTGTGCACCATCGATCAGTACAGGTATCTGGTGAGCATGCGCAATGTCAATGATGCGCTGCACATCGTTGATGGTACCAAACGTGTTGTTCACATGCCCTACTGAGACGAAGCGCGTGCGAGGTGTGATGAGTCGCTCTAGTTCGGAGAGAATCAGGTCGCCGTTCTGGTCTGTTGGGATGGCGCGTAACGTCGCTCCCCGTTCCTGACAAACGCGCTGCCAAGGTACGATGTTCGCATGGTGGTCGAGTTCAGAGACAATGACTTCGTCGCCTGGTGTTAGGAACTGCCGTCCGTAGGTCTGCGCCACGAGGTTGATGCCCTCGGTGGTACCGCGCACGAAGATGATCTCCTCGCTCGTAGCGGCGTTGATGAAGCGCTGCACCTTCTCACGGGCTTCCTCGTAGGCATCCGTCGCACGAGCTGCTAATGTGTGTGCGCCGCGGTGGATGTTCGAGTTGTACGTACGGTAGTAGTCCGAAATCTTATCAATCACCTGATTAGGCTTCTGTGTCGTTGCACCATTATCCAACCACACGAGGTCGTGGCCGTTCACCTTCTGCTGCAGCACGGGGAAGTCCTTCTTGATCTGCTCCGAGTTCAGCGTGTCGGCCTCTTCATAGTGCAAGTCACGCAGTTTCTGCGTCTCAGGGATGCCGATGCCGAAGCCATTGTCTGTAGGCAACGATGAGGTTTGAGCATCTGTATCTCCAAGGTATGGAAGATCGCCATAGCCACTACCTCCAGCCAGAAGTTGCTTGAAGCCTGCCTCCAACTCTGAGAGATTCAGTTGCTCGTCAGGCAGTACCGCCTTCCTTTCAGCCTGTAGTTCCTCAGGGCAGTATTTTTGTGCGATTTCCTTCAGCAGAGCCAGCGATCCACCGTCCTGTGCAGGGAAACTATTAAGTTCAGCTATATTGATCATTTATTTCTCTACTTTATTCCTATGCTGATAATCATGATAGTAGCCCACCTCGACATTTTCGAGTACGGCAATAGCATCGTCTGTGAGAGCTGCCAACGAAAAGTACTTCGTGAGCAGATAGGAGGCGACACCAAACTTATCGAGTCCCATCAGACGGGCTGAAAGTGATGGTGCTATCTCGCCTGGGATGCCACTCTGATGCAGACCGACTACACCTTGACTCTTCTCTCCCACGCGAACGAGGATAATCTTTGTCGTACCTACACCTCGACCTGTCAGGTATTGCCCCTCGACTTCTACCTTGTCGGATGGGATCAAAGGAACTCCACGCCACAGAATGACTTTCGTGCCAAAGAGGTCAGTGGTTACAGGTGGCACACCACGCCATGTACATTCGCGCTCAAAGGCAGCGATAGCACGCGGATGGGCAATAAAGAAGGCTGGTTCCTTCCATACCAACGAAAGCAATTCGTCGAGGTCATCAGGCGTAGGGGCACCATAACGCGTGGTAATGCGGTAAGCTGGGTTTGTAGCGGCCAGCAAACCGAACTTCTTGTTGTTGATGAGTTCCCACTCCTGACGCTCCTTGATGCTCTCAATCGAAAGACGCAACTGCTCCTCCAACTGGTTGTAAGGATTGTTATAGAGGTCGCTGACACGGGTATGCACACGTACAACTGTTTGCAGAGTATTTAGTGGATATTCCGTAGGGTTCTCCTCGTAGTCGATGTAGGTCTCAGGGATGATGTTGTCTTCCTCGTGACCAGAGACCAGATCGATATGCTTCTCGCCATTGTCGTTCACAGATGCCTTTAGACGCAATTGCTTATCAACGGCCTTGTTGAACGTCTCGCGGAAGTCTGGTACCTCCTTGATGAATTTGATGAGGTCCTTCAGTTTCAGACCAAGGAACACGGTCGGTGTAATGGCGCGTACGGAGACAGTTGATTCCTGCTCGTCCAGCAGATCGGCCTCACCGAAGTATTCACCGTCACCCAGCAGTGCAATCCGCAGTTCTTCTCCGTGAGGTCCCTTACTGATGACCTCAGCCTGCCCGCTTGCCACTATGAAGAAGCGCTGTTTGTCCTTACCCTCTTCTACGAAGAGTTCGTCAACATTTACTTCTTTCGTCTCGAACGAACTAACCAAACGAGTCAGTATCTCGTCGTCGAACTCAGAAAAGAGTGGAATCGCTTTCAGGTTCTTTGCTGTAAACGACGGAACGCCGTTCACATACTGAATGGGCAGGCGATCGTTTTTGCGAAGCTCCACCTTCGTGCGGTTTACACGGAACGTGCCGCCAGAAACCTGTACCCAAGGCAAAAGTTTCAGCAAGAGTCTCGGAGTGATACTGCCCATCTGCGGAGCGGTCTTCGTAGTCGTCGCCAATCGTCTGGCGGTAGCAGTGGTCACACTGCGCTGTAAATTAGAATCAGCCATAATCTTTTGATGTCTTTAATGTTTATATTGTTTTACTTCTTAATCGTTACCTTATGTGTCGTGCCCTCCACATGTTCTACGGAGAGTACGTTAAACCCTTGCTCCTTGGCGTTGCGTGGCACATTGTCCAGTGGCTCACCTTCCGCGAGCAAGACCTCAAGTATATCGCCCGGCTGGAGCTTCGATAGCTCGATTTTGGTTTTGACAAAGGTCATCGGGCAGTGTTCCTTCGTAATGTCTAATACTTTAGTTGCCATCTTTTTTGTTTTGTTTACTGTAATAATACGTTATACCGATATAACGTGATAACGTCATTTAAATGAATAGCGTCTGTCCTCCTTCACTCAGATTCAGGAACGATGCCACACCGAGCACGTCCTTCACCTCTGGTATAAAGTCTTCCTTCTTGAGACCCAGTACATGCATTGCCATCTCACAGGCGTAGAAATTGATGCCGAGTGCCTTTGCTGCTTCCACCAGTTCCTCAAGCGTAGCCACATTGTTCTTGCGCATTAAGTAGCGAAATATCTTGGGGCCTGCACCGAGGAAGTTGAAACGGCTCGTGGGAGTAACTTTCAGTCCGCCCATCATAAAGCCGAAGACCTTCGTCAGCCAGTTTCCACCTATGAACGAGCGTCCCTGCTTCTGCTTGATAGCATCAAGCCCCCAAAAGGTGAAGAAGATGTTCACCTCGTAGCCTACTGCTGCTGCACCCGTACCTAATGTAAATACCGCTGTCAGTTTGTCAAAATCACCACTGAAGGCGATGATGCTTAGTTTCTTTGTCTCTGCCATATTTTATATGTTCTATTCTTTAAGTGCCTGTTGAATGTCTTGCAAAAGATCCTCGGGTGCTTCGAGTCCGATGGAAAGCCGGATGGTAGTTTGTCGCACGTCCATCTGCTGCAGCTGCCGCTCTGGGAATAGCCCGAAGATGGTGGATGCGGGATGGATAGCCAATGTTCGGCTGTCGAAAAGATTGGTCGCACGATGAATCAGTCGCAGACGATTCATGAAGTTGAAGCAATGCTCCTTCGTCTGCAGGTCGATGGTGAGCATGGCACCTGCTGTCGGTCCGAACTGACGCCGTGCCAGATCGTGATATGGATTGTCCTTCAACCCAACATAGTTAACTGCAACGATAGCGGGCTGCTCTCTGAGCGCCTCTGCCAACCACAGCGCATTGGCTGCCTGCCTCTGGTAACGCACATCAAGGGTCTCCAAACCGAGGGTCTGCATATAGGCGGTCTGTGGAGTCATATATACGCCAAGATTTATGAGCAGGTCGTACTTCACCAGTTTGTTAATCTGCGGGAAGGTGCCGTAGTCGATAATCAGGCCACCCAACGAAGTGCCGCCACCCGAGATATACTTCGTGCTCGACACCACCTCAACATCCACACCCAGATCCTTCAACGAGGTCTCGGTAAACGGAATTACGGTTGAGTCGGCTATCACTGGCACGCCCTTCCTATGAGCTATTTCAGCGATGCCCTTTAAGTCAGCCACTTCCAGTTGCGGATTGGTAACTGTCTCTAAATACACACAAGCGGTCTGCTCATCGATAGCCGCCTCTACCGCTTCCAGATCGGTAAGGTCGCGCAGTCGGGGTTTCACACCAAGCCGCAACAGCGTACCACTGATGAGTGCCAGCGTGTTGCCAAACAAATGACGTGAGGTAACAATGTTCTTACCCTGAGCAACAACAGCCAAAAGCACAGTGCTAATAGCAGCCATACCCGAGTTCAGCGCCGTCACATGCTCTGCCTCGGTCAGTGCCTTCACTCGTTGTTCAAACTGGGTCACTGTGGGGTTCGCAATGCGTGCATAATCGGGTGCCTTGATGCGGTTGCAGAAGGCATCGCTCATCGTCTGCGCATCCGAGAACTCGAACGACACATTATTATATATAGGTACTGCCAGTGACCCGTAGACATCGGGGCGGACATAGGGGGTGTGGATAGCTGTTGTCTGTTTCTTCATTTTGCTCCTGATTGCAGGTGCCCAAGATACACGAAATGTAACTTCGTACCTGATTGCGGGTACAAAGTTACTACTACAACGACCATATTTCCAAGCTTATTACAAAATTCGGGAAATTATTCTGATTTTACTTGAACTCACAGAAGATAATTCTACAGATATTCAAAATAACGCACCAATACAGAACTACATGTTTTACCTCATGCATGTGTTGTACCTATAATATTAGGTGTTTCATCGGATGGCCTCCCCATGAGCTGTCATTCATGTATCGGAAGCCAACGGAAGTATATAGCGCCTCACCGATGGGATTGCCTTTATCGACCAAGAGGCCGACACAAGGAATATTCATCTGGTTGGCACGAACCTTGGTAGCTTTCAGAAGTCTCTTGGCTATACCTTTGCAACGGTATTCGGGAAGAACTGCCAGAGAGTCAAGATACAGTTCACCTGCTTGCGTCTCGTCATCCATCCCGGAATGGTCTTTGCCAAGATGAACCATAGCAGCCTCGATGAAGGCACGGCGCAATTCAGGCAATCTGGCACCATCGTAACTGACTGCGATACCTACGACCTTATCTCCATCCATTGCGACGAGCGTATTCCGATAGCTGTACTGCGAATCCACACGCTCTACCAGCATTGTCATCGTCGCATGGAAGTCTGCAAGGCCATATCCGTCGCCACAGAAATACAGGCAACAGTCATCCGTCATTGCCATCATAATCAGACGAGCTATCTCTGCTGCCTGTTCTTTTAGTGCTGTTTTAATCTCAACCATTGTTCTCAATCAACTTTTTCCAAATTATTTCGGCTGCAGACTTTGACGATACTCACTAGGTGACTGGCCCAAATGCTTCGTGCAGTAGCGACTGAAATAACTTAATGAAGTGAAATTCATACTATCGGCTATCTGTGAGAGCGACAGGCGTTCGTCGTTCAGGTAGTCTTTTAATATAGGTATGGTGTGACGGTTGATGTACGAAGTGACGCTGTGGCCCGTCACACGTTTGATAGTTGCCGAGAGATACTTGGGCGACACATTCAGCCGCGCTGCATAGTAGCTCACGTCGCGTTCCGTGCGGCTGATGCCCGTAGAGAGCAAGGCCATCAGTTGTTTCACGATATAGGCAGTGCGATCGGTATGTGAGTCAGTAGCTTCTCGCTGGGCATGTGCCTCGAAGATGTCGTACATCATTGTAAGACACAGGCTGCCCATCAGTTCACGGTAGAACTGCAGATGGCTATCTTCCATGCGTTCACGCAGACGATGGAAGTCATCCAATATATGGCGTGCCTGCTCGTCAGTCAACTGAATGACAGGGTCTTGGTTCAACGCGATACTGCCACCGATACTGTAGTTGTTCGACGGCAGCAGGTTCTGCAGAAACTTATAATCGGCAGCAAACCACTCCACCTGCAGGTCGGTATGTGCCGCTAGGTTCTTCACCTTGTTGGGCATGGGTATGACCACGAGGTCGTTCTTCACGATGTGGTAGCACCGTTCGTTGAACACGAAGCTTCCTTCCCCCGCCGTGCACAGCAAATGCATGCAGGTGTGGCTCAGTTCATGGGCGTTCATGACGTGAAAGTCTGTGGAATAGTGAAATTCAACCTCCATACGATTGGCTTTTGACTGCAAAAATGTACGTTCTTATTATCATGCAGGGATGTTTGGTGCTAATACTCATAAAGCTTAATGTGGAGCACTTTCCATTCCCCGACACCGATGCGAGCGTGACGGCCTTGATGGGTTTGATCTCCATTGTGACGACGGAGATATTGCATAGTGCCAGTAGCATCGATTTCGACTTCATCAACGGAAAGAAGACCAAGACGCTTGCCTCTGAAACGTTTGTTCGCCTCTTGGTCCTTACTTCCACCAGCTTCAGCAAAACCGTCCTCGCCTAATCGCTTCTTTTCCTCCTGTTGCTTCTCAGTTGGTGTCTTGAAGTCGATGACCACACCGCTGCCCGCTAACAAGTAGTCAAACTTGCCGAGACGGATGAGTATGGCACCGCCCTCAGGCCATGTACTTCCGTCGGTGGCACGGGAATCCCAAGGTAGTGTGAAGTAATGGCGGCAGGTCATCACTACGCCGTCGTTGTCTATGATACGCTCACGGTCATTCTGGTCGAACAGGAGTCCCCACGACAACTTGCTATTCAGCATCTTTCCATTCGACAACTGGCGCAACAGCCCGTATGCCTTTGTCACGGATTCAGTCTCTTTCTCGCTTGCCTGGTCGATGGCAAAAGGACTGAAGCCCAATGCCTGATGCTCACCGAAGGCATAGAGAGCACGCACGCCGCTGTTCTCGCAGCAACGGCTCTCAGGGATAAAAAGACGGTTCTTGACTTTTCCGCCATCTTGCGGACGTAAAGGCATGGCATATTGCGAAGCCCACGACTTGAAGCCTGTGTCGTAGATGTCAGGAGCGAGCAGGTCGATACTCGGAGCTCCCTCATGCCAGAAGTCGATGAGATGAGCCAACGGCCCGGCAGAGGGATATTCGCCTGGCCGTCGCCCACGACTGTTCATAGCAGCATTCACATAGAGCGGCATGTCGTGAATGTCACGTGCAGCCTTGGCCAGATGCTCTACATAGCGGGCGTAGCTCAGTGCCATGAACCTCTCATCGGCATATTCGTCTGTGCCGTAGCGCTCTGCCCAGCGTTCCTGATCATAGGCTTTCTCGGCTAAGGGAGAATGGTCGCGTGCTGATTCCAACATACCAATCTCATTCTCTATCTGCATCATGATAACCACCTCGCGCTGTGGGTCTTTCTCACGGATGTGCCGCAGGAGTGCCGAGAATGCCTTGACGTCTGCCTGCAGCACATTGTCGCTGAAGCATGATGCTATCTCCATCTGCTTTCCCTCGGCAGTCATTGCCCGAGGAAACCGCTTCGTATCCTGCTTGAACCACTCAGGTGTATAGCACGACATAGAGTTCTTCCACGCACCGAACCAAAGGAACACGACGTACAAATGTTCGCGTCGTGCCACATCGATAGTGCGGTCGATGAGCGTGAAGTCGAATTGTCCTTCTGTCGATTCCAAGAACTCCCAATAGGCAGGAACAAGCACCGTATTCAGTCCTAATGCCCGCATTCGTGGCATCGCCTCATCGATATCCTGCACCGACGTTGCAGCAGAGTTGCTCAGTTCTCCGCCAAGGATGTGACACGGAAGCATCGAGAGCCTGTCGCCTGCTGTAACGGTCTGCAGTGTGAGCAGAACGAACAGGAATACTATCAGCCTTTTCATATCACTTGCCATAAGCAGAATGTCTTTTAACTTCATAAGCCTTATTTGTTTTATTTCAATCTTTTGCAATGACATGATAGCATTGATTATTTTATGCAAAAATACGAAAATTACCTGAAATAAAGACACAATGAAAGGGAAAATATGCTTTTATAGTGTCTTTTTAACTTTTCTATGCTATAATCTGATTGAATGATACCGATAGAAATTCACTTTTCGGCAAAAAGTGAAAACCGTGACGCAATTTGTGAAACCACAGTATCGGAAAAACGACGTACCTTTGCAGCGTGAAATCAATCGTAAATAGTAAATCGTCAAATAGTAAGACAGAAATATGAATATCAAGAGTATCATCACAGCCGCTTTGGCACTGCTCGTATCAACAGCATGCAATGGTGGCGCTAAACAAGAGAAAGTTATGAACAAGGATGGTAAAAGTTTGGTAGTGTTCTTCTCGCATGCAGGAGACAACTACGCAGTAGGAAACATCGAGGTGGGCAACACGAAGATTGTAGCTGACTACATCACGGAACTGACAGGTGCTGAGCAGTTTGAGATTGTCACCCACAAGTACGACGGCATGGCATACACCCCACTATGCAACCTCGCAAAAGAAGAGCAGAAGAAAGGTGAATTACCAGCGTATGAGGGCGACATTGACTTGTCAAAGTACGAGACGATTTTCATCGGTGGACCCGTATGGTGGGGCACCTATCCACAAGTAATGTTCACGTTCTTCAAGAAGCACGCGAACAATCTGAAGGGCAAGACCGTCATTCCTTTCACCACTCACGAGGGCAGCGGACTGGCCAACTGTGTAGAGGATGTGAAGGATGCATTCCCTGGTGCAAATGTCACAAAGGGCTTCAGCATTTACGGTCACGAAGTGCGCACGGAGAAGAAAAAGGTTGAGAAATGGCTGAAAAGCCTAACCCCCACCCCCTTTCCGAATAGCGAGGTGAGTAAATAGCCAAATCAACAAATCAATTGTAAATGGTAAATCGTCAAATTGTAAATTAATAATATGGAGTACATTACATTATCAAACGGTGTCAAGATGCCGACATTGGGCTACGGTGTGTTTCTCGTAAGTCCTGACGAGTGTGAACGTTGTGTGAGTGATGCTTTGAGTGTGGACTATAGGCTGATAGATACAGCACAGGCCTACCAGAATGAGGAAGGCGTTGGCAATGCCTGGCGAAAGAGTGGTATCAAACGCGAGGACCTATTCCTTGTAACAAAGGTATGGATTTCGAACAACGGTGAAGAAAAAGCAGCCAAAAGTATCGACGAGAGCCTGCGTAAGTTGCAGACTGAGTATATCGACTTACTGCTCATCCATCAGGCTTACGGTGACGTGTTTGGCACATGGCGGGCTATGGAGAAGGCTTATCGTGCCGGTAAGGTGCGTGCCATCGGTGTAAGCAATTTCCAGGCAGGCCGCTTCTTCGACTTTGCCCACTATGTGGACGTGAAACCGATGGTGAACCAGTTGGAATGCAACACGCTCTCTCAGCAGACAGGAATCGAACCGATTCATGGCGAGTTTGGCACAAAGATGATGGCTTGGTATCCACTTGGCGGACAAGGCACAGACGGCATCGTGAAGAGTGAATTACTGGCTTCTATAGGTGCTAAGTATAATAAGACAGCTGCTCAGGTAGCCCTTCGTTGGCTTACCCATCGCGGCATCGTGGCGATTCCCAAGTCGAGCAATAAGGAGCGCATGGCGCAGAACATCGACATTTTCAACTTCTCGCTGAGTGACAACGATATGGCTCAGATAGCCGCTATGAACCAGCACGATGCAGGAACCAGAAATTTCGGCGACCCACAGTTTGTGAAGTATTTGATAGAGAACTACGGATAATACAAGATGATGAATATATTCGAGCAATTAAGATCAGGGGCTGACGTCGATATGGCAACGCCCGAGTATGTAGAGGCCATCAAGCACATGACCGACTGCGCCAACATTTGTTTTAAGATCAACACGACGGCTCCCCAGCCTGAACAGATTCGTCCGTTGGAGGAGCAACTCTTTGGCGGCAACCTCGACCAGACGAGCTATCTGATGCCACCTATTCAGATTGACTTTGCCTGTCAGATGAAGATTGGCAAGAGTGTGTTTGTAAACCACTCGCTGACGTGTATGGCGGCTGGTGGCATTACCATCGACGACGGTGTGATGATTGGTCCAAATGTGCGCATCGTTACCGATAATCACGACTTCGCAAACCGCATGGTGCTGCGCTGCAAACCCGTTCATATCGGACGTAACGCATGGATTGGCGTGGGAGCAATTATCTTGCCTGGCGTAACTATTGGAGATAATGCCGTTGTGGCTGCTGGTGCGGTTGTTACCAAGGATGTCGCTCCAAATACGATAGTTGGCGGTAATCCCGCAAAATTCATTAAGAACCTCACCCCTAACCCCTCTCCAAGTGGCGAGGGGAATAAATAGAAATATCAACAAATAATCACTAAATAATATGATGATTTTCGATAGAAATGAACAGAAAGCAGTAGTGGCACTCTTGGGTGCCGGTAGTATGGGAACTGCCATTGTGCGCCGTATCGGTGCTGGTAAGAAAATCCTGCTGGGCGACATCAGCGAGAAGGCGTTGGAACGTGTCGGCGAGGATTTCCGCCGTTGTGGCTACGATGCAGAGACCATCCAGGTGAATGCCTTGCAGAAGGATAGCGTGGAGACATTTGCACGGAAAGCTGCAGAACTGGGCCCCGTGATGTACTTCATCGACACAGCAGGAGCATCGCCCAATCAAGCCAAACCTGAGCACATCGTTGACCTCGATATGTTGGGTACGGGCTTTGCCGTGGATGCCTTTGGAGAGGTGATGGCCGAGGGTGGAGCTGGACTCATCATCTCGAGTCAGGCAGCCTATATGTACCCCATTCCCAACGACATCGAGCTGCAACTGGTTAACACCCCGACCGCTCAGCTGAAAGACGTGAAGTTCATTCAAGAGGTAGCCATGCAGAACTCAGGCTTTGCCTATATGATTGCCAAGCGCATGAACCACCTGCAAGCACAACGTGCTGCTGCCACTTCATGGCGCAAGCGTCGTGCCCGCATCAATACTATCTCGCCGGGTGTTATCGTTACCCCATTGGCCTACGACGAGTTCAACGCCAATGGAGAGGGCTACCAGCGCATGATTGATGCCTCTGCCGCTCGGCGCACAGGCACCAGCGACGAGATTGCAGAGGCAGCAGCCTTCCTGCTGGGTGAACATGCAAAATTCATTACCGGCACCGACTTGCTCATTGACGGTGGTGTCATCGCCAGCATTCGTACTGGAGAATACAAACTGGGCTAACTGCATATCACTTGGAACGTCAAAAGTATCATCACAGACGCTTTTGCGTTGCTGATACCCCAAGCATGGTGATGGGCTGTGCAGAGTTACAAGAAGAACAGCTGATGTTTGGGGAATAGGGGCTTTCTTTAATGAATAATCAACCCACCTGCCGTAGCAAGCAAGTGGGTTGATTATGTTGTTTTTCGGAAATCATTAAAGCAACCGATGTTCAATACCGCTTATCAGAGATTCCGTAGTCAGGCCAACGTTCCTGTGGATAGTACCCTTTCAGCGTCTTCTCTATCTATATTTTTTAAAACATCCGAAGCGCTGTGTATAACACTTGTTTGCCATGCAACGGCCTTACGATGATGTTGCCCAGGTTTTTCAGTTTCGGCATCTTGCTCATGGTGCTACGCACGGGTTGGACATCGTAGAGCAGCATGAGCAGCAGGACGATGGTGCCGACGATGCACATCACGCCAAACATCTCCTTAACAGCCACCATGAGGATGCTCTGATAGTCGGTGTGCAGACCTCGATTGAGCGTATCGGCAATCTGATGGCGCAGGCCGTAGCTATACATGCCTGAACACATGGACTCTGCAACACCGTTGCGGATGAAGCCTGAGATGGTGAGCGCATGAAAGAAGAAGGGAAACTCGATGAGGTCTTTCAGGTAGAGTGTCATCGTGGCAAAGAAGATGCTG
>JAFXNA010000056.1 GCA_017529865.1 Bacteroidaceae bacterium
AATGCCGATAACGGATGGTACAACGTCACCGGCATGCGTCTTGTAGACGAACCGACAGAGAAGGGCGTGTATATCCACAACGCAAGGAAGGTCATTATCAAGTGATGAGTGGCCTATGTCGTTATGACGTTATAACGTTATGACGAGATAACGAGAAGAAGCGAGCCGTCACGGAATAACGTCAACGATAACAAAAAGAAAAACAAAAACAAAAAGAGAGGGGTGCGCCCCTCTTTTTTTATGGTGTTTTTCGTGTTTCATTTGGTGGAATGAATAATTTCTTGTAATTTTGCACCGAAATTGAACGATATGAAAGAAATATATTATAAGGTGGCAGACCATGTGTTTGCCTTGGAAACGACTGGAAACGAGAATGTGGTGTTTGATTTGACGCAGTACGAGCCGTTTGTGACTGACCCTACTGTGGATGTGGTGTTTCGTCTCAGACTTTGTCCTACGCAGATTGACATGAACGACTTCAGTTTGGAGGTGGTGCAGGAGGATGAAGGACAGTCGATCAATGCAGGACGCATCGGCGAACGTCCTTGTTTTCAGTTCTTCCTTCATGAGAAACTGAAGGGGGTGCTCGTATGTAGCACTGACTATCGACATGGAGAAATCTATGCAGAGGATTGCAATGCGTTTGGCATTAACAATGCGCTGATGGTGATGTATGCGTTAGCTACTTCTGACAAACATACGGCACTGTTCCATTCATCGGTGGTTAGCTACCAAGGCAAGGCTTATATGTTCTTAGGGGCAAGCGGCACAGGGAAGAGTACACACTCACGTCTGTGGCTCAAGTATATAGAGGGCACGGAACTGATTAACGACGATAACCCAGTCGTAAGAATCCATGACGATGGTGCAATTATCGTATACGGTTCTCCATGGAGCGGCAAAACTCCTTGCTATCGCAATGTGAGCTATCCGTTAGGAGCAATCGTATTGCTGGCTCAGGCCCCCCAGAACGTCATCCGACGACTGAAACCAATCGAGGCTTACGCTGCGCTGATGATGTCTATTTCAGGCAAGCGTTGGGACAAGCGATTGGCAGACGGACTGCATGAGACAGAGAGCCTGCTTGCCACTCATGCCTCTATGTGGCATCTGGATTGTCTGCCTGATGAAGAGGCTGCGAAGGTGTGTTGTAAGGAGGTGAGCGTGAAGAGTGGAGCGTGAAGCGTGAAGAGTGGAGAGAATGGAAATGAGGCTGCTAAAGTTAAGAATAAATAATGGAAGCGACTGTCAAGATGATGTATGGCGATATTCTGATTCATGAATCTATCGCTTTGCTGCAGGAAGGACGACGTGTGGTGCTGGCTGTAAAGGGCAGTAGCATGCATCCGTTTATCATTGGTGGCAAGGAGAGCGTGGAGCTGGTCAGACCTCAGTCACCTTTGAAAGTGGGCGACGTGGTATTGGCTTGGGTAAATGGCACGCACTTTGCAGTACATCGTATTGTAGGCATTGAGGGTAAAGAGGTGAGTCTGATGGGTGACGGGAATACCAGTGGGATAGAACATTGCCTGACAGACGATGTGGCAGCAGTGGCGGAATTTGTCATTGCGCCTGACGGCAAGCGTCGATACCTCTATACGAAGAAAAGGGTTCGCTTTGCCCATATGTGGCAGAAGTTGCTACCCGTGAGGCGTTGGCTTTTAGCCATCTATCGTAGAACGTTATTAAAAATGGATGTCATAATATGAGACTGAAGAAAGGATTTGTGCTGCGCGAAGTGTGCAGCGAAAAAGTAATTGTAGGTGAAGGTGCTGAGACCGTAGATTTTGGCAAAATGATCAGTCTGAATGATACAGCTGCAATGCTGTGGAAGACGGCTGAGGAGTTAGGTGACTTCACTGTTGACGAATTGGCAGATGCTCTGACTGAGGTATATGAGGTAAATCGTGAGCAGGCGCTCAGCGATGTGCAGAAACTGACAGAGGGCTGGAAAGAAGCAGGACTGGCGGAATGAAGTACGTAGCGTGGCTTTGGCGTAACACAGTGGGCATCAGGTGGAACATGCTGGTGCGTGTTGTGGCTGGCATCGGGCGAGTATCGCTCGGCCTGTTGATGGTATGGCTGTGTAAGCAGTTCATCGATGTGACCATCAAGACGGGCACTGATGGCGATATTGTGCAGATGGTGGCATACATCGTAGCCACGATACTTGGTGGCATCGCATGCCGACAGGTATACTACTATTGGGGTGTGAAGACCGATGCCATCCAGAGCACATCAATCCGACTTCGTATTTTCAGTCACTTGTTCCGCCGCCAGATGTATGAACAGAAAGAAATGCACTCTGGCGATATCGCCTCACGATTGGAAAAGGATATCAATACCGTGAGTTCCGCCACAACAAGCATCATTCCCGACTTCTGCATCACTGTTTTCCAACTGATAGGAGCTTTCCTACTGTTGTTGTCAATGGATGGGAAGTTGGCCTGGATATTGTTGCTGGCCACTCCTTTGTTTATACTCATCGGTAAGTTGGTAGCAATGAAAATCCGCAAAATGACGCGTGACATTCGCCAACAGGAGAGTACTATACAAATGTTGGTGCAGGAGTCTATGGAACATAATGCTGTACTACGTTCGTTGGAGAGTGGCGACTGGGTAACAGAACGGTTGGACAATATGCAGCACGACCTGAGAGGAAAAGTGAACAACCGAGCACGATTCACCGTTGTTTTCCGTATATTGATCGGCTGTAGCTTCAGTTTAGGCTATATCTTTGCCTTCATCTGGGGTGGTCTGCAACTTAAAGCAGGCCTCATTACCTTCGGTGTGATGACATCGTTTTTGCAATTGGTAGGGCAGATACAGCAACCGATCTTACAGATGGTCAATATGATGCCGCAGATGTTTCAGGCTTCAGCCAGCATAGACAGGTTGGAGGAGATAGAACACTTAGAGGCAGAGGAGGCACATGATGAGGAGCGCCACATGATGGAAGGTCAGTTGGGATTGAATCTGCAAGACGTCTGTTTCCGATATGCTACAGAAGACCGTGAAGTACTCTCACATTTCACCCATCTGTTCCAACCAGGTAGCAAGACAGCTTTGATGGGGCAGACGGGGGCCGGTAAGACCACTTTGTTCCGTTTGTTACTCGGACTGATCAAACCCAAACAGGGAACCTTAACACTATTCAATGCCGACACTCGGCAACCCGTCAACGAACATACCCGCACCAACTTTGTCTTCGTGCCACAAGGTAATACTCTGATGAGCGGCACCATCCGCTACAATCTTATGTTAGCTAAACCTGAAGCGACCGATGATGAGTTGCGGCAGGTGCTTCATACAGCGATGGCTGATTTTGTGTTCAACTTGCCAGAAGGAATGGATACTGAATGCGGTGAACGTGGCGGCGGTTTGAGTGAGGGTCAGGCACAACGCATTGCTATTGCCAGAGGTCTGCTGAGACCTGGAAACATCATGCTGTTGGACGAAATCAGTGCTTCACTTGATGAACAAACAGAACGGGAACTGTATCGTCGGTTGTTTGCTTCGTATCCGCAGAAGACAATGGTATTCATCACTCACCGTCCTGTGGTATGTGAATTGTGTGATGAAGTGGTGAGGTTGTAAATTCGGCGGCCGGGCGTTATGTCGTTATAACGTTATGACGGAATAACGGGAAAAGCAGCTGCAAGAAATACTAATTTTTGCGCAATTAATGGTGATTTGTGACATTTTAACCGCTGAAATGTAAAAAAATGCGGAAAATATTTTGTCGTTTTGTGGGATTAGTGTAACTTTGCATCGTGAAATAAAGAAGGAGGGGCTGAAAAGTTCCTCCTTTATTGTAGACCCCCTCCGACTCCCCCTCTATGGGGAGAGGAAGGAAAGGACGTTTTGAACAATTATGATAGAGAGCAAAAAGATTAAAGCATTGGTTGATGAGTGGCTCGAAGGAAAGGATTATTTCTTCGTAGATGCAACCGTAGACAAAGAGAACAAAATCGTTGTTGAGATTGACCACAAGGATGGAGTATGGATTGAGGACTGCTGTGACTTGAGCCGTTTTATCGAGTCGCACTTGAATCGTGATGAAGAGGACTTCGAACTGGAGGTTGGTTCGGCTGGTATTGGTCAGCCGCTGAAGGTGTTGCAGCAATATCAGAACAACATTGGCAACGATGTAGAGGTGATGACACCCGACGGCAAGAAGTTGCAGGGTACATTGACGGATGCAAACGAAACAGTTTTCACCCTCCGCTATGCTGAGAAGCAGAAAGTGGAAGGCAAGAAGCGCCCTGTCGTAGTTGAAGTGACAAAGGACTTTAAGTATGATGAAGTGAAGTGGGTGAAGGCGGTGATAAAGTGGTAAAAAGAGAAGCCCCTCTCTAGCTCCCCCGAGGGGGAGGGCAATTATAAATTATGAATTATGAATTATGAATTAAAAATATAATGGCAAAGAAAAACGAAGAACAAATCAGTCTTATTGACACCTTTAAGGAGTTCAAAGAGACAAAGCACATTGACCGTACAACACTGGTCAGTGTGATTGAGGAATCGTTTCACAACGTGCTTCAGAAGCAGTATGGCTCTGATGAGAATTTCGATGTGATCGTAAACCCTGAGAATGGAGATTTTGAAATCTACCGTAACCGAGTTGTAGTTGCAGATGATGAGGTAGAGGATACGAACACCCAGATTAGTCTGAGTGAGGCACAGAAAATCGATGAAGACTATGAGATTGGTGAAGATGTGGCAGAGAAAATCAACTTCAGCGATTTCGGACGCCGTTCTATCTTGAACCTGCGTCAGACAATGGCTTCGAAGATTCTGGAACTGGAACACGACAACCTGTACAACAAGTACATCGACAAGGTGGGAACCATCATCACTGCCGAAGTTTACCAGATTTGGAAGCGTGAGACCCTGTTGCTTGATGACGAAGGAAACGAACTGCTGTTGCCTAAGACAGAGCAGATTCCGACGGACTTCTTCCGTAAGGGCGAAACAGCACGTGCCGTAGTGCTCCGTGTGGACAATCAGAACAACAATCCAAAGATTATCCTAAGCCGTACAGCACCAGAGTTCCTGCAGCGCCTGATGGAACAGGAAGTGCCGGAAATCAATGACGGATTGATTACCATTCACAAGATAGCACGTATCCCAGGTGAGCGCGCTAAGATTGCTGTAGAAAGCTACAACGACCGAATTGACCCTGTAGGTGCCTGTGTGGGTGTGAAAGGTTCGAGAATTCATGGTATCGTACGTGAGTTGCACAACGAGAATATCGATGTCATCAACTATACCACGAACGACAAGCTGCTGATTCAGCGTGCCCTGGCTCCTGCTCGCGTCAACTCCATCACCCTGAACGAGGAAGAACGCAAGGCAGAGGTATATCTCAACCCAGACCAGGTGTCGCTCGCGATTGGTAAGAATGGTATGAACATCAAGTTGGCAAGTATGTTGACCAGCTATACCATCGACGTATTCCGTGAATTGGATGAAAACGAGAAGAATGTGGACGATATCTATCTCGATGAATTCAAGGATGAAATCGAGGAATGGGTCATCGAAGCTATCAAGAAGATTGGTCTTGATACTGCAAGAGCCGTACTCGATGCACCGCGTGACCTGCTCATCGAGAAAGCAGACCTCGAAGAGGATACTGTAGACGAAGTGCTGAGAATTCTGCGTTCAGAGTTTGAAGACTAAAACAAAAGACCCCCTCTAACTCCCCCTTTATGGGGAGGATATGGTAAATGGTAAATGGTAAATAGTAAATCGTTAAATAGAAAATAAGACTGTGCCAAGATTAAATAAAGCATTAA
Organism: Bacteroidaceae bacterium; assembly: GCA_017529865.1. GTDB lineage: Bacteria > Bacteroidota > Bacteroidia > Bacteroidales > Bacteroidaceae > Colivivens. Next base: position 5,799 of record JAFXNA010000056.1, read on the forward strand.
AGGAATTAAACGTTGGTATCAACACTGTTGCCGAGTTCCTGCAGAAGAAAGGATATCCCCTGGAGGATGCAAGCATCAATGCCAAGATAACAGATGAGCAGTATGACTTATTGCTCAAGGAGTTTGGTAGGGATATGCAGAAGAAACAGGAAACCAACCTTCATATCCAAAAACGGAAAGAAAGGGAGCAACAGGAAAAAGCCGAACGTAAAGCCAAGGAACTGCAAGAACAATTGCGGCGTGAAGCCGAACTGAAAAAGCAGAAAGAACAGCAGGAGGTGTTCCGTCTTGAAAGTGAGCGGAAGACCGAACTGAAGGTGCTGGGTAAGCTTCAGAACGAGAAAGCTCCTGTCGAAGAGGAAAAAACTGAGCCAGAACAGGAAGTTTCCGAAACACCGGAGATTCAGGAAACTCCAAAAACTCCAGAAACTCCAGAAGTTCCGAAGACATCAGAAATACCAGCGCAGGCAGAGGAAGAGGAAGTCGAAATTGATGACAAAGAAGATGAGGAAGAGCCTCAGAAGTCCAAAAAGCAGAAAGGCAAGACCCAGTTGGAAGAAACGGAAAACGGTGTATTCCATGTGGCTACGCCAGACCCCGGTTTGAACTTTAAACAAGTGGGCTTCATTGACCTGAGCAACATCAACACGAAGACTCGTCCTGACAAAAAGTCGAAAGCAGAGCGCAAGAAAGAGCGCGAGGAGAAGGAGCGTGCGCGTCAGGAAGCCAAGCTGAAGTACAAGGAGTCCGTGATGCAGGAACTCGGTCATAAAGAAGGTGAAGAAGGCCAGAAGAAGAAGCGTAAGCGTATCAACAAAGGAAAGGTGGATATCAATGCTGTTGCTAATCAGCAGAAGACCAATCCTAAGGTAGAAAATAAAGGCTCTCAGAATGCGAAGAACAACCAGCGTCCTAACGCACAGAATGTGCCTCAGCAGGGAAAGAAGAGCAAGAAGAAGAAAGAGGTGAAAGCCGAACTTACGGATGAAGAGGTAGCAAAGCAGGTAAAGGAAACACTGGCACGTCTGACTACCAAGTCGGTGAAGAGCAGTGTGAAGAACCGTAAGGAAAAACGCGAGCGCCACCGTCAGGAGATGGAGGAAGAGGAGAATGCAGACAACAAGGTACTGCAGCTCACAGAATTCGTTACCGTGAACGAACTGGCAACGATGATGGACGTACCTGTTACGAAAGTTATCGGTACGTGTATGTCGATTGGTGTGATGGTAAGTATCAACCAACGTCTGGATGCTGAAACCATCAATATCGTAGCCGAGGAATTCGGATTTACAACCAGCTATGTCAGTGGTGAGGTCAGCAATGCCATCATTGAAGAAGAAGATAAGGAGGAAGACCTTGAGTCACGTGCTCCTATCATCACTGTGATGGGTCACGTAGACCATGGTAAGACATCGTTGCTCGACTATATCCGCAAGACGAACGTGATTGCCGGTGAGGCCGGAGGTATCACTCAGCATATCGGTGCATACAACGTGAAGATGAAAGATGGACGCCATATCACCTTCCTTGATACCCCAGGACACGAAGCGTTCACCGCTATGCGTGCCCGTGGTGCTCAGGTGACAGATATCGCCATCATCATCATTGCAGCCGATGATGCCATCATGCCTCAGACCAAGGAAGCCATCGCACATGCTCAGGCAGCAGGTGTTCCGATGGTGTTTGCCATTAATAAGATAGATAAACCAGGAGCTAATCCTGAGAAAATCAAGGAGCAACTGGCGAATATGAACCTCTTGGTGGAAGACTGGGGAGGTAAGTACCAAAGTCAGGAAATCAGTGCGAAGAAAGGTATCGGCGTAGATGAACTGATGGATAAGGTGCTCCTGGAAGCCGAGTTACTCGACCTTCGTGCCAACCCTAACCGTAAAGCAACTGGTTCGGTGATTGAATCAACACTCGATAAAGGACGTGGATATGTAGCTACCGTACTTTGTCAGAACGGAACCTTGCATCAAGGTGATATTGTCTTGGCAGGAACCCATTTCGGACGTGTCAGAGCAATGTTCAACGAACGTGGACAGCGTATCGAGAAAGCACTGCCAGCCGAACCGGCTGTGATTCTGGGTTTGAACGGTGCACCTACCGCAGGTGATACCTTCCATGTGATGGAGACAGAACAGGAAGCACGTGACATCTGTAACAAACGTGAGCAGCTGAAACGTGAACAAGGTCTGCGTACAATGAAACGTATCGACCTCAACGAGTTGGGTCGTCGTATTGCACTTGGTGACTTCAAGGAACTTAATATCGTTGTGAAAGGTGACGTGGATGGTTCAATAGAGGCATTAAGCGACTCACTCATCAAACTCTCTACCGAGAAGATTCAGGTGAATGTCATTCATAAGGCAGTCGGACAAATCAGTGAAAGCGATGTCACCCTCGCAGCCGCATCCGATGCCATCATCGTCGGTTTCCAAGTACGTCCTTCAAAGGCGGCTCGTGCGTTAGCCGAACAAGAAGGTGTGGATATCCGTCTCTACTCAGTCATCTACGACACCATCGAAGAGATTAAGAGTGCAATGGAGGGTATGCTTGCTCCGGAAACGAAGGAAGAAGTAACTGCCAACCTTGAAGTACGTCAGGTTTACCATATCACCAAGGTGGGAACCGTGGCAGGTGCCTTCGTTACCAGTGGAAAGGTGCAGCGTAGCAATAAGGTACGTGTCATCCGTGACGGTATCGTCATCTATACTGGTCAGATCAATGCCCTGAAACGTTTCAAGGACGACGTGAAGGAGGTAGGTGTAAACTTCGAATGCGGTATCTCGATTGTGAACTACGACAATATCCACGAAGGAGATATTCTGGAAACCTTCACAGAGATTGAAGTGAAGCAGAAACTCTAAAAGTGAAGAGTGAAGAGTGAAGTGAGGTACTTTAATTATTTAAACAGA
>JAFXNA010000057.1 GCA_017529865.1 Bacteroidaceae bacterium
ATGAATTATTTCGTATCTTTGCAGCTGAATTAGCTTAGTAGCTTAATTGCTTAATAGATAATGATTAAATAATAAATGAAAAGATGAAACAGATATTCATTACAGCCCTCATTGCAGCAGTCAGCTACACAGCTGCCAGCGCACAAAGCCTTTACAAGAAGGTATTCGACAATGCAACAGCAGTAGTCAACAACGCAGCATCCAATGATCAGCAGATACAGATCAATCAGTTCAAGATCACTGCGCTCAACTACATCTCCAATCAGGTGAACAAGCGCAAACAGGAGAAGAACAGCTACTTCTACGATTCACAAGCCGTGAACCTTGCATCGTTCATCACCGATTTCGAGACCGCCATTATCAAGGCACGTGGCATCTCCACCGAGAAGCGCCTCGAAGTCCTCGCCTGCTATCGTGATGCATCACTTCAGAACCCATTGTTCGGAGACGATGACAAGGAAACCACCTATGTCTATGTGAACGACAAGCAGACCTATACACCCTTCTCGCTCGATACCGATTGGGAGAAAGCATACGATCAAGCAACAGAGAAGATGAAGGCAATCCTGAAATAACAAGAAACGAAAACTTTAAATGATAAATAAAGCGACACCCATGAGGCGTCGCTTTTTGATTTGGGCACTTTATCAATAACCTATCGTGAAATTCTTGCGGACACCCTGCCACTCGGGGAACTTCATCTTCAGGTATTCATCGTCGAGAAAGAGAGCAGATTGGCCCACACGACCTTTCAACTGCCAATCGAGCCACTTCACAACAGCTTTCGAGTAGTTGCCACCGTGTTTCTCGTAATAGGTACCGCTGTGGCCGTCCTTCGAATTGAGCATCACTACGGGGATGTTGTCAGCGATGCGCTCGTAGTCCTTCTGTGCATTAGCGTAGGCTATATCGCCAGGACCACCAATCATATAGAACATCGGGGTATGCAGGTTCTTCAGCGCCTCCTTTGTCGTTCCCATCATCTCCATATCACCAATACCGGAGTTCAGCATCACGCAGGTCTTGATACGTGGGTCGTAAGCCACTCCTAACACCTGAGCACCTCCACACGACTGACCCATCGCTGCTACATGGTCGAGCGCGAGACAGTGGTAGTATTCTGAACCTTGGGTGGCATTCTGCTCAGTCAGCCAGTCGAGCACTTCCAATAGCATCTTGGGATAGGTGCGGAATGGTGGTTCTTCTGACTGTTTCTTCTTGTTCTTCTTTGCTTTCTTGGCAGCTTCCTCACGCTGGCGAGCTTGCTCCTCCTGCTGCGCCTTTCGTTCCTCAGCCGTCATCGGCAGAATCTTCTCACCATTGGCCATGATGACATCACCTTTGGTTTCGGGATAGGACGACTTCAACACACCACGCCATTGAGCCATTACATCTTCTTCGTCGTAAGGACCGATGGCTGCTGCCACATAACCGTATGAAGCCACCTCGCTCAACAGCAGGCGCATCTCCACATTGTTGTTAAAACAGGCACCGTTGGCATAGACAATCACGGGCAAGGCACCCTGACGGGCTACAACATCTTTCAAGTTCTGCGGACGATACAACGTAAAACCAGGACAGGAGGCGTCGCCTACTACTTCGGACTTGAAAGGTCCCGTACCACCTTCTTCCACTACTTGTTTCTGCACTGTCTGGGCGTTCATCAGCCCCACACTCATAGCAATCAGCATCGCTGATAATAATCCTTTTTTCATAACTATCTTTATTTATGTTGCATCTAAATAACCTCTCACTTTTATCTGTATGGCATTGTTCACGTTTATATCAGCTATTGTTTCAATTGTACCTGCAAAGATAATACATTTCTCCCATTCCACCAAACAAATAAAGAAAAAATACAAAACAGGGCTATCAAAAACTAGGAAAAGACAAATCAAAAAGCGGCACTCCGTTGTGGAGTGTCGCCTTTCTGTGTGTAGGTGTTCGTGATGACTTCACGAATCCCTTTGAGCTTACTTAACCAGTACCTTCCTTGTGTTACCGTTCTGGTCAACGAGGATGTTGATGCCACGCTGCAGGGTGTTCACCTTAGCACCTGTGAGGGTGTAGATGCCTGCTGCTGCCTTCTTCTCTGTGTTGACTGCCTCGATAGCCTCTGGTTCGTTGCCGATACCATAACCAATCTGGATGCTTGTTACATAAGTATCAGCAAAGTTAGCACCCTTGATAGCATTGAGGTGACAGTAGCCATACTCTTCGGTGATACGCTTCAAGTCAACAACGTAGGTCTTTGAACCGTCTTCGTTGTCTGTTACAGTCCACCAACCATTAGCTTCGTCACGTGGTAATTCGACTGGAATTGTACCACCGTGGCTATCAGAACCACCTGCTGGAGGATCAGGACGGTTGAAGAGCAGACGTGGAGTACCAGTAGTTGCTACAAGTACGAGTACATCTGCACCTGTGAGATCTGCGAAGTTGTTGTACATTACGTTTGCATCACCATAAACCATAGAATTATTCTGATTCAGGTTAAATGCACATCCTGCAGTACCTACCTTCTCAGCCGTTGCATCATATCCTGTCCAGTTGCAGAACATATCAGCAGTCAGGTCAATATATCCACCTTCTGGCAACAAGAGCTGTGACTGGAGTGTCTTCATGGCGAGTGCGAGTTCGCTTGCCTCATCGGCTGGCAGATCCAAGTAGATGAGTGCGTGGTCGGCCTTGTCGAGGAGTTCCTTCACTGCAGCATTGCGCTCGTCAGAGAATTCGCTTTCTTCGTGAGCATAGTACTCACCCATAAGTCCGTCGTAAGCATTTGTGAGTGATTCGTAAGCTGCTGCAGACTGAGCTGCGTATGCAATGGCTTCGGTACCATTATCGAGTGCTTCAAATACACCGTCAGCGTCGTTTCCTGCGTATGCAGTAGCCAATGCGTCGCGGATAGCCTGTACGTTTGGCTTCACGTCGTTACCAAACATTGAATCTTCGTCTTCGAGTACTGCATCGAGCTTAGCCAACATGCTGTTAACCGGCTCTTCGAGTGCTTCGAGGCTTTCGCCTGTGTAGTACAGACGGAAGTTGTCGAAGATAACCCAACTGTTCTTGTAATCGTTCTTCAGACCGATGGTAATGCTGTCGCCTGCATGTCCGAGTACGAAGTCAACTGATACGAGGTATGTCTGCTGGTCTTCACCAAGGTTGAAGTAGAAGTTTGCACCGTCCATTGAGTTTGGTACCCACTTGTCGTATGAAGATGCATATGTGTCGGTTGGCCAGTTGTCTGTATCATTTCCACGATAGATACATTCATCCTGAGCACCAACCATGATGTTGTTCACCTTAGATTCAAAGTTGTTAGCGTAGAGCACTGCATGAATACCTACCTGAGGACCATCGCCCCACTCGCTTTCCCAAGCGCCACCAGGTTCATCGTTACGTTCGAATGCCTGACAAGTGAGCTTGAAGGCACCTTTCGGCATGTTGCGTACAATCTGGTACATATTGAATGATGCTTTAAATACCTCTGCACAGCCACTATTCTCAATACGTGCTACATCGCCAATCTGGTTGTCTGCGTTTCCACCCTTACCACCGAATACAGGTGTAGAGCCAGTAGTAGTCCAACTACCAAAGCCTGTGTCGAATGCCGGGTTCTTGATGAGCGGAGTGAGCTCGTCACCTGGCTTCACGTTGGCTGTGATGTGGTCAACGATCATATCACCCATCTTATCACGGATAGAGTCGATCATTGCCTCGTCGGCAGTTCCATCGTTGTAAGCCTCCATGAGGGTCCTTTCGTACCACTCGCCGAGGATTTCACTCAGTTCGTGGAAGCTGGTTCCCTCAAATTGGATTGCCTGCTCCTGTACTTCTGCCATAAGGCTTTCCATACGCACGTAGTCGTTGATTGACTTAGCAAGTGCGTTTGCTGCTGCATTGAGGATAGAGTCTTCTGTTTGGCAATCTTCTTCACAATTCCTTGCTATTTCAAGTTCTGCAAAGAAAGCGTCCTTGATGTCGTTGTTAGCCATCAAACCTTCTACGTCAGGATATTTCTTCTCGAGACTTGCGATTGTTCCGTCGAGGATTACCTTGTATGGGTCTTCATTAGGATCGACCTCACCGTAGTACCAAAGCTCGAAGTTGTCGGCTGCCATCCAGTTAGCCTTTGCATTCTGTGACATCAGACCGAGTACGATGGTACCACCGCTGCTGACGAATGGCATCTCGAAATGCTCTGGAGTTTCGTTAGCTGTTGAGATGGAAGTCTTCTTGTTGACATCACCACCTTGCGCGAAGAGGTAAACACCTACATTGTCCTGCTTGCCAGAACTCTGATAACATGCGATAGCGTCACAAGAAAAGCTGTACTTACCTGCTGGCAGACCCATGATGGTCTGACTGATAGTACCATTACCCAGTGTACCAGGAGTTGGCAGCCAAGCCTCAATAAATCCGCTAATCCAAGAATCACCGTTGATATAACCTCTTACAGACTCTCCGTCAACTGTGAAGGTAGTCATGTTACCTTCGGTGTTCTGATACTTAAGGTTTTGACCAATACCAGAAGTAATAGCCCAACCATCCATGTTACCTTTCTCGAAGCGTGCGTTCTCCATCAAGGCAGTCACATTTGCAGGTTCTTCGTTCGTAGCTCCAACAAAGAGTGTCGCGATGAGATAATCGCGAATCTGCTGCTCAACAGCTGCCTCTGCCTCCATGATTTCTTCGTAAGTGACAGGAGAAGTAGAGTTCAGGATAGCTTCCAGCCCCTTTAGGTTCATCTTGTTTCCATAGCGGTCTTCAACATTAGCAATAAAGTTGTCAACTTCACCATTAGCGATGTAGTTCCAGGCACGAACATAAGAATAGTATTTGTCGTACTCTGCTTCAGGAATGAAACGCCAGTCAATAGCAAGGATTGCATCTTCAATGTTTGGTTCTCCTTCAACAGGGTCCGGGTTGTATGCCTTATTAGAAAGGACATCCAACATAGGAACGAGTGGCATAACAGGAATCTCCTCGTCAGCATTGTAGTCGTTGTCGATCATGTTGAAACCATAGTAAGTTTCAGCTTTGCCTCCGAATACGCTATCTGCGAAATGAGTGTTGAATGTGGGGTTAAGGTCAGATACCGAGAAACGGAAGATACCGTCGCCCATAGACTTCATGTTCCACATGTGGTCTGCCTGTCCCTGGTTGTCAACGAATGTGTTGTAACTTGATGTTGGGAATACATACCACCACCGGTTGTTGTACCAGTCAATAATATTATAGGTCACACCGTCCCATTCAGGAATTGTGATGCTGACGGTATCGACCTTCATCACAGTCTTTGTTGGATTGTCTGGGTCGTCGGTCTCAACTTCCACATAAGTAGTGTCAGTCTTGATGATTGGAGCCAAACGATACTGTGCCAACATCACCTTGTTAGCCTGATCACGGCGTACAGCAGCATGAGTTGACCACTGAGCATGAGAAGGACAAGTGTTGTTTGAGAGGAAACCATCAGCTTCTACATTATACAAATAGTAGAAGGTAGAGTCACCAGCCCAATACTTGCCGTTTGCCTCAATTGATACTTTCGGGTTCGTCTCATACTTCAATTCAGCAGCAGACGGAATGTCCCATAACTGAGCAAACGATGTAGCAAACGATAGGAGTGCTACACTGAGCAAAAGTAGTTTTTTGTTCATGAGTTAAACTTTTTAATTGGTTAATGATTTGATTTAATATGTTTATAATAAACAATTCATCATTATTGTTTTTGGTTAGTTGTGAGTAAATACTATTTATCACATCATCCGCACATCGTATCCTCAAATTCGTGGCAAAGTAACATAATTTTTTCTATACAGCAAAATTTTATAATGCAAAAAGTCGCTTTTTAACACAAAATCACCTCGTTTTATCAAATAATTATGAATTATGCATTATGAATTATGAATTATTTCGTATCTTTGCGGCCTATTATGAAAGTAGCTATCGTAAAATACAACGCAGGCAACATCTGTTCGGTGGTGAACGCACTGGAGCGATGTGGTGTCACACCCATCCTGACAGACGACTTCGAGGTGCTGAAATGTGCCGACCGAGTGATCTTCCCCGGACAGGGACAAGCCAACACCACGATGACCTATTTGAGAGAGCATCATCTGGATCAACTCATCAAGGACCTGCGCCAGCCTGTACTCGGCATCTGTATCGGTATGCAACTGATGTGCCGACACAGCGAGGAGGCCGACACGGATTGTCTGGGTATCTTCGATGTGGATGTGAAACGATTCCAACCGACACGTAGGGAGGATAAGGTGCCGCAGATGGGATGGAACAGCATCAACGTGAAGAGTGAAGAGTGGAGCGTGAAAAGTGTTGATCCGCTGTTGGAAGGCTTGGGGCCTCTTCCATTCGTCTATTACGTTCATAGCTATTATGTGCCGTTATGCCCGTATACCATTGGGGTGACGGACTATGTGCAGCCCTACAGTGGTGCATTGCATAAGGATAACTTCTATGCGGTGCAGTTCCACCCAGAGAAGAGCGGACCGGTAGGAGAAAGGATAATAAGGAACTTCTTGGCCCTATGATTGAAATTATACCAGCGATAGATATGATTGAGGGGAAGTGCGTACGCCTGACGAAGGGTGACTACGCACAGAAGAAGGTATATAACGATAATCCGGTGGAAGTGGCGAAGATGTTTGAGGCGAAAGGTATCAAGCGTCTGCATTTAGTAGACCTTGACGGGGCGAAATCGAAGCATGTGGTAAACGACCGCATCTTGAGAGACATCTGCCGTGAGACCCATCTCATTGTGGACTTCGGTGGAGGCATCAAGACGGAGGACGACCTGGAGAAGGTGTTCGAAGCAGGTGCAGCGATGGCTACAGCAGGTAGCATTGCAGCAACCGACCGCGAAACGGTGTATGGGTGGATTGAACGCTACGGAGCTGACCGACTGATACTGGGAGCCGATGTACACGGAGAGAAAATCAGCATCAACGGATGGCAGGAGGATTGCGACATCGACCTCATGCCTTTCCTCGAAGACTATATGGGACGCGGCATCCGCAATGTACTGTGTACCGATATCAGTAAGGATGGTATGCTGCAAGGGCCGAACATCGACCTGTATCGCAGCATCATGGAACGATTCCCTGAGTGTCACCTCATTGCCAGTGGAGGCGTGAGCAGCAACGATGACATCATCGCGCTGGATGAAGCAGGTATCCCTGCGGTAGTGTTTGGGAAAGCGTTTTACGAAGGGAGGATTGACTTGGAAAGTTTAAAGTTGATAGTTTAAAGTTTAAAGTCAGTGGAGAGTTGATAGTTGAAGAGTTTAAAAAAGTAAATAGTTAAATTGTTAAATAGTAAATCAGTCGGTGTTAGCAAAGAGAATCATACCTTGTCTGGATATCAAAGACGGACAGACCGTGAAGGGAGTCAACTTCGTGGGTCTGCGTAGTGCAGGCGACCCAATAGAACTGGGTAAAGCGTACAGCGACCAAGGAGCAGACGAACTGGTATATCTCGACATCACCGCCAGCCACGAAGGACGTAAGACATTCACAGAACTGGTAGGACGTATCGCTCGGGAAATCAACATCCCTTTCACCGTAGGTGGAGGCATCAACGAACTGAGTGATGTGGACCGCCTGCTCAATGCTGGAGCCGACAAGGTAAGTATCAACTCTGCAGCGATTCGCCGCCCAGAACTCATAGACGAGATAGCCCGCCACTTCGGCAGTCAGGTTTGTGTGGTAGCCATCGACGCCAAGCAAACCGCTCAAGGATGGCGCTGCTTCCTCAACGGAGGACGACTGGAAACCGAGCGCGACCTGTTTGTATGGGCAAAGGAAGCGAACGACCGCGGTGCAGGTGAGATTCTCTTCACCAGCATGGATCACGACGGGGTGAAGGAAGGATTCGCTAACGAGGCACTTGCCTCACTCGCCTCTACCCTATCGATTCCTGTCATCGCCTCAGGAGGTGCAGGACGGATGGAACACTTCAGAGATGCATTCACCGAAGGACATGCTGACGCAGCATTGGCAGCGAGTGTGTTCCACTTCGGGGAAATCAGCATCAAGGAACTGAAAGAGTATTTAAGAAAAGAAGGAATTTGTATTAGATAAAATATGAAGATTGATTTTGAGAAGATGGACGGACTGGTTCCTGCAATCATTCAGGATGCCAAGACCCTGAAAGTACTGATGTTGGGCTTCATGAACGAAGAAGCCTATCAAAAGACAGTGGAGACAGGTAAGGTGACTTTCTGGAGCCGCACGAAGAACCGCTTATGGACAAAAGGTGAGACGAGCGGAAACTTTCTGAACGTAGTGGATATCAAGAACGACTGTGACAATGACACCTTATTGATAAAGGTGAATCCTGTAGGTCCTGTATGCCACACAGGTGCCGATACCTGTTGGGAGGAGAAGAATGAGAATCCTATCATGTTCCTTACCGAACTGCAACGTTTCATTGAGAAACGTCATGAGGAGATGCCCGAGGGGTCGTACACCACCAGTCTGTTCAAGGACGGACTGAGCCGCATGACTCAGAAAGTGGGCGAAGAAGCTGTAGAACTGGTCATCGAGTCAATGAAAGGCGACAACGAACGCATGATATATGAAGCATCGGATATGTTCTACCACCTCATCGTACTGCTCACGTCGAAAGGTCTGAGCATCGAGGATATTGCGAAAGAACTGATTGAACGTCACGATCCGAACTGGCATAAGCATTGAGAGATATGTTAATAGAATACAAGCATGTAGACATCTATCAGGAGGTACAGGAAGTACTGGCTGATGTGACCTTCAGCATCGATGAAGGTGAATTTGTGTATGTAATCGGTAAGGTAGGCTCAGGAAAAAGCTCGCTGGTCAAGACCCTCTATGGCGAACTGCCTATCCACAGCGGTGAAGCGACTGTGATGGAGTTTGATATGGGCACCCTGAAACGCAAAAACCTGCCTAAACTACGCAAACAGCTGGGTGTGATATTCCAGGATTTCCAACTGCTGACTGACCGCACCGTAGATGCCAATCTGCGATTCGTGCTTAAAGCAACAGGATGGAAGAACAAGGCAGAAATCAACAACCGCATCGAAGAGGTGCTGGAACTGGTGGGGATGAGTACGAAAGGCTACAAACTGCCAAGCGAACTATCAGGCGGTGAGCAACAACGTATCGCAATTGCACGCTCCATCCTCAACTATCCGAAACTGATACTTGCCGATGAGCCGACAGGTAACCTCGATGCAGAAACCAGCAAACTGATTACCGAACTGCTGCAGAAGATCGTGAAGGAACAGGGTGCTACAGTGGTAATGATTACCCACAACCTGAACCTGCTGGAAATGTTCCCAGGCAGAGTATTCGAATGTAAGAACAAAGAGCTGAAAGAGATTGATTATGACAGTCTGAAGGCAGCAGAACAAGAAGTGAACGAACAAGCATAAGATAAAAAGAAAATGAAAGTACTAAAGTTTGGAGGAACTTCCGTAGGAACACCTCAAAGAATGAAAGAAGTGGTAAAGCTGATTAACGACGGCGAGCAGAAGATTGTCGTCCTTTCAGCAATGTCGGGTACGACCAACCAACTCTATGAGATTGCCGACTACCTGCACAAGAAAAACCCTGTAGGAGCTAACGAAAACATCAACAAGCTCGAAGAGAAGTATCTGCAACACGTAGAAGACCTGTATGCTACCGACGAGTATAAGAAACAGGCTACAGACTTTCTGAAAGAGGAGTTCGACTATATCCGCTCATTCACCAAAGGTATCTTCACGATGTTCGAGGAGAAAATCATCGTAGGTCAAGGCGAAATCCTCAGTACCAACATGGTGACCTTCTACATCAAGGAGCAAGGCATTGATGTGGAACTGCTGCCAGCACTGGAGTTCATGCGTACGGACAAGAACGGTGAGCCTGACTTGGAATATATCCGCGAGAAACTGAAACTCATCATGGCAGAATGTCCTGACAAGGCTATCTATATCACTCAAGGATTTATCTGTAAGAACGCATATGGCGAGGTGGACAACCTGCAACGTGGTGGTTCGGACTATTCAGCATCGCTCATCGGAGCAGCTATCGGTGCGAGCGAAATTCAGATTTGGACCGATATCGACGGTATGCACAACAACGACCCACGATTCGTTGACAAGACCTCCCCTATCGACAGTCTCAGCTTTGAAGAAGCATCTGAGTTGGCATACTTCGGTGCGAAGATTCTTCACCCGACTTGTGTACAGCCGGCTAAGTTCGCAGGTATTCCCGTGAGACTACTCAACACGATGGACCCTACCGCTCCAGGTACCACTATCAGCAACAAAACCCATCGCGGCACTATCAAGGCAGTTGCAGCGAAAGACAATATCACAGCCATCAATATCACTTCGAGCCGCATGTTGCTCGCTTACGGTTTCCTGCGTAAGGTGTTCGAAATCTTCGAAACCTACAAGACCAGTATCGATATGGTGACAACGAGTGAGGTGGGTGTGTCGGTATCGATTGACAACACCTCGAACCTGAGCAACATTCTCAACGAACTGAAGAAACTCGGCACAGTAACCGTAGATGTAGATATGTGTATCATCTGTGTGGTAGGTGACCTTGACTGGCACAACATCGGCTTTGAGTCATTAGCCACAGAAACCATGAAGGAGGTACCTGTACGTATGATCAGTTACGGAGGTAGTAACCACAACATCTCGTTCCTCGTAGCAGCTGCTGACAAGCAAAAAGCACTGCAATCGCTGAGCAACCACCTGTTCAACAACAAATAACACACAACATCAAACCATACAACACAACAACACATGACACAGACATTCCCAGTAGACGCACTGAAAACAAAGGCTACACCTTATTATTATTATAATACGCAATTGCTGAAAGATACATTGACGGCGATGAAGCAGGCAATGAGTGGCCACGATAATTATTTCATGCATTATGCCATCAAGGCAAATGCCAACCCTATCGTACTGAAACCGATACAGGAGGCGGGAGTGGGAATCGACTGTGTGAGTGGCGGAGAAATCGAAGCAGCCCTCCAGGCTGGCTTCCCTGCCAGCAGCATCATGTTTGCAGGAGTTGGTAAAGCCGACTGGGAGATAGAAATGGGTATCGATAGCGGCATCCGTTGTTTCAACGTGGAAAGTATTCCCGAACTGAAAGTCCTCAACGACATTGCTCAACGTAAAGAGAAAGTGGTTGACATCTGTCTGCGCATCAATCCAAACGTAGGAGCACACACACATGCCAACATTACAACCGGATTGTCGGAAAACAAGTTCGGCATTGATATGGCTCACATGTTCGATGTGATACGTCTGACGGAGCAGATGAGCAACATCAATTTGCTAGGTCTTCACTTTCACATTGGTAGTCAGATACTCGATATGGGCGACTTCATCGCATTGTGTGAACGTGTGAACGAGTTGCAAGATCAACTCGATGCACAAGGCATCCGTGTTAAGATAATCGATGTAGGTGGTGGACTAGGTGTTGACTACGATGATCCATTGGGAAACCCGATACCGGCAATGAAGGAGTTCTTCGATGTGTACAACCAACACTTGAAATTGAGAGAAGGTCAGGAATTGCACTTCGAACTGGGACGAGCCATCGTGGCACAGTGCGGAAGCCTAATTACCAAGGTGTTGTATGTGAAAGATAATACGAACAAGAAGTTTGCCATCGTAGATGCAGGATTCACGGAGTTGATTCGTCCTGCCTTGTATGGAGCACATCATAAGATCATCAATCTCACGAGCGACGAACCACTCGACACATACGATGTGGTTGGACCCATCTGCGAATCGAGCGACACCTTCGATACAGATATACAACTGAATGGGGCTAAGCGAGGAGACCTGTTGGCGATACTCAGTGCGGGCGCATACGGAGAATCGATGGCATCCTGCTATAATTGCAGGAAACTGCCGAAAGGATACGCAATAGAAGACATAATGGCAGAATGACGGACAAAACGTTGATTGGCATCAGTTTTGCGTATAGCCTTTCAGAACCAATTTATGATACATTATGAAAGAAAAAGAAGAAATAAAGAAAGATGTTGACACTGCTGATAATGAGGAAACTCAAACAGCAGAAGAAACTACTGAAATCCCTGTAGAAGGAGAAAAGACCGACTTGGAAAAAGCCAACGAGAAGATAGCAGAGTTGGAAGACAAGTATCTGCGTCAGGTGGCTGAGTTCGACAACTATCGTCGACGTGTCATGAAAGAGAAGGCAGAACTGATTCTCAATGGAGGAGAAAAGGTCCTCACAGAAATCCTTCCAATCGTAGATGACTTGGAGCGTGCCGAACAGCAGATGGAGCAGATGACGGATGTGGATGCCGTAAAGAAAGGCGTAGAACTCATCATTGACAAGTTCATCAAGTTCCTCAATTCACAAGGCGTGAAAGAGATAGACACCAAAGATCAGGACTTCGATGTGAACTATCATGAAGCTATCACGATGGTGCCCAGTCAGACTGACGAACAGAAGGGGAAAGTGATTGACTGTGTGACAAAGGGCTATACCCTGAACGACAAAGTCATCAGATATGCAAAAGTAGTAGTTGCCAACTAAACAGACAATATGGCGAAAAGAGACTATTATGAAGTGCTGGGAGTAGACAAAAGTGCCAGTGCTGAAGAAATAAAGAAAGCCTATAAGCAGATGGCTATCAAGTATCACCCGGACCGAAACCCGGGTGATAAGGAAGCCGAAACAAAATTCAAGGAAGCAGCCGAAGCATACGATGTTCTTCGTGACCCTGACAAACGTCAGCGTTACGATCAATTTGGTTTTGAGGGTGTCAGCGGTGCTGGCGGCTTCAATGCACAAAGCATGAACATGGACGACATCTTCTCGATGTTTGGCGATATGTTCGAAGGAATGGGCTTCGGAGGAGGCTTCAGCGGTTTTGGAGGTTTTGGCGGAAATAGTCGTGGCAGCAAACCCGTCTATAAAGGCCAAGACCAACGACTGAAGGTTGACCTGACTCTCAACGAAATCGTTAACGGTACAACCAAGAAATTCAGATTGAGAAAACATGTCACCTGTACACATTGTCATGGCACAGGGTCGGAAGACGGAAGCACAACCACATGTCTAACCTGTAAGGGTACGGGCTATGTTATCAAGACCCAACAGAGTTTCCTAGGTATGATGCGCACCCAAAGTGTGTGTCCAGAATGTCATGGAGAAGGTATTGTCATCAAGAACAAATGTACACAATGTGGTGGTGAAGGTATCGTGATGGGCGAAGAAATCGTGGAGGTGAACTTCCCAGCCGGACTGGCCAACGACATGGTGCTCAATGTGTCAGGCAAAGGTGGCGCTGGACGTAGAGGAGGTGTGAATGGCGACTTGCACATTATGATTCATGAGTTGGAAGACGATAAACTCGTCAGAGACGGCAACGACTTGGTGTACAATCTGATTCTACCAATTCCTACTGCCATTCTCGGTGGTTCGGTAGAAGTACCAACCGTAGATGGTGCAGCAAAAATCACAATTCCGCAAGGCACACAACCAGGTACCGTCCTCCGTCTGAGAGGGAAAGGAATTCCACAGGTGCAAGGCTACAACAAAGGGCAGAGAGGAGATGAGGTCATCAATATCAGTGTCTACATGCCAGAAACGCTGAATAAGGAGGAGAAGGAAATGGTGCAGAAGATGGCAAACAGCGAGAACTTTATGCCAACAGAGAGTATCAAAGAAAAAATCATGAGGAAATTCAAAGCCATCTTTGATTAACATGCCTAAGTTCGAACAATATACAGATTATTTGTTTTCTCAAGTCCCCATGTTTCAAAACGTAGGAAGCCAAGCCTACAAGGAAGGACTTGAGAACACGCATATTCTGGACGAACATTTCGGACATCCACACACAAAGTTTCGTACGATTCATATTGCAGGAACCAACGGAAAAGGTTCGTGCTCACATACCATTGCATCCGTTCTTCAAGAGGCTGGCTATAAGGTTGGCCTGTTTACATCTCCCCATCTCACAGACTTCAAAGAACGAATTCGTGTGAACGGAAAGATGATTTCCGAACAGTACGTGATGGATTTTATCGATCAAGAACGAAGTTTCTTTGAACCGCTCTACCCAACTTTCTTTGAACTGACAACTGCAATGGCGTTCAATTATTTTGCAGAACAGAAAGTGGATGTAGCTGTGGTGGAAGTCGGCCTTGGGGGAAGACTGGACTGTACAAACATCATTACACCTGATTTGTGCGTCATCACCAATATCAGTTTCGATCATGTGCAATATCTGGGTGACACATTAGCCAAGATTGCCGGGGAGAAAGCTGGAATCATTAAGCCACACGTTCCTGTTGTGATTGGTGAAGGACACGAAGAAACAACACCCGTCTTCCTTGCAAAAGCAAAAGAAGTAGAAGCAGATATTTTCTTTGCTGAACAATTCCAACCAGAGGAATCATACCCATACGAACTGACAGGATTGTATCAAGCGAAGAACAAACAGACGTCACTCTGTGCGATATCACAACTCATAAGAATCGGTTACCACATCAGCTCAGAGGATATCCGCAAAGGATTGCTGCATGTGTGTCGTAATACAGGACTAAGAGGCAGATGGCATATCATTCAACACCACCCTACCGTTATTTGTGATACAGGACATAATGTAGGTGGTATTACCTACACGGCCCAACAACTCAAGGAGCAGAAATGCAAAACACTCCGAATCGTGTTTGGAATGGTGAGCGATAAAGACATCAACAGCGTACTTGAACTGATGCCCAAAAATGCGGTTTACTATTTCTGCCAAGCAAGCGTGAAACGAGCAATGCCACACAACGAACTGAAAAAACTGGCAAAACAACACGGATTATCAGGATATTCTTATAAAACAGTGGAAAACGCTTATAAAAAAGCGATGAAACAAGCCGATGCCAAAGATGTCATTTTTGTCGGTGGAAGTACATTCGTAGTTGCAGATTTCCTTAATTATAGAGAAAAAAACATGCTTTTATGAATTTCATTGCGAAATTATTTGCATATTTGAAAAAAAAGCACTTTATTTGCAATAAATTCATTGACTAACAATAATTCCTTTCTCAAATGAGCGAAAACATAACAAAAAACCTATCGGGTCTGAAAAGAGAGGATTTCCAAACAGAAATCCAAGGAAAAAGAACAGATTTGTTTATCTTACGTAACACTAAAGGTTACGAAGTTGCTATAACCAATTATGGTGGCGCAATGGTTGCCATTATGGTACCCGACCGTAATGGAAATGTTGCTAACGTCATCATGGGTCACGACAACATCAACGATGTTGTGAACAAACCAGAGCCATTCCTCAGTACGCTTATCGGTCGTTATGGAAACCGTATCTGTAAAGGACGTTTCTCTTTAGACGGTAAAGAATACACACTGGCTCTCAATAATGGTGAAAACTCCCTGCATGGAGGTCCTACAGGTTTCCATGCCAGAGTATGGGATGCTAAACAAATCGATGAACAGACATTAGAGTTGCATTATACAGCAGCAGATATGGAGGAGGGGTTCCCAGGTAAGTTAGATGTAACAGTGATTTACCAATTCAATGACGACAATGCGTTGGTCATTGACTATAAGGCTACAACAGACAAAAAGACTGTTGTAAACCTCACCAATCATGGTTACTTCGCCCTTGCAGGTATTGCCGACCCAACGCCTGTAATCGACGACCTCATCTGCGAAATCAATGCCGACCATTATATTCCAATCGATGAGACTGCCATTCCATTGGGACCAATCGCACCAGTAGCGGGTACCCCATTTGACTTCCGCAAACCAAAACCTGTAGGTCAGGACATCGATGCCGATGATGTTCAAATTAAGAACGGTGCAGGCTATGACCATTGTTACGTACTGAACAAGAAAGAAGTTGGCGAACTCAGTTTCGCTGCAAAGATTACAGAACCCCATTCAGGTAGAACAATGGAGGTATATACCACTGAACCAGGTGTACAATGTTATTCAGACAACTGGGGAAGCGGTCAGAAGGGAACTCATGGAGCTACGTATCCACGCAGAAGTGCTATCTGCTTCGAAGCACAGCATTTCCCAGACAGTCCAAACCGCCCATACTACCCTTCTGTTGTTCTTTGTCCTGGAGAGACTTACACACAGAAGACCATCTATAAATTCGGAACAGATAATTAATAATTTTAAACACTAAGAAATATGAGACTAACTATCGATGACGTTAGAAGCCGTTTCATCAAGCATTTCGATGGAACTACAGGCACAATTTACGCTGCACCTGGTCGTATTAATCTAATTGGTGAGCACACTGATTACAATGGAGGATTCGTATTCCCAGGTGCTGTAGAACAAGGCATGATTGCCGAAATCAAACCTAATGGAACTCGTAATATTCGCGCTTATTCCATTGATTTGAAAGATTACTATGAATTCTCCCTCGATGATGAAAAAGGTCCCCGTGCAACCCATTTCCGCTACATTTTTGGCGTAGCTCGCGAAATGATGAAACGTGGCGTAAAAGTAGAAGGATTTGACACCGCATTTGCAGGAGATGTTCCACTCGGTTCCGGTATGTCGTCAAGTGCTGCCTTAGAAAGCACATACGCATTTGCACTGAACGACCTGTTTGGTGGAAACCTCGATAAGATGGAACTTGCAAAAGTAGGTCAAGCCACCGAACATAACTATATTGGCGTTAACTGCGGCATCATGGACCAGTTTGCGTCTATGTTCGGACAAAAAGGAAGCCTCATGCGCCTTGATTGTCGTTCAGGCGAATTTGAATACTTCCCATGGAATCCAAAAGGTTATAAGTTAGTACTCATTAATTCATGTGTAAAGCATGAACTTGTAGGTAGTCCATACAACGATCGCAGACAGAGTTGTGAAAACGTGGTGAACGCAGTTAAAGCAAATAAGCCAAACGTTGAGACCCTCCGCGATTGTACTTGGGAAGACCTTGAATCAGTAAAAGATAAAGTGAGTGAAGTGGACTATCGTCGTGCAAAGTATGTGCTTGGCGAAGTAGATCGCGTTTTGGCTGTTTGTGACGCACTCAAGGCAGGCGATTATGAAACTGTCGGCGAAAAGATGTACGAAACTCACGAAGGACTTAGCAAGGACTACGAAGTAAGTTGTGAAGAACTCGACTTCCTCGTAGACTTGGCTCGTGACTGTGGTGTGACCGGTTCACGTATTATGGGCGGAGGATTCGGTGGCTGCACCATCAATCTTGTTAGCAACGAACTCTATTCTACATTTGTTCAAGAATGTAAAGTACAATACAAAAAGAAATTCGGCAAAGCTTGTAAAGTCATCGACGTATTCATTGGCGATGGAGCACGTAAGCTTTCCTGAATAATTCATTTTTTTGGTGAAGGATGTATCGGAAGATGCATCCTTTTTTTGTACAAGTATAAACATAGTTTATAAGGTCTGAAAATATGATTTTCAAGATGTTTTAGGGCATATTATCTATTTTTTTGCGTTTTTTTACAAAAAAGTTTTCCTTTGTCATAAATATTTATTAAGTTTGCACTCTAAAGTGAATAAAAAGAAATATAGTTCATTCATTAACAATAAAATTTATCTAAAGAATTATGAGAAATTTAAAATCAATCCTTCTCGGTTCGGCTGCTTTAGTAGCACTTGTTTGTGCTTGCGACCAACCATCCAATGAGTCAGCACTTACTTTGTCGGGTCTTAACCCTGCAGATTTTGATGCAAATGTAGCAGTTGCCTATGAAGACGGCAAATTCGTTGAGGACACTGCAAATGCTCAGCCAGTGGGACTCTACACTCTTACCAATGCTAATGGTATGGAAGTATGCATCACCAACTTCGGTGCTCGTATCGTAAGTATCATGGTCCCAGACAAAGACGGCAAGTTTGTTGACGTTGTTTGTGGTTTTGACAAGGTAGAGAACTATTTCCCATGGAATTATGAAACAGACTATGGTTGCTCTGTAGGTCGTTATGCCAACAGAATTAACAATGGTACGTATACATCACCAGATGGTACTGAAGTTGTCCTCGACAAGAACAACAATGGTGTAGCAAGTCTGCACGGAGGTTACACTGGTTGGCAGTACCAAGTATATGACGTTGAAGAAGAAGCAGACAATCTGCTTACCTTGCGTCGCATCTCTCCTGACGGAGATAACAAGTTCCCAGGATATATTGACGCTACAGTTAAATTTGAACTGACAGACGATAACGAAATCGTTATCAACTACGATGCAGTTTCTGATGCTCCTGCAGTTATCAACATGACCAACCACTCATACTTTAACCTCTCAGGTGATCTCAACAACACAATTGACGAATCAATTCTTTATGTCAATGCAGACAACTACACACCTGCAGATGACAACTTGATTCCTACTGGCGAAATCAAATCTGTAGCAGGAACAGTATTCGATTTCCGTACTCCAAAAGCAATCGGAACAGACTTTGCAAGCGGAGACCCAGAACTTGAATCTGTAGGTGGAGGTTACGACCACAACTGGTGTCTGAACACAAAGGGTAACACCAAAACTGTTGCTGTTACAATGACCGATCCTCGCTCAGGTATTCAACTTGATGTTTACACCAACGAACCTGGTATCCAGTGCTACACCGCAAACTTCCAAGATGGTACTCGTCCAGGTAAGGGTGGCATTAAGTATCAGAAGCATTGTGCTATCTGTCTGGAGTCACAGAAATATCCAGACTCTCCTAACAAGTACACATTACCAGGTTGGGAAGCATGTAACCCATTCGTAACTCCAGAACGTCCTTATCATTCATATTGTAAGTTTGCGTTTTCAATTGCGAAATAAAACAATTTAAACCAATTAACATAATAACAAACAATTCAAATCATTTAAAATGAACGTTTTAGAAGCTTTAAAAAACAATGGATTTGAGACTATTGACTACATCGTGGTCCTCATCTACATTGTTGTTCTGGTGAGCTTGGGACTTTTCCTCTCACGCAACAAAAAAGGTCAAGAGAAATCATCCAACGATTACTTCCTTGCAGGTAACACTTTGACTTGGTGGGCAGTGGGTGCATCACTCATTGCAGCAAACATCTCGGCCGAGCAGTTCATCGGTATGTCGGGCTCTGCCTATGTGTCGGGTATTGCAATGGCAGCTTACGAACTCGAAGCTGCACTCGCACTCATCATCGTGGGTAAGTTCCTCTTGCCACTCATGATCAAGAAGAGAATTTTCACTATTCCACAGTTCCTAAGCGACCGCTACAACTGGGGTGTGGGTCTGGCATTCTCCATTTTCTGGTTATTCCTTTATGTATTCATCAACCTTACATCAGTTGCATGGCTCGGAGCTATTGCCATTAAGATGATCTTGGGTCTGCCAGATGTACCAGGAAGCATGTTAGGCATGCCTGTTGACATGACCTTACTTACCATCATCCTCATTCTCTTCGTCATCGCAGGTATCTACTCAATCTACGGCGGTTTGGCATCAGTAGCATGGACCGACGTGATGCAGGTAACATTCCTTGTTGGTGGTGGTCTGATTACTGCTTACTTCGCACTTGACTTCATCGCAGGAGAGTTAAACATCTCAGGTGGAGCATTAGGAGCATTAGGAAAGATTTACTCCGAGCTGGGGCAGATTGATGGTGACAAACACTTTAACCTTGTAGTCAACAGTACTGGCGGTGCTTATGCTGATACAGTGACATCTGAACCATACTTCGACATACCTGGCATCGTAGTTATCGTAGGTGCACTTTGGCTCACAAACCTTGGTTACTGGGGCTTTAACCAGTACATCATCCAGAAGGGTCTTGCAGCAAAGAACCTTGACGAAGCAAAGAAGGGTCTGGTATTCGCAGGATTCCTTAAGATTTTGATTCCATTCATTGTATGTATTCCAGGTGTCTGCGCATTCTACATTGTAAACCAGCAACCTGAGCTCTACCAAAAGCTCATCAGCGGCATAGCAGAAAACGGAATCACACGCAACGACCAGGCTTATCCGTTCCTCATTCACCACTTCACACCTACAGTGGTTAAGGGTCTCGCATTCGCAGCCCTCGCAGCAGCAGTTATCTCATCACTCGCTTCTATGTTCAACTCTACTTCTACCATCTTTACAATGGATATCTACAAGAAGTTCATCAACAAGAACGCAAGCGACAAGAAACTCGTAACTGTAGGACGTGTCACTTCACTCTCTGCACTGATTATTGCTCTCATCGCAGTTTACCCAATCATGGGTGGAGCCGATCAGGCATTCCAGGTAATCCAGGAATACTCAGGCTTCGTATATCCAGGTATCGTAACCATCTTCGGTCTTGGTCTGTTGTGGAAGCGTTCTTCAGGTACAGCAGCTGTAGTTGCAGCTATTGGTACATTCCTCTTCTCTATCATCTTCAAGTTCGCATTGCCTGATGTTCCATTCCTCATCCGAATGGGTTACGTATTCCTCTGCCTTGTGGCTCTGTTCATCCCAATCTCAATGATGAGCAAGAAGACAAAGCCAGCAGAGGTGCTGACTGCCGATGTAGTGAAGAAGCAACTCAAGTGGTCGACCATCATGCTCTGTCTCTCTATCATCACACTCATCGCAGGCATCTGCATGATGATGGACGAAACTTGCCGCAACTATGGTGCCGAGACAATATTCTTCCTCACCGTCATGTTCTTCACACTCTTCTGGTATCTCCGCTCTAATGCGAAGGATAAGGTAGAAGACGTGAAGTCAATCGGTGTTGATATCGCTATCTTCAAGACGAACACTGTATTCAATGTCGGTGCTATTGGTATTATCGTTATCCTTGCAGTTCTCTATATTTGCTTGTGGTAACCTCTCATAATAAGAAGCTACACCTATTTCGGTAGGTGTAGCTTTTAATCCTTTTATTACATTATTTATTATTAGAAAGAAATTAAAACATAAATCTATCGATTGCTATTATCTGTTTTTTGCTTCCGTAGATTATCTGTCATAATCCTTGGAAGCGTGAAATATTTAATACAATTGAATTATAATAGAAGAAATTATGTTAGAAGCACTTAAAGAAAAAGTATTCAAAGCCAATCTTGACTTGGTCAAACAAGGGCTTGTCATCTTCACATGGGGAAATGTTTCCGGCATCGATCGTGAGAAGGGTTTAGTAGTCATCAAACCTTCTGGCGTAAGCTATGACGAGATGAAAGCAAGCGATATGGTTGTGGTTGACCTTGAGACTGGCAAAGTAGTTGAAGGCGACTTGAATCCATCGTCCGACACACCTACACACCTTGTTTTATATAAAGCGTTCCCAAATATTCAGGGTGTGGTTCATACTCATTCAACATACGCCACAGCTTTTGCTCAGGCAGGTAAAGACATTCCGAATATCGGAACCACACATGCTGACTACTTCTATAAAGATATCCCGTGCACACGCGATATGACAGAGACAGAGGTAAAAGGTCAGTATGAATTGGAGACCGGTAACGTCATTGTTGACGAGATACTGAACATTCGTAAAATCAACCCTGACCACACTCCTGCAGTCTTAGTCAAGAATCATGGTCCTTTCTCATGGGGCACCTCACCCGACAATGCAGTTTACAATGCTAAAGTGATGGAACAGTGCGCCAAGATGGCATTCGTGGCATTCTCTGTGAACCCAGACCTGACCATGAATCCGCTGCTCATCGAGAAACATTATATGCGCAAGCATGGACCTAATGCCTATTATGGACAGAAGGGACAAAAGCATTAATCAATAAACCAAATTAATATAAACATTAACAAAAAACAAAATCTAATGAAAGCATTTGAAAATTTAGAGCTTTGGTGGATTACCGGAGCACAGCTTCTTTACGGAGGCGAGACCGTAAAAATCGTTGACGGTCACTCAAAAGAAATGGTAGATGGACTTAATAAGGGAGGTCTCATTCCTATTAAGGTAGTTTATAAAGGTACAGCAAACTCTTCCAACGAAGTTGAAGCTATCATGAAGGCTGCTAACAACGAGGATAAGTGTGTAGGTGTCATCACTTGGATGCATACCTTCTCACCTGCTAAGATGTGGATTAAGGGTCTTCAGGATCTTCAGAAACCTTTCCTGCATTTCCACACTCAGTACAACGCAGAAATTCCTTGGGATGCTATCGACATGGACTTCATGAACCTTAACCAGAGTGCTCATGGTGACATCGAGTTCGGACACATTTGTACTCGTATGCGTGTTCCTCGCAAAGTTGTTTGTGGCTACTGGAAGGACGAAGCTGCACAGAAGCAGATTGCCGTTTGGGCACGTGTGGCTGCAGGTGTTGCTGATGCTAAGAATGTACGTTGCTTGATGTTCGGCATGAACATGAACAACGTAGCTGTTACCGATGGTGACCGTGTTGAATTCGAACAGCGTTTGGGTTACCACGTTGACTACTACCCTGTTTCTTCACTCATGGAATACTTCAAGAAGGTAACTGACGCAGAAGCAGATGCGCTCGTTGAAGAATACAAAAAGCTTTATACCATCAAGATTGACGAAAGCGGCGAAGCTGTTTACTGGGAGAAAGTTAAGAATGCTGCTAAGGCAGAAATCGCTCTCCGTCGCGTTCTGAAGGACGAGGGTGCTACAGCATTTACAACTAACTTCGACGACCTTGGTGATGCTGACATTGACGATCCTAACTTCGTTGGTTTCGACCAGATTCCAGGTCTTGCTTCTCAGCGTCTCATGGCCGAAGGTTATGGTTTCGGTGCTGAAGGTGACTGGAAGACTGCATGTCTCTACCGCACACTGTGGGTTATCCAGCAAGGTATGCCTATCGGTTGCTCATTCCTCGAGGACTACACCCTCAACTTCGCAGGCGACCGCAGTTCATGTCTCCAGAGCCACATGCTCGAAATCTGTCCTATGATTGCTGTCGACAAACCAAAACTTGAAGTTCACTTCCTCGGTATCGGTATCCGCAAGCAGCAGACTGCTCGCCTCGTGTTCACATCTAAGGTTGGACGTGGTATCAAGGCTACTGTTGTCGACCTTGGCAACCGCTTCCGTCTCATCTCTCAGGAGGTTGAATGTATCGAACCAAAGCCAATGCCACATCTTCCTGTTGCATCTGCTCTTTGGGTTCCACAGCCTACTTTCGAAATTGGTGCCGGTGCATGGATTCTCGCTGGTGGTACTCACCACAGTGCATTCTCATACGACATCAACGAAGAGTACTGGGAGGACTTCGCAGAGATGACTGGCATTGAATATGTGAAGATCAACAAGAACACTACAATCAGTGAGTTCAAGCAGACACTCCGCAACAACGAAGTTTATTATATGTTGAACAAAGCTTTGAGATAATCCTATGAACGCAAAGCAAACTATACAATCAGGTAAAGCCATTCTCGGTATTGAGTTTGGCTCTACCCGTATTAAGGCTGTCCTCATCGACGAGGAGAACAAACCAATTGCACAAGGTAGCCACACATGGGAAAACCAGTTGGTCGATGGTCTTTGGACCTACAGCACCGATGCCGTTTGGTATGGTCTTCAGGACTGCTATGCAGACCTTCGTAAGAATGTCCTTGCACAATACGAGATCGAAATCGAGACACTCGCCGCGATTGGTATCAGTGCCATGATGCATGGTTATATGCCATTCAAGGGTAACAACATCCTTGTACCTTTCCGCACTTGGCGTAATACCAATACGGGCAAGGCTGCTGCTGAACTCTCTGAGCTTTTCAACTACAACATTCCTCTCCGTTGGAGCATCTCACACCTTTATGAGGCTATCCTCGACAACGAAGAGCATGTGGCCGACATCGACTTCCTCACCACGCTGGCTGGATATGTTCACTGGCAGCTCACTGGCGAGAAGGTACTGGGCGTAGGCGATGCATCAGGTATGATACCTGTTGACCCCAAAACCAAGACCTACGATGCTACGATGGTTGACAAGTTCAACAAGCTCATCGCTCCGAAAGGCTTCAACTGGACATTACTCGACATCCTGCCTAAGTCACTCAACGCAGGCGAGAACGCTGGTTTCCTCACTCCTGAGGGAGCTAACCGTCTCGACGTGTCTGGTCATCTGAAACCAGGTATTCCACTCTGTCCTCCAGAAGGTGATGCAGGAACGGGTATGGTTGCTACCAACTCTGTCAAACAGCGTACCGGTAACGTCAGTGCAGGAACCTCATCGTTCTCTATGATTGTACTCGAGAAAGAACTTTCGAAGCCTTACGAGATGATTGACATGGTGACAACTCCCGATGGTTCACTCGTAGCAATGGTACACTGTAACAACTGTACATCCGACATCAATGCATGGGTGAAGATATTCAAAGAGTATGCAGAGCTGTTAGGTGTTCAGCAAGACACTATGACACTCTACACCAACCTCTTCAACGCTGCGCTCAAGGGCGATGCCGACTGTGGTGGTATCATCTCTTACAACTACATCTCAGGAGAACCTGTTACAGGTATGGCCGACGGACGTCCACTCGTTGTCCGTTCTGCTAACGACAAGTTCAACCTCGCCAACTTCATGCGTGCACATCTCTATGGTGCTATCGGTGTACTCAAGGTGGGTAACGACATCCTGCTGAAGGAAGAGAACGTACAAGTTGACCGCATCACGGGTCATGGTGGTTACTTCACCACTCCAGGCGTAGGTCAGCGTATGCTGGCAGCCGCCCTCAACTCCCCTATCTCTGTCATGGAGACAGCAGGTGAAGGTGGTGCATGGGGTATCGCACTCCTCGCTGCTTACTTGGTGAACAACACCAACAAGCAGTCGCTTGCCGACTACCTCGACCAAGTGGTATTCGCTGGCAATGCAGGTACTTCCATCGCTCCTACTCCAGAGGATGTAGAAGGTTTCAACCGCTATCTTGAGAACTACAAGGCCGACCTCCCAATCGAGCAGGCTGCAGTAGACTGTCATAAGATGTAAAGCTATTGTACATTATACATTATTAATTATAATTTATTTAAAATGTCAAATTCCATTCAAGTATTAAATCATGCAGCCGACAACATCCGTATCTTGGCTGCGTCAATGGTAGAAAAAGCAAAGTCAGGACATCCAGGCGGTGCTATGGGTGGCGCTGATTTCATCAACGTCTTGTATTCAGAGTTCTTACAATATGACCCTGAGAAACCCGAATGGGTAGGTCGTGACCGTTTCTTCCTCGATCCTGGTCACATGGCTCCAATGCTCTACTCACAGTTGGCACTCATCGGTAAGTTCTCGCTCGACGAGCTTGCTCAGTTGCGCCAGTGGGGTTCACCTACGACTGGTCACCCAGAGTTCGAAGTTGCTCGTGGTATCGAGAATACATCTGGTCCTCTCGGACAGGGACATGTGTTCGCCATCGGTGCTGCCATCGCTGCAAAGTTCTTGGCTGCTCACACCGGCAACCCAACCTTCGCTAAGGAAACTGTCTACGCATATATCTCTGACGGTGGTATCGAAGAGGAAATCAGTCAGGGCGGTGCACGCATTGCAGGTATCCTCGGACTGGACAACCTCGTAATGTTCTATGATTCAAACGACATCCAGCTCTCTACTGAGACCAAGGAAGTGATGAACGAAGACACCGCTGCTAAGTATCGTGCCCTCGGATGGGAAGTAAAAACCATCAATGGTAACGACGCTGCTCAGATTCGTGAGGCTATCCAGTGGGCAAAGGGTGTTCAGGGCAAGCCTGCACTCATCATTGGTAAGTGTATCATGGGTAAGGGTGCTCGCAAGGACGACGGTTCGTCTTACGAGGCTAACTGCAAGACTCACGGTGCTCCTCTTGGAGGTGATGCATATCGCAATACCATTAAGAACCTTGGTGGTAACCCCGACGATCCATTCCAGATTTTCGACGACGTGAAGGAGATGTACGCTAAGCGTGCTGCCGAGTTGAAGGACATCTGCGCTGCCCGCTATGCCGAAGAGGCTCAATGGGCTGCTGCCAATCCCGACAAGGCTGTTCAGCAGGCTGAGTGGTTCAGCGGTGCTGCGCCTAAGGTTGACTGGACGGCTGTTCAGCAGAAAGCAAATGATGCAACTCGTAGTGCAAGTGCTGCTGTACTTAGCGTATTGGCAGAACAGGTACCAAACATGATTTGCGCATCAGCCGACCTCTCTAACTCAGATAAGACTGACGGCTTCCTCAAGAAGACACATGCTTTCACTGCCGGTGATTTCTCAGGCGCATTCTTCCAGGCAGGTGTTGCAGAGCTTACGATGGCTTGCTGCTGTATCGGTATGGCTCTTCACGGAGGTGTCATCCCTGCATGCGGTACGTTCTTCGTATTCTCTGACTACATGAAACCAGCTGTACGTATGGCTGCCCTCATGGAACTCCCAGTGAAGTTCATCTGGACTCACGATGCATTCCGTGTAGGTGAAGACGGACCTACTCACGAGCCAGTTGAGCAGGAAGCACAGATTCGTCTCATGGAGAAACTGCAGAACCACAGTGGCAAGAACTCAATGCTCGTGCTCCGTCCTGCAGACGCAAAGGAAACCACTGCTGCATGGAAGCTCGCAATGGAGAACACCACTACCCCATCAGCTCTCATCCTTTCTCGTCAGAACATTGCCGACCTGCCAGAAGGAAATGACTACAGCCAGGCAGCAAAGGGCGCATACATCGTTGCAGGTAGCGATGCTAATCCAGATGTTATCCTCGTTGCTTCTGGTTCAGAGGTTTCTACACTCGTAGCAGGAGCTGAACTCCTCCGCAAAGATGGCGTGAAGTGCTCAATCGTCAGCGTACCAAGTGAAGGACTCTTCCGTTCACAGCCAGCCGAGTATCAGTCACAGATTCTCCCTGCAGGTGTGAAGAAGTTCGGACTCACAGCAGGTCTGCCAGTAAACCTCGAAGGCCTCGTTCCACGCAACGAAGGTAAGGTATGGGGACTCAGCAGCTTCGGCTTCTCCGCTCCTTATAAGGTGCTCGACGAGAAACTCGGTTTCACTGCCGACAATGTTTACAAGCAAGTAAAGAGTCTGTAATCACTCATTAAACAAAAGAAAAGAGTTGGTGCACATGCATCAACTCTTTTTTTGTCAAAATATATTCTGATTTATCGTATCTACCACCTTCTGTATTTCCTCATCTGTCATCAGCGGACTAAGTGGCAGGCTGAGTTCATCGTCGGCCCAATGGTCAGAGATAGGTAGGTGGAGCTGCGCATACTGGCTGTAGGCTTTCTGCCGATGGATGGCGATAGGATAATGCACCTGTGTCTGGATACCATGTTCCAGTAGCAGTTGCTGCAGGTAATTGCGGTTCTTGCAACGGATAGCATAAATATGATACACATGACTGCTGTCGGTCACATCGGGCAATAATTCCACAGCGGGATGGCAGATATGGGTCGAGTAATAATGTGCGATTTCAATACGACGCGTGTTGTCCTTATCGAGTCGACGCAGTTTCACACCGAGTACAGCAGCCTGTAGCTCGTCCAACCGGCTGTTGAATCCATCATAGTCGTGTTGATACTTCACCGTCTGTCCATAATTGGTGATAGCCCGTACTCGTTCTGCCAACTCCGCGTCATTCGTTGTCACCGCTCCGCCATCGCCCAGACATCCGAGGTTCTTGGCCGGATAAAAACTGAACGCAGCTGCATCGCCATTATTGCCTGCGCGACGACCGAACAAGGTCGATAGTTGCAGCTGAGCATTCGAGTGATAGATTGCTCCATGTGCCTGACAGGCATCCTCCAACACTTTGAGTCGATGTTTCTTTGCTACCTTATTGATCGCATCCATGTGGCACATCAGTCCGTACAGATGCACGGGGATGATAGCACGTGTCCGTGGCGTGATATGACGTTCGATTTGTGTTTCGTCGATGGTCGGAATATCCTGATGCGGTTCGCAGAGCACAGGTACAAGACCAGCACGTGTGACTGCCAGCGCAGTTGCGATGAAAGTGTTGTCCGGCACGATGACCTCATCGCCGTCGTTCCATCCATGAATCTGCTTCCATGCCATCAGCACAGCCGTAAGGGCATCCAGCCCGTTGCCCGTACCAATGCAGTAGTTCGTTCCTACATAGGCAGCAAAATCGTTTTCAAACTGCCCCACTTCATTGCCACGAATATACCAGCCCGATGTGGCAGCACGACTGAGCGCTGTCTTCAGATCATCACTGAACGAGGCATTGATGCGTTTCAAATCAAAATATTTTATCATATTCTATAACCTTTACAAATCTACTAACCTATTAAGCTACTAAGCTATTAAGCTAATAAGCTATTAACCTACTAACCTACTAAGCCAATATCTACTCACTAATCAAAAGCTTGCCATTCTGCGTCATTCCTTCAGCCGAGATAAAGAACTCTTTGGCCGACGAGTTGTTGTAGAACTCAACTTTCGCCTTTCCGTTCGCGTCCGTCTTAATGTTCGCATCCCAATAGAGCGTACGACGGAAATCCTCGGTCGGAGGCAGAGTGCTATAGTCTTCCATCTCGAACTTCGTCGGCAGGTTGTAGCCGTAGAAGTGGGTTTTACGCAGTCCTTTTGTCTTGAAGTAGAACAGCGGATGGGTATAGACAAATGCAATGACTGGATTCATACCCATCAGATCGGTCGACTGGATGTAATCGTTCAGCACCGTAAGGTCTTCCGTGAAATAGACCGACTTCGCTTCGTTGAGGAATTCCGGCTTCTCGATAAGACCCGTCATGTTGTTCGTCTTGTAGTATTCCAATTTCTTGGACTGAATGTTGGAGATATAGCAGAACGTGTTGTTGACAATCCATACAATCGGACGGTTATCGTAAGAAAGACCGTTGTCGTCACCGAAGATAGGTTTCTCACCATCTCGAATCATGAGCCTCTCTTTAAAGTGCTCGGGGCTTAAACCTGCTACGTCAGCCTTCTCGCCAAGATATTGCACTCTTCCTGCTTCATCGTCTACTTTTCCTATCTCGGTAGGGAGAACATAGACCTGATGCGAAGTTAGTGGGTTGGGGACACCATCAATCAGGCTGTTCTTGCTCTTCAGCCATTCATCGAATGTCGGTATCTCTTCCCCTTTGTCGGCAATCTCATCAGCGTATGTATCGCAGTCGTAGTAAACCGATGCCTTGCTCTGCGCCCAATCTTCATCGTACCAGTTCACATGCAGGTCGCCAAGAATACGTCGCGTCTTGATTTTCACGGTCGGCAACACATGCACCTTCTTCGTGATGCTCACAAATTCCTCCTCTTCGGGTTCGTCATTCTTGTCTTTGAAGAAGTTACACTCCCCTACCGGAATCATTTCGGTCTCGTAAGGCGACAGCAATCGCATAGCCGGAGAGAAGTGGCGGTCCAACTCGATGATGTAGTTCTGCGCCTCGCCTTCCTTCTCCGATTTGATTTGTACGGCCCAGTCGCCACTACAATCGGGCAGTTTGAATGAATAGCGGCCCAAACTGTCAGTCTTAGCCTTGCCCGACATCGACTGACCTTCGCGGTTGAACAGCGTCATGCTCAGGTCCACATTACCCACATCGCGTTTTTTGGTACGTGAGCGTAGGACTCCGAACAGATACAGTCCGTCCTCGTTCGGCTCCACCTTCGTCATAGTCTTGACGCCCGACATCAGTTGCCAGTCGTATCGTCGCCAACCCTGAATCATCATCAGCAGGTCAGCAGCACGACGGTGCTCAACATCATCCGCCTCGAAATAATAATCAGGCGAATCGATATAGCCACTCACCTCGCTCGATAGCAACATCCATGTCTTCATGTTACCCTCCTTGCCGTTCGTCATCGTGGCAGCATCCATCGCAGAGAACGAAATCGATGCATTAGGTTCGGTTTGTATGTCGAGTGAAATCTTGCAACATGGTGAGAGCGAGCGCATGTCAGTGCTCACGATAATGCTGTCGGCAGGTGTGGCAAACGGCATGATGAAGAACAGGCGCTCGGCCAGTATCTGTCCCTTCGAGTCAAACAGCGTGAACTGACTCACACCACCTGGCAACGACAGCCGTTCGAAACGTCGTTCCATCGATGGCTGTGCCGTCATCGTGTCGGCAGCCAAGATGGTACCGTTGTGCATCATTACATAGCCAATCAACTTGCCTTGCATCCCTTTCGTCGAATGAATGTTGGCAACGATTTCGTCATCTTGCATCATATCAATGGTCAGCACACATCCTTCTTCCTTTGCTTCCGGAAGCTTATAGTCCTTCATCTTACCCTTCTCGTCGGGCAGTTGAACGTACAACGGTTCAGTCATCGACACCACCTCAAACACACCACGTCCTGTCTCGTCGGTCTCCACCGTTCCTATCTTCTGTTTCTGGGCATTGAGCAGTGTTCCCTTCACCGCCAAGTGCTTCCCTTCCTTGTTGCTCACCGCAACAGCAACCCGACTTGTCAGTCCGCGCACTAAGTCACCCCCCTCGGGATAGAACTTCACACTGTTCAGCGTCAGGTCGGTAGTCGATTCTGCCACCTTTCCTTCATCGTCCACACGCGTATTCGGCAGTCGGTGACGGAATCCAACCTTGTCGATGACCGCATTCGTATAGTTGCCCTCCTCTTTGGGTTTATTGAAGATCGGGAACACACGGCTGAACACCGCAGGCGTACCCCAGTTGGTCATATAGCGTGTGAAAGCACGTACCTCATAGAATCCGCTTGCACCTACGATGCTGTCCAGCTTGATGTCACCCTCCGCCTCTCCATTCTCGATTTTCAGCGTACGACGTTCACACACATCACCGATAGGATTCACCAGTTCCACATACAGCACCGTACTGATGCCCGACGGCTTGTCCGTGTCCATACGTTTAACGTATGCCTTGAATCGGATAGTCTCGCCCTTGAAATAGCCCGTATTATCGAAATGCAGGTAAACCTTCTCCTGTGGTGCAGCCTGGTTAAACCGCATTGCACGTTGCATATAAGCCAACAGGCGAGTCACCTCAGGATTATCATCACCCGTCTGTGCCGCCACCCTCGTGGTGCCAGCACAAAACAATATGCTGATGCTCAGCATCAGTCCATAGAATATATTTTTCATGTTTACGAAATGTACATCTTTTAGATGTAAGACCCGTTTTTCACGAAAAAGTTTAACTGTACACCCCAATTCATGACATCTTTTGCGGAATTCTTTTGTCGTTCGCGCTACTTTTACTAACTTTGCACACGTGAATATCAATCATTATGAAGAGACTGTCATTAACCACACAAATTGCAATCGCCCTTGTGCTGGCCGTCATTGCAGGACTATTATTGCAAGGTCACCCCGAGATTGCCAACGACTACATCAAGCCCATCGGTGTCATCTTCCTCAATCTCCTGAAGTTTATCGTTGTGCCACTCGTGCTGTTCTCCATCATGGCAGGCATCCTGTCGATGAACGACATATCGAAGGTAGGCCGCTTGGGTGTGCGAACCTTAATCTATTTCACCTTCACCACCATCCTCGCCGTCACGTTAGGACTATGTGTGTCCACACTCATCAAGGATTTCCTTCCCCTGATAAGCCTTGATGTCCAACCATCCACACAGCCTGTCAGCACACACGTCTTCACATTTATGGACCAAATCGTCGACATGTTCCCCAGCAATATCATCGAACCGCTCGGCAGTATGGCCATGATGCAAGTCATCATCATGGCAGTCCTCTTCGGAGTAGCGATGGTACATGTAGGCGAGAAAGGCGAAGCGGCCAAGCAACTCATGCTCAGTCTCAACGAAGTTGTCGCAAAGGTACTCACCTATATCATGGCTATGGCACCCTTCGGAGTGTTCTGCATGCTGACTCCCGTCGTCGTAACCAATGGTCCAGGCGTACTCGGTTCGTATGCAGCACTTGTCGTACTCGCCTATTCCTGTTTCATCCTCCATGCCCTGTGTGTCTATGCACCACTCATCCGCATCTTTGGCAAGCAGTCACCATGGAAGTTCTTCAAGGTGATGCAGCCAGCCTTGCTGTTTGCCTTTTCAAGCGATTCATCCGTCGCCACCCTCCCCTACAGCATGAAATGCACAGAACAACTCGGTGTTCGTAAAGATGTCGGTAGCTTCGTCCTCTCCCTCGGAGCCACCATCAACATGGACGGAGTAGCCATCTATCTGGGTGCTACCGCTGTATTTATGGCTGCCTGCTGTGGCATGGACCTCACGCTGAACCAGTATTTCGCCATCGCGTTCTCAGCCACCATCGCCTCCATCGGAACACCTGGCATCCCAGGCGGCTCGCTCGCCCTCATGGCAATGGTATTTGCCTCAGCCAACATCCCCGTAGAGTTTGTAGCCGTCGCAGCAGGTATCGATCGCATCATCGATATGGGACGTACCGTCATGTCCGTCACTGGCGATGCCTCCTGTGCCGTTGTCATGGAGAAACTCACAAAGTAACGATAATTTGCTAGACTGCACTCAAGCAATCCACGTTTTATAACCAAGGAATCAAGAAAGCCTGAAAGTCACAAAATCACAAAGTCAATAAAAAAAGCCGCAATCGTTGCAGACTGCGGCTTTCTCATTATCGTTTACACGTGAACACCTGCTGTCGGTTAGCCTTCTCGTTCTTATAGCTGACGTGAATCCACTTCGAGTTAGTTGGCCTGCCCTGAGCTTGTCGAAGGGGCCGCACCTCCCAGATGAGTTGGTCGAACGAGAGGTTGTCCACCATCCATAGGTACAGGTCGTATAGCTTGACTCCCTTGGTGTTATCCACCTTGATCTTGAAGTCAGCTGCCTCGCCTTTCATGTGTTGGGAGCTGGTGGCACCCTTCACAGCATCGTTGAGGTCAGGACATCGGTAGCCCGAGGTGATGAGGATGGGCACTCCGAAGTGGTCGCGCACAGGCTGTAACACCTTCTCGCATAGGATGCGTAGCCTTTCGACTGCGAACTGAGGTACATGGTTGTCGATTCCCAGCCGCTTGGCTGTATCGCTCCTCTCGAATTCTTCGAGACTGAAATTATTCGTCAGTTTCATTTACCATTTATTCATTTACTATTTACCATTTACTATTTACCATTTACTATTTACCATTTACAATTAAGCTATTAAGCTACTAAGCTATTAAGCTACTAAGCTAAATTCAATAACCTTTAACCTTTACCTCCCCCCTCGGGGGGGCATCGCTGAATGGGGCGATGCTTGCGACGACCGAGCGTAATAGAAGCTCGGTTTGCGACGACGAGAGATTTATCTCTCCAAAGGAGGACTCAAAGAGTCTTTAGGTTTATCTCCCCAAAGGAGGCACGAAGTGCTTCACAGAGGAGGGGCTCTATTTTTAACTGTAGCAACTGTAGCACTGTAGCAGTTATTCTCCATATTTTCTCTTATATTCCTCAGTCTTACAGTAGCGCCCGCTAACCTCATCATAGACGATATGCTTTCGAGTTGCCCAAGTGCGTAGTGTCGATTCTCCGTCACCGCTCTTCCCCTGACTCTGCCGCATCTGCCTGTATTGCTCCTTCGTGAACTCATCGGGCAGCAGACTTAGCAGGTTCTGAGGTCCCGACTGTCGCTGCATCTCCACTTCTTCCCTCAGTTCCTTCTCCAGCTGCTTGCCGAAGTACAGCATCTTGCACCACAGGTTGTACTGCTCACTCCAGCGCACGAAATCCGCAATCTCCTTGCTCCATTTATACCCGTGCGCCACATACAGCACCATCCCTTTCAGCCACGCAATCACGTTCGCACGATACGACAGAATCCTGTAAGCCTCCGAGTCGTACAGCCTTGCTGCGTCGCGGTTCTCTGTCCTTATGTCCATCGACAGCTTCTTAGCCTGAGGACATTCTATCAGTCCGTTGGCAGCCTCCAACCGGTCGATATAAGGCTTCAGTTCCTGTGCAAACTGATGGTCGTAGATGCCCTGAATCGGAGCGTTGTCATCGTCGTCGTCCCCACTGATGATGGTCGCCACATCCAGTCGGCTCACCGTTCCGTCGTTCACCATCTTCCAGAAGAACTTCCTTGCGTTCGGAGGTGTGGTCGAGGCGTTGAAGTTCCAGCGGAGCGGAGCGATGCCGCTCACCGAATCCGCCCCCACACGCTCCTGTCCGTGCTTTGAATTGTCGAACGCCTTACGGATGAGCAGCCCCACCTCGTCGGCGCTTCCCTTCGACGTCACCTTCTTCAGACCCTCAATCTCGTCCACACTCGTGTAGATGAAACGCTGGCCGTTGTTGTGGGCATCCACCACTCGTTGGTTGAACACCGCGTCCGTCAGGTTGTCAATCAGCATCTGGATGCAGATATCCGTCGGCCTCGGGTCTTTCTTCTGCTTCGCCCCCGGGTTCTTCTGCTTCCATTCCGCCTCACGCTGACGGTTGGGCTGGTCGCGCTGCTCAATGTCGGCCATGATATACTCAATCGGAGTTCTGATGGTGCCCTTACCTATCGACTGACGGCCTATCAGCACATTCATGAACGTCGGCTCATGCTCCACGTTGTCCCAGTAGCGGAACCTCACCCCGTGCATGTGAACCCCCAACGGAGCGAACACTCCACTGGCCACAGCCGCCTTGCAATAGACGGGTACATTCTTCGTCAGCAGACGTATGAGCGGAGGCAGCTTCGTCGGCATAGGTGGTGGAGTTGTCAGCGTACCGCCGCAAGCCTTGATGGCTGCGTTCGCCCTCAGCGCCCCCAGCACCTGCTTCAGCCTGTATGGCATCCCCTCCGTCTTCGCCTGCAGCGCACTTTCGATCTTCTTCCGCTTTTCCTCCAACGGGAACCCATCATAGCAGGGAATCACCTGATCCAGCCACTCTGCATTCCGCCCGCAGATATGCCGTAGGTCACAAGCCAGCTGATACGTCAGCGTATCACGGTCGCCCTCCACAGGCTCCTTCCCTTCGTTCCACAGTTCCCAATACTTTCGGATGATGTCCACAAAAGGAATGCCGTGATAGTCGGATGGGAATACCTCTCTCTTATCTCCCCCAAGGGGAGAAGATTGGGATGATGAATTTAACACCCCTCCTTGGGAGGGGGCGGGGGAGGTTCTCTC
>JAFXNA010000015.1 GCA_017529865.1 Bacteroidaceae bacterium
ACGAATCAACACTCTCATTGATTTCTCCTTTGTATATCAGGAGTTAGTGGACAAGTATTGTTCAGACAATGGCCGTATGGCGGAGTCTCCCATCCGCATGTTCAAGTACCTTCTTCTTAAGGTTATCTACGACATCTCTGATGTGGACGTTGTGGAGCGTTCCCGCTACGACATGTCGTTTAAATACTTTCTCGACATGGCTCCTGAGGAGGATGTCATCAATCCGAGTTCTTTGTGCAAGTTCCGTAAGCTTCGCCTAAAGGATATGGACTTGATGAACCTGCTCATCAAGAAGACAGTGGATATTGCCATTGAGAAAGGCGTCATCAAGTCACGGACGATAATCGTGGATGCCACTCATACCGCCTCACGTTCTAATCCTTATTCTCCTGTAGAGATTCTCCGTCTGCGCTCCAAACAACTGAGAAAGGTCATCTACGATGCCGACGAGAGTATCAAGGACTCTCTTCCCAAGAAGAATGAAGATGAGGATCTCGTTCATGAATTGGATTATACAAAGGAACTGCTGGATATCGTATCTGACCAAGCCTGTCTTGCAGAGATTCCCGCCGTTAAGCAACGCCTAAACCTGTTAAGAGAAACCCTTACAGATATAGAAGACCACTATACGACGTCCAAGGATGAGGATGCACGTATTGGTCACAAGAGTGAGGACAGTTCTTTCTTCGGCTACAAGACACATATTGCCATGAGCGATGAGAGGATTATCACCGCAGCCGTGATTACATCTGGTGAAAAGGGTGACGGTCCTCAATTAGAGAGTCTGGTAGAGCAGAGCCGTAGCAATGGCATGGAAGTAGATACAGTTATAGGAGATACGGCTTATTCTGGTATTGAGAATCTGAGATTGGCGGAGGACGAGAAGAATGGATTTGAACTGATATCAAAGCTGCACCCCGTTATCAGCAATGGTTTTAGGAAAGAGGAGGACAAGTTTGACTTCAACAAGGATGCAGGTATGTTTGTCTGTCCTGCAGGACACATGGCAATAAGGAAAGCACGGCAAGGAAAGAAAGACGGTAGATGTAACCAGGTTTGGACATATTATTTCGACACAGAGAAGTGCAAGACGTGCTCTCGCAGAGAGGGATGCTATAAAGACGGAGCAAAGGTCAAAACTTACAGCGTGTCTATAAGGACAGAGGAACAAAACAGGCTGATGGAGTTTCAAAAAACACCAGAGTTTACACTCAAGGCCAGGGAGAGATACAAGATAGAGGCGAAGAATGCGGAACTTAAGCATGTCTTTGGATATGACAGAGCCGAGTCATACGGTCTTTACTCCATGCAAATGCAAGGAGCCATCACCATATTTGCCGCAAATATCAAAAGAATCCTCAAACTGATTTGAGCAGAGAGTATTCATGCCTATACGAAGGCTTATAAGACGAAATACACCACTATAACGGCTTACAGACTCTCAAAAAGGACAAAACAAAAGCAGACTGCAAAATCCGCAAGTTAACGGTTATATGCAATCTGCTTTTTGTTAATAATCGAGAAGTCTTCCTATCTTGAGGACTTTTTCAGTGCCCTCTCGGAAAGGCACCACTTTTTTGTTGTTGTTTTCGTTTGATTATTGGCTTCGCCTAAAATGCTAACGCTCGGCATAGTTCAAGCAAGCTTGACTACGTTCGGCCTGAGCTCACGTCGAAGGCTGCACTCACTTAATCGCATTATTCATCAAATTTCAGTGATTTCAGAATGTGGTCGCATACTTCGCCACCAAGCTGTTTTGCGTATTTCTCGCTGTAAGCAACAGTAACAGAAGCCGACAGGTTGCCCCTGTAGATGCAGCGATGGTACTCACTGATGGTCTCACTAGGAACCGTATAAGAGAACTCTTTCTTCTCAAGGTCAATTACCTTGTCGACAGACTCCTCAGGAATGTTGTTGAACTCATTCTGAATACGCTCATCGGTGTACTCCTCATAACTTTCATACACGCTTGCATCCACACATCCGTAAACTGGGAAATCGTCAGCATCTTCGGGAACAACAGTAAAGAGGCCACCGTTGTCCATCTGAGGGTCGTCTGTGCGGCGCATACCCTGTACGAGGTCAACGCTTGCATTGTACTTCTCAATTTTGAATGTTTCGTAAGCTACTTCAGCTGCTTCAGCTTCACCTTCTGCGCTTGCATTGTTTGTACTTTGGTTTCCACATGATGCCATGAACAGCGTTGCTGCTACTACGGCAAAACTCATCATTACTTTTTTCATTTTCTTTTAATGATTTTAAGTTGTTAATAATTAAGAAATTTATTTATCGGAACGCTATGCGTTGAACGATCTGACCAGGATCACCCACAATGAGGGTAAGGGTGTGACGACGACCCGGCTCGAGTGGATGGGTGACATAGAAGTCCTTGCGGTTTTCAAGTACTTGCAGTTTCCACTCCGGTCCCCACTCCTTGAACAGGTTTTCACACACCATAGGACGGCATCCATCAACACTCACACCGATGCGATTGCTACGATCAGCACTTACGGGCCATAGGGGAACGACCGTAATCTGGATTTCCACCTCCGACTCCCCTGTGGTGAACGGGATATCGATATGGGAAGAACTGAGTGATTGAGGGTCTTGCACGGCATCGAACGGATTGCCCATCTGGATGACCGTCCAGTCCATACCCATCCCACTGAATCGGCGGAATCCTGCCGACAACTTCACCTTATTAAGGTCAATCACATTGGGCAGATTGGGATGGAACTGTGCTTTTGGCAATTGGTAAGCGGTCGTTGGTGTGCTGACCAATTCGGGCATGAGGTGATACTTGGCCGTATAGCCTGGTGGTATTTCTGATATCATCTGATTCCACTTTCCATCAAGCTGGGTGTTGTAGG
The DNA here is from genome assembly GCA_017529865.1 of Bacteroidaceae bacterium. Taxonomy (GTDB): domain Bacteria; phylum Bacteroidota; class Bacteroidia; order Bacteroidales; family Bacteroidaceae; genus Colivivens. Next base: position 2,871 of record JAFXNA010000015.1, read on the forward strand.
TATGGGTCAATGCATTGATGGCGTCGAATGCCTGACGAGCCTCATCGGCATCAGCCTGACTACCTGTCTCGTGATTACGCTGAGCCATGAGGAACTTACGGTTCATCTGATAGGCTCCGTTGACAGCATAGCCGAGCATCTCGAAGAAAGCTGGCTGATAGGCCGCAGGTAACTGCTGATGAATCAGCTGACACTGTTCAGCAATACGCTCATAGTCGGCCAGACGCTGTTGGGCCGTTCCATCAGCAAACGAGAAGTCTGTGTCGTGCAGACGATTGTTTTCCTGACTGTCCCACTCCATCTCATAGCCCATATATTCAGGCTTACGCTGCCAAGCCAGGCGATAGTAGGTATCGAGAATGGACTGGAACGGTTTCTGATATTTCGCGCCAAACACGCTTGCCAGCCAACGGGCTTGGTATTGATTCACATTATCATAACTGAAGGCAGAGAGGTTCCATGCCATATCGAAGAACTGCTGCATCTCTATTTCCATGGGCTTGATGTCGCCCACATTCAGCAACCAATAACGGTCGGCACCCGAGTCGTAAGCCTTGCGCAACTCTTCGTACATCAATGCCGGAGCCATTGTGCTGATCCACAAATGGTCGTGAGGAGCACCCAGATAGCTGAGATGATAATAGACACCCGAACCACCACTTCGCTTACGCTCAGCACCATTGCTAACACGTTTCATATAGCCGTAGTTGTCGTCCGGCCATACGAGCGTAATATCTTCAGGCACCTTCAATCCTGCATCGTAGATGTCGAGAGTCTCTTTGTAAGGAACAAAAATCTGTGGAATACGGGTGACCACCTTCTGTTTGTATTGTTCCAATATCTGACGCTGCGCCGCAAACACCTGTTCCAACGTGCGTGCTCTCACTTTCGGATCGGTCGAACCCTTCATGGCTTCATCATGCAGACCTCGCATACCAGTAGTGTAGATATTGTCGTAAGCGGCGGTTTCACGCAGACGGTTGTGGAATTTCTGCAGAATCACCTCCTTGTTGGTCAGATAGTTCCATTCGCCGTCACGCTCCTTGCTCCATTCACTCTCAGCTGCATTGTTGAACAACATCGGCTCACAGTGGCTAGTGGTAATCATGATGCCCCATTCTGCCGCTACGCGTTGACTCTCAGGATGTGAATAGAAGGCTCCAGTACATGAATGCATGGCAGGAGCCAGCATATTACCTTTCAGACGCAATATCAGCTCGCACACCTTATCGTAGGTTTTCGGTCCGATGTCGTTGAGTTCCTTCTCAAATGTTGTAGCCGACCAAGTTTTCAGACCCCAGTCTTCATCGTTGATGAAAATGCCACGGTATTTGACGGTAGGCGGCTGGCTGACAATGTTCTCTGAGTAATTGAGAGGACGGCCCTGTGCTATTTTGCGTACGGGAACATCAGCGAACCAATACCAAGGACTGACACCGATTTTCTCGCTGATATGCAACACACCGTATGCCAATCCACGAGGGTCGGAACCGCACACCACAACCTTGTTCTTATCCGTACGGATGCTGTAGCATTCCCAACGGCCATTCAGCTTTTGCGCATCAATCAATGAAGAACGTCCTAACGTACCGAGAACGATGATATTGGGTGAAGAACGGAGCACAGGAAAAGAAGCGCTAGTTGAAACAGCAGGACGCTGGTCGGTTACCATCCATATATCGTTTGCCAAAGTATTCGCCATTTTAGCCACCAATGCATCATCGTTGGCATCATAGACAATCGTACATTTGGTCAGGTCGACAGCCAAAGCTGAAGACGTGAACAACAAAAGGATCGTGAATAGAATACAGGTTCGTTTCATCATTCGAATATCAAATGTAAGATAATGTGGGTACAAAGATAGGGAAAATAATTCATAATGCATAATTCACAATGCATAATTATCGTTTTTCGTTAGTTTTTTTCTTTTTTCCATCTTCCTTCTTTTATTTTTTCGTAATTTTGCAACCCTGAATGAAGAGAAGTGACTCACAACAAGATAATCTATAACTAATTCATTATTGTATCACATTTATGAGAAAACAAAGACTTTTTTTGATGATTGCAGTCCTTGCGACATGCATTCCTATCTTGGCTCAATGGGCTAAGCCAACACCTCCTGCAAGTACGCCACTTGCGGTGGAAACTCAACTGTATCTGTACAACGTGGATGCTGAAAAGTTTTTCACGGGTGCCAACGAATGGGGAACGAGAGCAAGCCTCAGCGCAACGGTAGGACACTGTGTGACCCTCCAAAAGATATCAGGTGAAGACAATGCATACCATATTATGAATGCTGCCGACCCCACAGGCACGTTCTTATCTCTTATATAAAAGGTGTTGACGGCATCTGGGTGGACGAAAGCGGTGAAAACACAGGCGATGACATCTTCGCCTTCATTCCGCAAGGCAGCGACATCTACAAGATAGGATTGTCGGCACAGAATGCAGTATTCAATCCTACAGAATATCCTGACACCTATCTGGGCGGTATACCTGAGATGGAGGACACGCGCCTGTATCTCACCGACCCTGAGACCTACGTGGATGGTGATGGTTACACAGCCAGCGGATTTCAGGTAAAGTGGATGTTTGTCACTCCTGAGAACTATGCCACCTACACAGCCCAAATGGCACAATATGAAGCTGCTGTCGCTTTGGGTGAGGTGATTGCTGAAGGTCAGCAGACCGAAGGGCTGAGTGCGAATGCACTGACAGCTGCTCAGACAGTTTATAACAACAAGAATGCTACTGTAGCCGAACTGGAAGAGGCCGCAAAGACCTTGAAGGAAGCCATCAATGCTGCTAACTTCGCTAATGCATCAGTAGATCGTCCGTTCGAGATGCTGGCGATGCTGGGCACCGTGGAACAGACATTCACCAACGGCGACCCGAAGGGATGGACATCAACCACAATCGCACAGAACAAGCAGGCCACCAACGGAAATGCTGCTGCCGATTATAACGCAACTGGCAACCACTACGAAAACTGGCATCCATCAGCTTTCGGAACAGGTCGCATCTATGCCTCATTGACGGACATTCCTAATGGTGTGTACCGACTAAAAGCCTTGGCTTTCTCGAATGAGACAAGCGGTACCTATCTTTATGCCGGCAAGTACAAGAATCTGGTAGAGTCAGTAAACATCAACATCGAAGAGCCTATCGAGGTGATGGCCATCGTGACAGACGGCACACTGGAATTCGGTCTGGCTATCGAAGAGAAAGGGCCGAACTGGGTAGGACTGGATAATGTGGAGCTGTTCTATTTGGGCGACAAGAAAGAGTCGTATGACTACATGGTATCTGAGGTGCTGAAAGAGGCTGACGAACTGGATAAACTCCTTAGCGAGGAGGACAGAGAAGCCTTCAGTCAGAATAAGGCATTCTGCGACTACAACGAGGCGTACGAGCAACTGAAGGAGACCCCAAGCACGACACAAGACAATCTGGCCACATACTATGACAATGTCATTACCCGCTTCATCGACGCCTTGGCGGTATTCGTCAACAACGTGAATGCATATGATGATTATTATAAGGTATATACAGAAGCAGAAGATTGGATTTCGACGATGAGTACCGACTCGGATGCAGCCAACCGTCTGGGCGACTACCTCATGGACGATGCAGAACCTGCTGAGGGTGAATACAACGGAAACGGTGGTGCACAGTATGTGCTGAACGAAAGACTACTCGAACTGGATGCCCTCAAGGCTGAGACAGAATACCTCGAGGGATTATTGCAAGATGCTGTTGCATCGGGTATGAGCGATGGTGACGACTGCACCGAACTGCTGAAGAATCCACGCTTCGCAGAAGCAGGCGGATGGAAATCGGCTGTAGGTCCTGTATGGCCTGTAGGCAAGGAGGACTTCCGTGTGTTCGAGGCTCAGAACATGGTGTGCGATGTCTATCAGGAACTCACCGGTCTGCAAAACGGTCTGTATGAGATGAATCTCCAGGCTGTGTTCCGTCCAGGTGAGACCTATACCGAAGAAAATGCAGAATTGGCAAAAGCATTCGCTTATATCAACTCATACGAGAGCAAGGTGACATCAGCAGATGTGAACTCAGCCGATGAAGCCAGTGATGCCTTTATCGAAGGAACCTACCCACTCACCGTTTACGGACTGGTGACTGACGGAACCATGCGTATCGGTATCACAAACAAAGTACGCTCGGTAGAGAGTTGTATGCTTTGGGCAGGTGGTGTGAGCCTCACTTTCCGTGCAAAGAATGCTGACGTGCTCAACGCAGTAATCGGACAGACCCTACCTAATGCACAGGCATTGCTGAGTGCTGAATGTGGTCAGCCCGAACGTGCTGCCCTGCAACAAGCTATCGATGACGCGGTTGAACCAGACGATGCTTATGCTGTGCTGATTGGACTGAAGAGTGCGATGGAGAATGTTGAGCAAGGAATTGCTATCTATACTAGATTAGGGGTAGCCATCAACACCCTTGCCGATGCGATTGCAAGTAGTACAACAGCCAGCGCAGTCACCCTTGCAAATGCTCAGGCTACACTCGATGCAGCAAAAGCCTCATTCATGGCTAAAGCATACGACAACGAAGCAGCTGAACAGGCTATCAACGACCTCAACGCTGCTGCCGTAGCTGTGAAGATGGGCGGTGAGAACGCTTCTGAAGATAACCCTGTGGACTATACCTCAGCGATTGTCAATCCAAACTTCGACCCAGCGAAGGGTGACAAGAACGAAGGTCGTATCGATGGTTGGGTAACAACAGCGATGAACGGCTACAAGGAGTACACCGTTTCTTACAACCGTGCGGCATTCGAACTGAACCAGAAGCTGTCGGGTCTGCCAAAGGGTAAGTATAAGGTGACTGTTCACACCTACTATCGTGCAGGCTATTGGAACGAGGAAGAGGCATACATCGCAAACGGTACGGAGACCCACCTCACGACCCTCTATGCAAAGACTACTGAGCAGGAGTTCAGCAAACCTGTACTTAACCTCACCGAAGGCGCTACAGCCGAGCAACTCTCTCCATCGAATAAGTTCTACACCCTCACCAACGGTCTCTATGCTCCTGATGGCACAACGGGTACGGCTGAGTACTTTGCTGCCGGAGCTTATCTCAACGAACTTGAATTCATGGTACCTGCTGATGGTGAAGTGACCATCGGACTCTCGAAGAAGGAAGTGCTTGCAAACGACTACGAAGTAGTGGGCGAATGGCAACTGTGGTACATGGGTGACCCAGAACAGACTGACGAACCTGCAGACGTTTCGAACCTGATTGTCAACAACAACTTCGACCCAGCGAAGGGCGACAAGAACGAAGGTCGTATCGATGGTTGGGTAACAACAGCGATGAACGGTTATAAGCAGTACACAGTTTCGTACAACCGTGCTGCAATTGAACTTAATCAGACCCTCTCAGGTCTGCCGGAAGGAACCTACATGGTGACTGTTCACACTTACTATCGTGCAGGCTATTGGAATGAGGAAGAAGCATACATTGCAAATGGTACTGAGACCCACCTCACAACCCTCTATGCAAAGACTGCAGCAAAGGAATATAGCAAGCCTGTGATGAACCTCACCGAAGGTGCCAGCGACGAACCGATTCCAGACGTGAATGTATATACACTCAGCAACGGCAAGTATGCTCCTGACGGCACCACACCTACAGCTGCTTACTTCGCAGCAGGCTACTACCTGAACGAGTTGCCATTCTATGTAGGCAATGACGGTACAGTAACCATCGGACTCTCGAAGACCGAAGTGTTGGCGAACGACTACGAGGTAGTAGGCGAATGGAAACTTTACTACTACGGAGCTGGTGATAAGGTAGCAGAACTCGGTGGTGATACCGCCATCAAGGCTATCGAACTGACAGCAGGCAATAACATGGCTGGCATCTACTCTATCAGTGGTGCTCGTCTGAATGCTCCTCAACGTGGCATCAATATCATCCGCACTTCTGACGGCAGAACCATCAAGGTATTGGTTAAATAGAAGATAGAATGATGTCAAAAACAAAAAATGCAGGCACGAGGCCTGCATTTTTTTTGTAAATAGCCTCAAAAAAGCAAATAATTATGCATTATGAAACTTTAGTTCGACGTAGTCAATTGTGCATTATAAAAAAATGCGTTTAAGCCGAACAAAAATCAAGTTTATTTGTATTTTTTGAGGCGTAGCATTTTGTGCATTATGAATTTTTTACTACCTTTGCACTCGCTTTTGAAAGTCCTTCCCATTAAGTTCTCCCCCTCGAGGGGAGTTAGAGGGGGGCTGACTATATTATTAACTCCCCGTATGGGGGCGTGTGCTTGAACACCACGCTAAAAAAACAAGAAATCAATGGAAAAAAACATTTCTCCGAAGGGGACAGTCAGTGTCTTCTTCATGCTGATGGGAATCCTCTTCTGTGTGGCTCTCATCACCTCCAACCTGTTGGAAACCAAAGTATTCCGCGTCTATGGTGACATCTCGCTCACCTGCGGCTTCATCATCTTCCCTATTTCGTATATCCTCAACGACTGCATCGCCGAGGTGTGGGGCTATCGCAAGGCACGCCTCATCATCTGGACAGGCTTCCTGATGAACTTCTTTGTAGTCGTCATGGGAACCATTGCCTGCTTCCTGCCACCTTTGGAAGCTGGAGGCGACTCCGCCTTCCGTCAGATCTTCATGTTCGCCCCACAGATTACTGTAGCCAGTTTCATTGCCTTTGTAGTAGGTTCGTTCCTCAATGCATGGGTCATGAGCCGCATGAAACTCGCCAATCGCAATAAGGGACACAAAAACTACTATTTCTCCCTGAGAGCCATCGCATCGACCATCGTGGGCGAGACAGCCGACTCCGTCATCTTCTTCCCCCTCGCCTTCTACATCTTCCCCACCATCGTCGATGGAGAACCCAAGGTACCGTTCGATGTACTCATCAGCCTCATGGTTACCCAGGTAGTTGCCAAGACCCTCTATGAGATCTTCGCCCTACCTATCACCATTCGCGTAGTGAACTACGTGAAACGTCATGAACACACCGATGTCTACGACGACAACATATCGTATAATGCATTCAAAATCAAGCAGATATAATGGAAAGAAACGAAGAAGGATTACAGTCATTGGGTAGCAAGACCCAATACCGTCAGGACTATGCTCCCGAGGTGCTCGAAACGTTCCAAAACAAACACCCCGAGAACGACTACTGGGTGCAGTTCAACTGCCCTGAGTTCACAAGCCTTTGCCCCATCACCGGCCAGCCCGACTTTGCAGAGATACGCATCAGCTATCTCCCCGATCAGCGCATGGTGGAGAGTAAGAGTCTCAAGCTCTACCTCTTCAGCTTCCGCAACCACGGCGACTTCCATGAGGACTGCGTCAACATCATCATGAAAGACCTCATACGCCTCATGACCCCCAAATACATCGAGGTCACAGGTATCTTCACCCCCCGCGGCGGCATCTCCATCTACCCCTACGCCAACTACGGCCGTCCCGGCACCAAGTACGAGCAATTGGCCGAGTACCGGCTCCAAAACCACGGGATGTAAACTTTCAACCCATCAACAACCTACCATTATCTCCGAATAAGCCCTTGTTATTGCACAATAAGGCATTGTTATCTGAAAAAGGAATGCAGAGACAATTGGCCAATCGTTCTCATAAAGGGACAGAGGGGACAAGGGGACAGCCATTTTCTGTCCCGACACCCCTGTTTTCACCATCACTCAGAACGAAAAACGCCCCTACAAGTATCTGTAGCAATGATTTAAACTATATATACTACCCATAATCAATACAAAAAACTATCCATTTATACCTTATAAATAAGCATTATACACCTAAAATTTATAATAAAGAAGAGTATAAATTAGATAGAAAGAGACACAGACAATACGAAACAAACAGAAAAGAGACAAATCAACACAAGCGACAAAGGGGGTGCACGCGCAGATTTTCCTTGTCCCCTTGTCCCCTTTGTCCCCTGTCCCTCGAAAATAGCACAGCACAACCCTCAAGAAGAAGGTCCCCAGCTCTGAACTAAACGCCCCGGCTAAAGGAAGTAAACGGCTCATCTAAAGGAACTAAGCAGCCAGCCCGCTTCCTTTGGGTTAATTGACAGCTAGCTGCAAACAGCAAGAACCAAGTATTTTGATGAGAAAAACACTGAATAATCGTGACTTCAATTGGCTCTCATGCATTTTATGGATGCACAGCCATGATTTCCGTTGATATTCCCGAATGGGCAAGAAAATTCCTTGAGTGAGGTCTGATTCTTATTCTTTGTGTTGGAGATACTAATTGATAGATGAAAGTTGATGTATTTTAGTGTAATGATGCAATATTTTCTATTGTTTGGGATTTATATGGATGAAAATCATTATATTTGCAAACAAAATAATCCGTAATTATGATGCGTATGAAAAAATTATTAGTATTTGCTGTTTTATCCTGCCTCATGTTTTCATGTGAAAAAGACGAAGATGAAGGACATCCAGTCACTATTGACGGGCTGAAATACTACCTTTATTCTCAATCAGCAGTAATAGACTGGGGAAATACCTCGTCAGGAGTACTCATGATTCCTTCTGAGGTTAACTACAATGGGAAAAAATATATCGTGAAAGGGATGGCTGCGGGTGCATTTACTCGAAGCACCGAGTTAACAAAGGTGATTATACCCAAAACGATAGACGAGATTGTACATCATGTTTTAAATGGGATGAACGGAGCTATCTCACCAGACTATATGAACCCTTTTGCTGGATGTACAGCACTTGAATCAATAGAAGTTGATAAGGATAATCCCTTCATGTGCTCTGTTGATGGAGTACTCATCAGCAAAGACAAGACACGATTGTATGCTTACCCTGCAGGAGCAAAAAGAGAAAGCTACACCATTTCAGAGACTATCACATGGATTGGAGCAAATGCTTTTGCTTTTAGTCAGAATCTTTCTACATTGTTTTTTAGGGGCACAGTCACTGGTGACATATCAGAAGACGCTTTTGAAGGCATGAATACCACAACCGTCATCTATGTCCAGCAATCAGAAATCGAGAAGGTTCAGAAAGTGTTCCCTGGTACTGTCCTTGCAATCGATAATAATTAAATTTTCCTTCAAGTTCCCTGCATTGCCTGAGCATGTACGAGAGTTTTGGACCGTCGGATAAATTGAGTATTTTTGCAGCACAATTTGAGTTTATTGAATATGCAGACTAGATTCAAGAAAAATGCTAAGATCTTCGACATTGTCATCACAGCCGTAGCTGCAATGGTTTCGGTAGGCGTGATGCTTTATGCCATTGTTCACTTCGGCCTCCAAGAGGCATGGCCAGAATTGGTGCTCAACCTGTTTTACATCGCCTGTCTGGTGATGATCTGGTTGTACTTCTTCAACCGAATGGATACCCATCGGTTCAACTATTGGTGCTCCGTCTCGGTGGGCATCACGGTACTGCTGCGCGATATCCTCTTTGCCCCTCCATTGGCCTATTACGCGCTGCATCTGGCTTGCCTCACCCTGTCGGTGCTGCTGCTCTGCATGCTCACCTTCTTTTATGCACGCAAGAACTGGCAGAGCTATACCAAGCGCAACCTGTGGATCATCTGCATCATCGACATGATCATCGCAGCATTGTACAACTACGATATCTATCTGGAACCCATCAACGAATACACAGACTATCTGATGACAGAAATCTGGATACGTCCCACCATCACCTACGGACTGGTGGCCTGTTTCGTAACGGAACAAAGGAATCACGGAAATCCGTGAATCCTACCTTGCCATCTGATAGATAGCTTTGACGTCTGCGGCATGGAGACGCATGAACTTGCCTTGCGGCTTAGTGTTGTCGAGGGTGCATTTGCGGGTCATGAGGTCGATTTCGTCATCTGTGACATCACGGCCGATGAGTTCGTGAATGTTGATGGGCATACCTATCTGATGGTAGAAGCGCTCCATGGCTTCGATGCCGCGAAGGGCAGTTGATGCAGGGTCGGTGAAGTCGTTCTGCACACCCATGACATTAACGGCAAAGCGGACGAAGCGGCTGACATTCTGCTTGTAGACATAACGTGCCCAACTTGGCCAGATGGCTGCAAGTCCTGCTCCGTGAGTAACATCGAACAGACCGCTGAGCTCGTGCTCGATGTTATGGGTGGCCCAATCGCCATTGTTGCGATTGCCTGTCACATCGTTATGAGCAAGGCTACCAACCCACATGATCTGTGCACGCTGACGATAGTCTTCGGGATTCTTGAGCACTTCCAGAACACATTGCTGCATGGTGCGCATCAATGCCTCAGCAATTTCATCGGAGATGGTCATATCGCAATCGGGATTGAAGTAGCGCTCCATCGTATGCATCATGATGTCGGTAACTCCTGCTGCGGTCTGATAAGGAGGCAGGGTGAAGGTACGACAGGGGTTCATGATGGCGAACTTAGGCCGGCAGATGTTGTTGGAGTAGCCTAACTTGATACCACCGTCTTCGTTGGTGATAACACTGGCTTCGCTCATCTCGCTTCCTGCAGCTGGGATGGTGAGCACCACACCAACTGGCATACATTGGGTAGCATCGGCCTTACCGAGATAGAAATCCCACACCTCTCCATCATAAACCGCTCCGTAGCCGATAGCCTTCGCGGAATCGATGACACTACCGCCACCGATGGCGAGGATGAAGTCGAGACGTAACTCTCGACAGAGGGCGATACCTTCGTGAACTTTCGACAAACGAGGATTGGGCACTACCCCACCCAACTTCTCGAAATAGATGCCAGCAGCCTGCAACTGACTGCATACCTTGTCGAGCAGACCTGAACGGATGGCACTTTGGCCACCATAATGGACTAAGACGCGGGTTCCGCCGTACTTGGTGACTAACTGAGCTACCTTCTCTTCCGACTCCTGTCCGAACTCCACTTCTGTGGGTGCATAGAAATTAAAATCTTTCATGGTCTTATTTACTATTAGACTATTTAACTATTTACTATTATTATTATTTGTTCATTTACTATTTATTCATTCTGCAAACCCTAACTTTCGGAAGTTTATTCCTTATTCCACATTTACGGCACAAAGATAGGAAAAAAAACGAATACTCACAAATAAGTATTGCACAATTTGCAAAAATACACTAACTTTGCAAAAATTTTCGAAGAAAAATCATGAAACTATCGGAACTGAAGACAGGCGAAACGGCGGTCATTGCGAAGGTATATGGTCACGGCGGATTTAGGAAACGTATCATCGAGATGGGGTTCATCAAGGGTACAGAAGTGGAGGTGGTGCTAAACGCACCGCTGCAAGACCCTGTGAAATACAAGTTGATGGACTACGAGGTGAGCCTGCGCCGTGCAGAGGCAGACCTGGTGGAGGTAGTGACTCAAGCAGAAGCAGAGGAATGGCATAAGAGCCAAGCGGCCACTCCTGGCATCGTGGCAGACGATTGTGACTTCCGTCATGCAGTAGCCGAAGCGAAGGGAAAGAACATCCTCGTGGCGTTCGTGGGTAACCCCAACTGCGGCAAAACCAGCCTGTTTAATATTGCAGGCAATGCCCACGAACATGTAGGCAACTATTCTGGAGTGACCGTCGATGCAAAGGTGGGCAACACGAAGTTCGAGGGCTACACATTCAAGATCGTGGACCTGCCAGGCACCTATAGCCTATCAGCCTATACACCCGAGGAACTTTACGTCAGGAAATATATCATCGAACAGACCCCCGATGTCATCATCAACGTGGTAGATGCATCGAATCTGGAACGCAACCTCTATCTTACTGCCCAACTCATCGACATGGACGTGCCGATGATTATGGCACTAAACATGTATGACGAACTAAAGGAGAGCGGTCACCGACTGGATATCAACCAGCTGGGCACCCTGCTGGGTGTGCCCGTCGTGCCGACCATCGGACGGACTGGCGAAGGTGTACAACAACTGTTGCATGAAATCATCGAGATATACGAAGGCAAACAGCATACATTCCGACATATCCACATCAACCACGGAACCCTGTTGGAGGGGATGATTGAACGAGTGGAGGCACTGATTCGTGTAAATCCAGAACCCCACCACAACTACTCAGGACGTTTTCTTGCCATCAAACTATTGGAGAACGACCATCAGGTAGAAGAAATCGTGAAGACCCTGCCCAACGCAAAGGACATCCTGAAGGAGCGCAATCGCTGTCAGGCAGAAATCCGACTGGAACTGGGCGAAGACTCCGAGGGAGCCATTACTGATGCTAAATACGGATTCGTGCAAGGTGCACTGAAGGAATGTCTCGTGAAGAAAACTGTGTATAAACGCAGGACGACGAAACGGATTGATGCTTATGTGACGAACCGCTTCTTAGGATTCCCTATCTTCATCGCTCTGATGTTCCTTACCTTCTTCTGTACATTTACATTGGGACAATACCCAATGGACTGGATAGATAGCGGTGTGGGTTGGTTGAGCGAACTGATTAGCAACCACATGGCCGACGGACCGCTGAAAGACCTGCTGGTGGATGGTATCTTGGCAGGTGTGGGTGGCGTCATTGTGTTCCTGCCCAACATCCTGATACTCTACGCTTTCATTTCATGGATGGAGGATTCGGGCTATATGGCTCGCGCGGCATTCATCATGGATAGAATCATGCATAAGATGGGACTGCACGGCAAGTCGTTCATTCCGATGATTATGGGATTCGGATGTAATATCCCCGCCATCATGGCGACCCGAACCATCGAGGACCGTAAGTCGCGACTCATCACCATGCTCATTGTGCCACTGATGTCGTGCTCAGCCCGTCTGCCCGTCTATATCATCATCATCGGAGCCTTCTTCCCTAAAAACCAAGCACTCATCCTCTTTGCCATCTATCTCATCGGTATCGTGATGAGTGTGCTGATGGCACATCTATTCAGCCGTTTCGTGGTTAAGGGCGAGTCGAGTCCGTTTGTGATGGAACTCCCACCCTACCGCCTTCCGTCAGGCAAGTCTGTGGTACGCCACACATGGGAGAAAGGAAAGCAATACCTAAAGAAGATGGGCACCATCATCCTGGCAGCCAGCATTGTAGTGTGGGCATTGACTTACTTCCCTCATCACGACGAACTCAGCGATGAGCAACAGATGGAACAAAGCTATATCGGACAACTGGGTAAAGCCGTAGAACCAGCCATCCGTCCTTGCGGGCTGCAATGGAAGGAAGGTGTGAGTCTCATCACAGGTGTGGGAGCGAAAGAGATTGTAGCATCGACAATGGGCGTGCTGTATGCTACCTCTTCAGAATCGACTGAAGAAACAGAGGATTCTGAAGGTTCCCACTTATCCCAAATCATCGCCAATAGCAGTATGACACCATTATCTGCATTTGCCTTCATGGTGTTTGTCTTACTTTATATGCCATGTTTGCCTGCTTGTATCGCTATTAAAAACGAGTCGGGCAAATGGCGGTGGGCATTGTTTGCAGCAGGCTACACAACTGCATTAGCATGGATTTGCGCAACAGTAGTATTTCAAATTGGAAGTCTGGTATTGTAATGAACCAAGAAGTCATCGTCTATATCCTCATTGGCCTGGCCGTCCTGGTTGTTGGACTTAGGATTTACAAGATTATCACCCATAAGCATCAGTGTTGCGAAAAGGGAGATGACGGATGTAATTGTGAGGGTTGTCCATTGGCTAACGAGGGGTGTAAAATGAGGGAAAAGTGAAGAGTGAAGAGTGAAAAGTGAAAAAAAACACGAACCGCGAACCGCTATACTCTAAACTTTTTGTATCTTTGCAACTTGAAATGAAAACAAATCGATTAGACATAAAGGAATTAGGGGTGAAAATCGAGTACTCGGTGTTTGCCCTCGAAGGAAAACTGACAGAGATACATGCCATGTTGCACGTCACTGATTTGGAGGCGGATTTTCGTACGCAATACGAGCAGCTCAAAAAGGGTCAACAGGTACTGATGGAGGCAGTGGGAAGTGCGAAGGTGATGATGAAACGTTACTTCGTCAGCGATGCAACCAATCAGATGTCGCTGATGGACGACGTGGCAGACAATGTATCCGTCATTCAGCAACCACCGCTCGACGGAACAAAAGTATCCTTGTGGCTGTATCTGCATCAAGGCGAGACCCACTACCAGCAAGTATGGACAATGAATCAAGTGGTACCTGAGGGCGACAGCTATCATCAGTCGCGCACGCTATTGGAACGCTACGAACAGCAAATCAAAGAACAATATGATGCTAACATCGCAGAACACTGTTTGAGAACTTGGTTCTTCGTACGTGATGTGGATACTCAATACAAAGGACTCGTAGTGGCTCGCAGAGAGAATTTCGCTGAACAGGGCCTGACCTCCGACACCCATTATCTGGCTTCTACAGGCATTCACGGCATTCCTGCCGATACCAATGCCATTGTCCAGATGGATACCTATATGGTGAAAGGATTGGAAGCAGACCAGCAGAAGTATCTTTATGCCCGCACCCATCTCAATCCCACCTACGAGTATGGTGTTACCTTCGAACGAGGAGTCAAGATCATATATGGCGACCGCACCCACCTGCTCATCTCAGGAACAGCTTCGATTAATAACAAAGGCGAAGTGGTTCATGTGGGCGATATTCGTAAACAGGCATACCGCATGTGGGAAAATGTGGAAGCTTTGCTGAAAGAAGGTGGAGCAAGTTTCGACAATGTGATGCAAATCATTGTTTACCTGCGCGATACTGCCGACTACAAAGTAGTCTGTCGGTTGTTTGAAGAGCGATTCCCCAACACCCCTTATGTCATCACCTACGCACCTGTGTGCCGTCCGAAATGGCTTATCGAGATGGAATGTATCGCTGTAACGACAGAGAAAGACGAACGATTTAAAGACTATTAAATCTAACAGCATGAGTATCAAACGGCATCTCGACAACATTTTCCCGATTATCTCTATGGTGTTCGCCATACTGATGATTGTCTCCTGTAACAATGGTTCTTCCACCCAACCCTCCGGCTCAAATGAGAGTGAGACGGAACAGACGGATTTACAAGAAGAGATGGTGACAATCGAAAATGATGACTCACCTACAGAAGAAGATTTGGAAAGAGAGGAGAGAGAACAGGCAGTTACGGATGCCGGACAAGTCATCAACAGCCACTTCGTAGCCTTGTCAAAAGGTGACAGTCAGATGTTGAGAAATACGGTAGCCGATGTGGTGACATCGTATATCGGCATGAGCAACGTGACCCCCACAGAGATTGAGAAGTACATGAACAGTCTCCATGCAGATCATAATATAGACATCAAATACGTGATTCGCCACCTGATCATCAACAAAGAGGGAGACGGCTCCACACCACATTATAAAGTTCATTTCTCTGTGACACAGATTATCCGTCAGGGCGATAAGACAGGCGAACACTCGTTCACAGGCCTATCAGACATCAATAGTGAAGGCAAAATTACCTCACTGATTCTGTCTCAACAATCATAACGCTATGCAAGAAATCTTCGATCTAATCAACGAAATGTCACCCTTCCTGCTACTAGGATTTCTGTTGGCAGGACTGATGCATGCGTTCATTCCCAACCGCCTCTACACCCATTATATGGCTGGCAACTCACTCAAGTCGGTCATCTATGCAGCCTTATTTGGAGTGCCACTCCCCTTATGTTCGTGTGGTGTCATCCCAACTGCGATGTCGATGCGGAAAGAAGGAGCATCGAAGGGAGCAACAGTATCGTTTCTCATTGCCACCCCACAGACAGGTGTCGATTCCATCTTCGCCACCTATTCATTACTTGGACTCCCCTTTGCCATCATACGTCCTATCGTAGCCTTCTGTACGGCTATCATCGGGGGACATGCCGTCAACCTGTTCAACAAAGAAGTTGCAGCAAAGGTGGAACATACACCTCTGCGCGACTATAGCGAAAAGCATCATACATTTCTCGAGCGCATCGTCGAAGCCCTACGATACGGGTTTATCGAGATGATGGGCGACATCGGAAAATGGTTGGTCATCGGACTTATCATTGCAGGACTCATCACCACATTCGTACCTCAGTCATTCTTCTCTGTCTTCGCAGGTAATTCCATCATGAGCATCCTGCTCGTACTCTGTATCTCTATTCCTATGTATGTTTGTGCAACAGGTTCTATTCCTATTGCCGTAGCACTGATGATGAAGGGGCTGACTCCAGGAGCTGCTCTTGTGCTTCTCATGGCAGGGCCTGCTGCCAATGCCGCATCGATTCTTGTTATTAATAAGGTATTGGGACGCAAAACCCTACTCATCTATCTCGTTTCTATTTCTGTAGGTGCGATAGGGTTCGGACTGGGCATCGACTACCTACTCCCTTCAGAGTGGTTTACCCCCACCCTCGTTAAAGCAGCAGAATGTTGTGACAACCATGTTGAGTGGTTCAATATCGGCTGTACTATCCTTTTAGCCCTCCTGTTGCTCTATGCCCTCATCAACCACATCAGAGGTCACAAACATTGTCATTGTCACGATGGAGAGAACTGTAGTTGTGAGCACGATGAAAATGCTGAAGATATTCGCTACTTCACCATCAAAGGCATGAACTGCTCACATTGTGCCAAGAATGCAGAGAATGCCATCCGTAAGGTAGAAGGTATCGAAAGCGTCAGCGTTGACCTAGCTTCTGAGACTGCTACGATTGAGGGTAGTGCCTCCGATGAAGATATCATCTCAGCCATAGAAGCACTTGGTTTTGAAGGATTAAAGAAGAATTGAACAATTGAAGAATTGAAGTTAAATGGATATTATTACGAAATATTTCCCCAATATCACACCTGAGCAAACCTCACAGTTTGCCCAGTTGTACAGTCTATATACCGACTGGAACGCCAAAATCAATGTCATCTCACGCAAGGATATTGAAAATCTCTATGAACATCATGTACTCCACTCACTCGGCATAGCAAAGGTCATCACGTTCCGCCCAGAAACACGTGTGATGGACCTCGGATGCGGAGGTGGCTTCCCGGGCATTCCACTTGCCATCCTCTTTCCCAATGTTCATTTCCATCTGGTCGACTCTATCGGAAAGAAAGTACGTGTGGCACAAGAAGTTGCGAATGCTATCGGGCTGAAGAACGTAGAGTTCAGTCATGCACGAGGCGAGGAAATCAAGGAGAAATACGACTTCGTTGTCAGTCGTGCTACAATGTCGTTAGTGGAACTCATAAAATGTGTTCGCAAGAATATTGATCACACGCAGCATAATGCCTTGCCAAACGGTATCATCGCCCTCAAAGGCGGAGAGTTGGATGGAGAAATGGCATCGATGCGCAAGATCTGCACCACATGGGACCTTGCGCAATACTTCAGCGAACCTTATTTCGAAACCAAAAAAGTAGTACACGTATGTGTGAAATAAAAACATTTCATGTCAATCCGCTGATGGAAAACTGCTACATTATCAGCGACGATAGCCATGAAGCCTGCATCATCGACCCTGGATGTATGTTTGAGACAGAATGGACAGCCATCAAACGCTATATCAACGACAAAGGTCTCAAACTCGTTCACATGCTCTGCACCCATCTGCATTTCGACCATATCATGGGGTGCGGTTTCGTTCATCGTGACTATCAGCTTGATATCGAAGGGAGTATGGACGACCTCACACAATATCAGCAACTGCGTACCTATATGAACTCGTTTGGCCTCGACCCCTCCAGCATACCCGCTCCGCCACCTGTACACGATATTTCACACAAAACAGACATCCTGTTCGGCAAACATTTATTCACCGTGCTACGCACCCCAGGACACACTCCAGGTGGACTCTGCTTTTATTGCCCCGATGAAAGCATCTTGTTCTCAGGAGACACGCTCTTCCAAGGTTCCGTAGGACGTACCGACCTACCAGGTGGTAACACAGAAGATCTCTTCAATTCTATACGTGACCAGCTCTTTACCCTGCCCGACACCACACAAGTCTTCACCGGACACGGTCCTTCCACCACAATTGAATACGAACGGCGCTATAATCCTTACATATAAGGGCGATTTCGCAGCTTTTTCGGGCAGTTTCCTCACTTTTTTGCATTTTTGTCATGTTTTCTCAAATAAATTATGTAATTTTGTCAGCTAATTTGAGAAAAGTCATTTTTTGAGATGAACGAATCGAATCTTCAAACGATCAAGCAGCGTTATGGTATCGTGGGTAATGCGCCCGAACTGAATCGCGCCTTGGATGTTGCCGTACAGGTAGCCTCCACTGACCTCAGTGTACTGATTCAAGGAGAATCGGGTGTGGGAAAGGAAGTTATCCCACGTATCATTCACGATAAGTCCGCACGTAAGCATCAGAAATACTTTGCCATCAACTGCGGTTCTATCCCCGAAGGAACCATCGACAGCGAACTATTTGGACACGAGAAAGGAGCCTTCACAGGTGCTGTGGGAGAGCGTGAGGGTTATTTCGGAGCAGCCGATAAAGGAACCTTGTTCCTCGATGAAGTCGGAGAATTGCCTCTTAGCACACAAGCACGTCTGCTTCGTGTGTTGGAAACAGGCGAATATATCCGTGTAGGTTCGTCGGAAGTGAAGAAGACCGATGTACGCATCATTGCAGCAACAAATGTGAATATCCAAAAAGCCATCAGTGAAGGGAGATTCCGCGAAGACCTCTACTATCGTCTTGCCACCATTCCTATTAATATGCCGCCCTTGCGCGCACGTGGACGCGATATAGAACTGCTGTTCCGCAAGTTCGCCTCATCGTTTGCCGAACGCTATATGCTCGACCCAATCGTACTGACTGACGATGCGAAGATGTTGCTTCAGAGCTATAAGTGGCCCGGAAATATCCGCCAGCTAAAGAATGTCGCTGAGCAAATCTGTCTCATCAGTCAGGAGCGTACCATTACAGCTGATGCATTGATACAATTCGGCATCACAGATGACTCGAACACAGGTGGAGGACTGGTACTCGCCAATCAGGCACAAGGACAGCACAGCTATGAGAACGAACGTGAGTGGTTGGTTCATGCCTTGACAAGTCTGGGCAAGGAGGTGAAGGAACTGAAGGAGATGATCAACTCACAGGCATTCATACATCCGCAAGCCCCTACCCACATCTTGCAAGATGCAGATTATGCTGTTGCTCCAGCATACGAACCTGCACCTGTTACCCATATCAATATCCCGTCAGAAAACGTTCAGAACGTGGTAGAATATGTAGAACCGACGCCCCGCTCCATGAAAGAAGTGGAGGAGATGCAAATCAAGGAAGCCTTGCAGCGCAACCATTTCAACCGCAGCAAGGCAGCCAAAGAACTTGGTATCAGTGAACGTACGCTTTACCGTAGAATCAAAGACTATGGACTGGAAAAAGAATAGTATCGTACTCAGTTTGTGCCTGGCTGTCGCATGCATCATTCTGATAGCCTGCAAAGTGGAATACTCGTTCAATGGTGCCAGCATCAACTACAACGAGGTGAAGAGCATCTCGCTGACAAAGTTCCCCATCCGCTGTGCTTATGTGTGGGCACCGATGGAAGGTATGTTCTACAATAGTCTGAGTGATGCATACGCCAAAAAGACCAAGTTGAAAGTGCTGAAGAAAAACGGTGATCTGCAACTCACTGGCGAGATTACCGAATACAGTCAGACCAACAAGTCCATATCCTCGGACGGTTTCTCTGCACAGACACAGTTGAAGATGACCGTCAACGTTCGATTCAAGAACACAAAGAAGCAAGGCGCTGACTTCGAGCAGTCGTTCTCGGCTACCACTCAATACGACTCAAAGCAACAGCTTAACTCAGTGCAAGAACAACTGGTTCAGGAGATGATTAACGACATCGTAGACCAAATATATAACAAAACAGTCGCTGATTGGTAGAAAAATTGCACAATTTTCGCAAAACGTTTTGTCAAATCAGAAAAATGTCATAACTTTGCAACTCATTTGTGGCATTGCACCACTTAGACAAGTAACTTAACAAATAAAATAACAAAAGAAAATGTACTATTTAATTATTGTTCTCGTGATTATCGCATCCATTCTGATGTGTGGTATCGTGTTAATTCAAGAATCAAAAGGAGGAGGTCTGGCATCAGGTTTCTCTTCTTCAAATCAAATTATGGGTGTTCGCAAGACAACCGACTTCCTTGAGAAGGCAACATGGGGTCTTGCTATCATTATGGTAGTACTGAGCGTTGTCTCAGCTGCTTTCGTCACTAAGACAACAGCAACAGAACAACCACTCACTGCTCCTATTACCACCCAGACCGACGCTAACAACGTACAGTCATTCCCTGCAGCAACTCAGCAGGCTCCAGCACAGAATACTTCAGACAAAGAAGCTCAGGCTCCTGCCGAGACACCCGCTCCAGCCCCTGCAGAGTAAGTTGTAACCCTCTAAATCTGTCATAAGATGAAAAGGGTACGCTGTCCGAAATGTGACACCTTCATTGTATTCGATGAAACGAAATACAATGAAGGACAGTCACTTGTTTTTGTTTGTTCCGGATGCAAGAAAGAATTCCGCATCCGCATCGGCAAATCCAAGATGAGTAATATACACGAGGAGCGTACCATTGACGAGAATGCCTACAGTCAGGACTACGGAAGCATCATTGTGGTTGAAAACAAGTTTGCTTTCAAGCAAATCATTCCCCTCGATATCGGTGACAACGAATTCGGACGTTATCTCAAAGGGACGAACATCAATAAACCCATTGAGACCAGCGATCCCAGCATCGATACATTCCATTGTGTCATTCGGGTCGAGCACAATCGACAAGGTCGGCTTCGCTATATTCTGCGTGATGCCCCAAGCGATACAGGAACTTTCTACATGAACCAGATACTCAAAGATTCCGACCGCATCAATCTTGAAGATGGTGCCATCATCACAATCGGAGCTACTACCCTCATCCTACGGGCTGCTCAATGAATCCGCTTAGGAGCTTCTTCGAAAACAACCGTTAACTGCATACTACCAGAAATGGATAACCCACTCAATTTCCAAGAGAACTATTACTGCTTCGACAATCTGCAAATGGGATTCGACCCCAAAATCAATGGATGCCAGCAGCAAGGCAACGAAGACTACCACATCGTCATCGCCGTGCAGCAGGGCAATATGGGCCTCATCATCAACGGTCAGGAAGTCCGCCTGAAATCAAACGATTTTCTCCTCATCATGCCATTCACCAAAGTAGAGGTGCTCACGTCACGTTGTACAACTTTTTGCTGCGTAATTCGCAACTACATTGCACTAGACATGTATAATAAAATAGGTTGTCCTGACAACATCGTCGAGAACTGCTACACCTTCCACCACTACCATTTCCATCCTCAGCAGATAGAGATGATGCTGCAAGACTACCTCCGCATTAAAGACATCATGCAGCGTCAAGCCCCATCGCTCCACGAGGAAATGCTCAAAGCAGGAACCGGCATCTTTATGAGTCACATGTTCTCTTTCCTGGCAGTTAACAGCCGCATTGAATACAAGTCGCCGCTATTCCACCGGCAGGTCTTCGATAAGTTCCTGCGCGCACTCAGCCAACACTACAAAGAGGAACGCAAAGTGGACTTTTATGCAAAACTGCTCGATTTGCCTTCTAAGCAAATCACCACAGCCACCCATAAGTATGCAGGCAAGACAGCATCAAGAGTCATCAACGAATATGTCATCTTCAAAATCAAAGCAGTGCTCTATAACAACCAGTTGAGTGTGAAGACAGTAAGTGAGATGTTCAACTTCCCCAATCAGAGTTTTTTCGGTCGCTACTTCAAACGCGTCACAGGTTACTCACCTGCGAAGTTCCTCAACATGCACAGCAAGAAGTTGTCAAAACAAAAGAGCGAAGAGTGAAATATGAAGAAGAACTTAACAAACCGATATATCGACGATACAATTGCCCGCATTGAGAGTACTTTTCATCGGGTAGCAAGTTACAAAGACTATGTCGTGCTCTATGACAACATGTACAATAACATGCGCCTGTCTGCGCTCTACAAAGGCGAATCGACCTACCTCATGCACGACTTTACCTGTCTGTGGATTATCCAAGGGCAAGCCATGCTGACCATCAATGGAAAGGAACAGTTGCTCGACCGCAAATCTATCACCATCATACCGCCACAGGCCGCATTTAAGATGCAACAGGTATCACCCGAAACGCGATTCGCATTCATCCGATTCTCTGAAGAGGCCATTTTGCAAAGCTACAAAGACCTTGGGCTCTACATGAATCGTCATCTCCATACAACCTACGACTGCACCATACTCACCACTGAAGCATTCCGTGAACTGATGGATATGTACAACGACTTCTGTCAAGGTTTGGGACATCGTGAGTTGCAATACCTGAATATCTACGCACGTAGTTATTGTAACCTCATTATGATATTCCTGTTCAATACATTCGACATCGACACAAACATCAAAGGCAAGGCTGTATCACGTCAGGAGAACATCTACCGTCAGTTCATCGACCTGCTCAACCTCTATGCCGATCGTGAACGCGAGGTACAGTTTTATGCCGACCAACTCGGCATATCGCCTAAGTACCTCTCCACCATCACACAAACCTACAGCGGGAAAAATGCCAGTGAATGGATAGCCGAATATGTCGTAGGGCTTGCCATCAATCTCATGCGCGAGAAGAAATGCAAGATACATGAAATCAGCACCATCCTCAACTTTCCTACGCAGAGTTTCTTCGGCAGGTTTTTCAAGCGAACGACAGGCATGTCACCAAAGAAATATACCATGATTCATTTCGATAACGATTGAACATTATGAGACTTATTCCAACTTACAAATGGGCCAAGAACGTGAGAGCCGCTCGACTCTCCAACAAGAACTTCCGTAACAAACCTTGGGCAGCAGGAGGCATCCTCATCCTATGCGTCATCATCGCTATGCTCCTTGCCAACCTGCCCTTCACCCACCAGCTCTATCACGATGTGCTCAACACCAGTCTCTCCATGAGCATCAAAAGCCCCACCCTCTCCGATGGCACACACATCATCGACTGGGTATTTCCACGGGGCATGACCGTAGAGAAGTTCATCAACGACATCCTGATGGTCATTTTCTTCTTTA
This sequence comes from Bacteroidaceae bacterium, assembly GCA_017529865.1. Lineage (GTDB taxonomy): Bacteria > Bacteroidota > Bacteroidia > Bacteroidales > Bacteroidaceae > Colivivens. Next base: position 25,957 of record JAFXNA010000015.1, read on the forward strand.
CCGTTGGACTTGAAATCAAACGAGAGGTCGTATGCGGAGAACTATCCACACCCAAGAAAGCTATGCTACCCGTCATTGCGGCAGCAGGCGGAATGCTCTTCCCCGCTCTCATCTACTTCCTTTTCAATCACGGTACCGATGCTGTCAGTGGATGGGGAATTCCCACCGCCACCGATATCGCCTTCGCTGTAGGCATCATGTCCATTCTTGGTGATCGTGTACCCATCTCCCTGAAAGTGTTTCTTACCGCCCTTGCTATTGCCGACGACCTTGGAGCCATCCTCGTTGTTGCCTTCTTCTATGGCGGACAAGTCAACATAGCCCTCCTTGCCATCGCCCTGTTCTTACTGGCAATCATCTACATCATGAATCGCATAGGCGAAAAACGCATGATGTACTATCTCATCCCAGCCATCGCAGTGTGGTTCCTGTTCTACTATGCAGGCATCCATGCCACCATGTCGGGAGTTGTTATGGCCTTCATGATTCCAATGCAAGGAAAATACAACCGCGCCTATCTCACACGTAAGAACCGTGAATACGAGCGTCGAATCATCGATTACGAAACCATTGACGACATCGACGGTGTCAACGAAGAGTTTCCCAACGACTTCCAGCGCCACTGTCTGCGTCGCATTAGCCACATCAGCAGCAACACCATGGGAATGTCCTACCGACTTGAACATGCACTCGGTCCTTGGGTTAACTTCTGCATCATGCCTATATTTGCACTCGCCAATGCAGGCGTAGAGATCCCAGATTTCAGCTATTTCAATATCTTCCAGTGGTCACCAGAAATTGGTAGCGTCGGTATGGGAGTCTTCTTCGGCCTCCTCTTAGGCAAACCCGTCGGCATCACCCTCGCCAGCTACTTTGCCATTAAGTGTAAAGTAGGCGAAATGCCGAAACGCGCCACTTGGCCCATGCTCTTCGCCGTAGCCTGCCTCGGCGGCATCGGCTTCACCATGAGCATCTTTGTTGACACACTCTCCTTCGGTGCCTACCCAGACCTTGTGGAGCACCTCCGTGCCAGTGGTAAGATAGCCGTCCTCCTCGGCTCCCTCTCCGCTGGTATTCTTGGCAGCCTCCTCATCCAGATGGTACATAAACTACAGAAAGCAAAAAATTAGTAAACGAAGAACAAAAAAAGCAGACCCGATGGGGTCTGCTATCATTTGTGTCGTGACGTGACGACTTAAGCTTCTGCAGGAGTAACTGAGATGGTTGAACGGTTCTTGTAGCCCTTCTTGAAGGATACGAAACCATCGACCAAAGCATACAAAGTATCATCCTTTCCCTGACCTACGTTCTTGCCTGGGAAGTGCTTGTTACCGCGCTGACGTACGAGGATGTTACCTGCCTTAGCGAATTCGCCACCGAACAATTTAACACCGAGTCGTTTGCTGTGTGACTCACGGCCGTTCTTTGAACTACCTACACCTTTTTTATGTGCCATGTTTCTGTCTGTTTTTTAATGGGTTAAACACTAAGCGACAACACTCTTGATTGTCAATTCTGTAAACTGCTGACGATGTCCGCGCAACTTCTTGTAGCCCTTGCGACGACGCTTGTGGAATACGAGCACCTTGTCACCCTTTACGAGGGGAGTTACTACTTCGCAAACAACTTTTGCTCCGTCAACTGTAGGTGTACCTACTGTCACTGCACCTTCATTGTCAACCAATAATACTTTCTCAAACTCAACTGTCTGCTGAGCTTCAGCGTTCTGAATGTGGTGAACGAAGAGCTTCTTGCCTTCTTCTGCCTTGAACTGCTGACCGTTAATTTCTACGATTACGTACATTATTATAAATGATAAAACGGGTTTGGACCGTGAGGCGGCGCTCAGTTATGGGCACACTTATTGGAGCCTCTGCGGCATAAATCGGCTGCAAAGGTACAAAATAATTCATAATTCATCATTCACAATTCATGTTTTTTTGCTAAAACGAGGTGTTTTTTCGTTTTTTTCCGTAAATTTGCACGCGAAAATGCACAAAAACATACGAATATGGCAGGTATAAAAAGTAAACTCACACGGAAAGAGCGTCTACGCCAAATCATTTTTGATGACGACACCCCCGCAGGTCGCCGTTTCGACATTGCATTGACAATCGCTATTGCTGTCAGCTTAATCATCCTCTTCTTCGAGAGCAGTCCCTCACTACCTCCTTGGTTGAAAACGACATTGGGTTGGCTGGAAGTCCTGCTCACAGTGGTCTTCACTGTTGAGTATCTGGCACGTCTCTATTGTGCAGAGAATCGCCGCAAATATGCATTCGGAGCATGGGGTATCATCGATTTACTGGCTGTACTGCCTCCCTATCTTACGTTCTTCTTCCCTGGAGCACATTATATGCTGATGCTACGTAGCATCCGATTCATCCGCATCTTCCGCATTTTCCGTCTGTTCGTCTTCCTCAACGAAGGGGAATTGTTACTACAAGCTATCGGACGTAGCCTTCATAAGATTCTGGTTTATTTCCTCTTCGTACTGGTGCTTGTCATCTGTCTGGGTACCTTGATGTTCATCATAGAAAGCGGACAGCCCGACAGTTCGTTCCGCGATATCGGCACTTCAATCTATTGGGCCATCACCACCCTCAGTACGGTCGGTTATGGAGACATTACTCCCGTCACCGTTGCAGGACGCTTCCTCTCCTCGTTCATCATGTTGTTGGGCTACACCCTCATTGCTGTTCCTGGAGGTATCGTCACAGCTTCGTTTATCAATACCACCAACGAGCCTGTGCGCAACAACCGCTGCCCTCGTTGTGATTCGAAGGTAAAGAAGACGGATAAGTTCTGCTCACAATGTGGGGAAAAACTATAGAAGCCGACTATTTTGCTTTTATCTTTGCACTAGCAGACCGCAATCCGGGAGATTCGACAGAAATCTTAGCGTTTCCTTTATGACCATTTGAGATGACACCTACCACCAACTGACCTTTGAAAAGTTTCATGGTGGGTTGGGTGAAGACCTCGAACGAGGTTGCATCTCCATTGCACATTCCTTTGAACTCAGCGGCCCCACTAACATGTACATTAATTTGTTGATTGGCCTCCGGACAAAGGTTACCGTCCTTATCGACTGCCTGCACAACGAAGAACGCCATATCTTCCCCATCGGCTTTGAGGGTTTTGTGTCCGTGATACTCATCGAGCGATTGCTGGGAAACAACAAGTTTGTAAGGCGCCCCGGCTGTACGGCATACGGATTCTCCTCTTCGCACCCCATTGGCATCGTAAACCACCACTCGAATTTCACCCGGCTCATACTTCACATCGTTCCAACGCAGACGGTAGCGGTCGATGAGCGGTTCGTTCTCCTTAACCGTTCGGCCTCCATCAGGTTTCACACGCTCATCCATTCGTTTGCTTATACGTCCCTGACTCTTCCCGTTGACGAACAACTCGGCAGAAGGATAGTTGGTATAACAATAAACAGGTGTCACTTCCCCTTCACGACCAGGCCAAGTCCAATGGGGCAACAGGTGAATGGTTTCTGCGTTTTTGTTCCAATGACTGCGATAGAGCCAATAACGATCTTTCGGGAGTCCTGCGAGGTCGAAGATTCCGAAATAGCTACTACGTGCATTCATGCGGTCATCGTAAGGGGTGGGTTCGCCCAAATAGTCGAATCCTGTCCACACAAACTCACCAATCACCCAATCGTTATCGTCCTGCAACACCCAGTCGTCCTCTGGGATGTTTGACCACCAACAAGCTTCGAGGTCGTACGAACTGCATTGCCCGTCAGGGTAGGTCTTCCCATCCGCACGTACTACGGGGAACTTATACACACCCCGACTACTGATGGTCGATGCAGTCTCGCTACCCAACACAAACTTCTGGTGCAAACGTTCGTAGGCGGTTTTATATTTGAAGGTACGATAGTTCAGACCCACGATATCGAGCGCATCAGCAAACCCCGATGCAATCACGTTGTCCCAACGATCCATTCCTGAAGTACAGGCACGAGTAGGATCAAGTTGATGCACGAAGTCCTGCATCGCCTGCAACATCTGCGTTCCCTTACGGTCGCCCTGCTCTGGAATCTCGTTCCCCAAACTCCACATCACGATGCTCGGATGCAGACGGTTGGCAAGCACCAAATTCTCCAAATCGCGTTGCCACCAATCATTATAAAATCGGCAATAGCCGTTCTTGCACTTCGGATAGACCCACATATCGAACGATTCAGCCATTACCAGCATACCCAACGAATCGCAGACATCCATCTGCAGTTGTGACGGCATGTTGTGCGCTGTACGGATAGCATCACAACCCATCGCCTTCAGGAGTTCCACCTGGCGAACCAACGCCGCTTTACTGACTGCTGCACCAATCATTCCCAAATCGTGATGCAGACACACACCTCGGAACTTTCGGGTCATTTCGTTCAATTGGAATCCATGCTCAGCGGTATAGCTGATGGTACGGATACCCACTCTACGAGTCACCTCATCCTTCACCCTACCCTGCGCATCCTTCACCCTCACCTTCAGGGGGTACAGCTGGGGATGCTCAGGCGACCAATAGGTCACATTCGTCACATCGAGTTCTGCATGCACCTTTCCATCCTTCACAGCCACTTGTACCCCCCAAGTGCCGCAAAGTTCAACCTCCACCTTATCGGCAGAATCACACCCCACCAACTTCACATCCACACTCACCTTCGCACTATGTCGCGAAGGGTCTATTGACATGGTACGCATGTCGATGCCCCACTGATCAACCGCTTTTGCCGCGGTCTGAATCAAGGTCACAGGACGGTACAATCCTGCGCCAGGATACCAACGGCTACTTTCAGGCAGATTCCGCAACTTCACTGCCAGCACGTTGTGATGACTTCCTTTCTTAATATATGGGGTGATATCGATATTGAATGCATTATAGCCATACTTCCACTCTCCCGCTTTCGTTCCGTTCACATACACCTCAGGTTCCGACATCGCACCATCGAAGTTCAGTATGACACGCTCTGCATCGTGCGCCACACGGAATTCACGTCGGTAGTATCCTGTACCAGTCCACGGCAGACTACCTGTACGCCCCGTCTTCTCCGTCGCCTCCTGCTCTCCGTTCTGCTCAATAGCTACCGTCTGACGGTCGTTGTTATTATCAAATGGTCCGCTGATGGCCCAGTCGTGAGGCACTGTGACCTCCTGCCAATCCGAGTCATCATAATCCACTTCTGCAAAATGGGCATTAGCCGAACGAGTAAACATCCAGTCCAACTTCAATACCGACTCTGTGCGAGCATGCTGTGCACTCGCGGTGACAACCAACATTGTCAATAATATGAATACAATCCTTCTCATGATATATGCTTTTTGCGCTGCAAAAGTAACAAAAAAAAGCGTTTCGAACAAACGAAACGCTCTTTAAATGTATTTAAAACTAAAAATTATCTCTAAAAATCAACTCAGCTTATTTCCATGCCGAAATATTACTGAGGATAAAGGCAAAGAACATAATGCCCAAAAGAAAAAATACAATTGTGTCCATCTTTCTAAATTTTATCCTAAAATTAATAACTAAGTGGAGACGCTTCTCCTTAGATAATCAAACGATTAATAACTCAATTTAAACAATCTTTTTACCTTAACTTCTGTTTTGACGCTGCAAAGGTACGGCGACTTCGCAATATAGCAAAGCATTTTGAGGAAAAAACGCAGGCAATACACCATTTTGTTGACACGAATCAATGTTTGTTATCGCCAACATATCAAATAAGGGCCTAAAGTGCCCTATAATTACTAACCGTCAACCCCTAACAATTAACCGTTTTCCAATACGCATCCAGCAGTCAGAATGCAGTCCAGACGCGATGAATAAGTAGCCAAATGAACCGTAGTCTGTTTATCTTGTGCTTTTCGTTCTATTTCTTCTAGTATTTCCTCATACGAATACTCATCCACATCATACACCACAAAGTCGTAACGCACCGTCTGATTCTCCCCAATGTCATATGCCAGATGGTTCTGATCACAGATTGCAGCCATCGCCTCGAGCGTCCTGTTCGAGCCCTTAAGCAAGAAACGTGCGCCCTGCATATACTGAAGCACTGTCATCGGTTTCTCAAAAAGTCCCTTCACCTTTCGCGACACAAACTCACTTGCACCCTTCAGATAAATAGCCGAGCGAATTGGAATCGACAGAATCCAGTTGTAGTTCGAATAGTGTTTCCTGAAGAATATATACATCGCCTCGTAGAACACATACACATATCGGAACGAGTTCTTATGCGTACTCTCCCCCTTATAGTGCATGATTCGCGATGGGATGTAGTAGTTCTGCTTACCCGTTTGCAGCATCCGGTACGAGAGGTCGATATCTTCGCCATACATGAAGAAATCCTCGTCCAGCAGGCCACACTCGTTGAGCACGGACCTGCGGATAAACATACAGGCACCAGAAATAATCTCGATAGGAGTTGCCGCAAACTCATCCAGATACTTCATGTAGTAACGACCGAACACCCTGCTCTGTGGAAACAGCCTTGTCAGGCCTACCATCTTACAGAACGCAGTAAATGGCGTAGGCACCCCACGACGCGACTCGGGAGCGAACCAACCGTTCTCACACAACATTCGCACACCTGCAGCTCCTATAGCCGGATTGCCGTCCAGTAGGTCAATACAATCGCGCAATAGCCGTTCGTTCACAATCGTGTCAGGGTTCAGCAACAGCACGTACTCACTATCCGACTCACGGATTGCGACATTGTTCGCACGAGCGAAACCCATATTCTCCTTATTTTCAATGAACCGTACCTGCGGGTACAGCTGTCGGTTAAAACCGACGGAATCATCCTGGCTATCATTATCTACCACAATCACCTGTCCCTCAATGCCCTCCATGGCCTTCACCACCGAATGCAAACACTGAGCCAGGTAATACTTCACTCGATAATTCACTATGATAACCGTAACCTTCATCTATACCTTATTATTAATTAATAGGTTCCTCCTCCTCTTTCGAAGATAAGAACTCCTTCACCTTTCGCTCCGACGGAATACAGAACAGCGTTGTAATCACAGCGATGCCGGCACAATAGACACCCTTGTCGTCCATCAGCAGGAAATACACCAGCACACCCAGCTCTGCACACAGGAGCAGCAATGCCAGTCGTATGATGCTCCACTGGTGATAAGCCAACAATGCCTCGTCCTTATCCATCCGTCGCAAACCACGTTGCGTATTCAGCGAAAACAACTTCAACGCAAGCGGCACACATACAATCGTCAGCAAGATCATCGCCACATCCACATAAAACTCAAACTGCTGACCCTGCGCCACCAGCTCCCCGTTAGGAATCACCCCTACTTCGCCTAATATCCAAGTCAATACAATGATGCCCCACACCACGAACAACTCCACACGCAGACTCCGCATCAATTTCTTAATATTTCTTTCCATAATCTATTATCTACAACCATTATCAATTAAGCTAACTAGCACCACGAAACTCCACCCTGTTCACAATTGAGCGCCCCAGCGTCACCTCATCGGTGTACTGCAACTCGTCGTTCACCGACAGACCACGGGCCAACACCGTCAGCCGCGTACCTACATATTGGGCCAACTTACGCGAAATAAAGAAATTCGTCGTGTCACCCTCCATCGTCGAACTCAGCGCCAAAATCACTTCCGCAATGCCACCCTGCGCCACACGATCCACCAAGCTCTGGATTTCCAAGTCGGCCGGGCCAATACCGTCGAGCGGACTAATCACACCACCCAGCACATGATACAACCCATGATACTGATTCGTTGCCTCAATTGCCATCACGTCACGGATGTTCTCCACCACACAAATAAGCGTTCTGTCCCTTGACTCCGAAGCACAAATCTGGCACACCTCATCGTCAGAGATATTATGACAGACCCTACAGTAGTTCACCTCATGGCGCAACTGGCTCACAGCATTCGCGAAACCATCCACCGAACCCACATCCATCCTCAGCAAATGTAGCACCAACCGCAATGCAGACTTGCGGCCCACTCCTGGCAATTTCGAGAACTCATCGACAGCTCTCTCAAACAACTCCGAAGAATAACGCTGCTCCATTTCCGTCTTTTTGATAGTGAGTTAGGATTTTCAAATCCGCGGCAAAGTTACACAAAAAACTTGAGAAAAGCACCATGAAAAAGCAAAAAACGCATGTTTCCGCATTTTTTTGCATCATTTTACACATTTTTCATCAAAAACATTTGGTTGGTAAAAAATAATGTACTAACTTTGCCGTACACCTTTTGAAAATTAGATGTAGAAAGAATAAATCGTAAGTCTACAGCTAATAAAAAGAGAGGTGTAGAGAAAAAAAGGAATATATGTAGACCTAATCATCTGATGACAAGAAGAGAACGATAGGTACAAAAGCGAATGAGCCAGAAGAAAAGATGAGTATTAGATACCGACTGACCGAAGTAAAAGACAACATCAGCAGCAAGCCCAAAAAAGGCTATTATGCACAAGTTGTCACCAAGGGGACAATCGACACCCAGACATTATGTAAGCAAATCGCTGCAGGTTGTTCACTATCAACAGCCGACATGACAGCAGCCATCATCGCACTGTCGCAGCAACTCACTGAATGTCTGCTCGATGGCTACAACGTAAACATAGAGGGAATCGGCACCTTCTCACTCTCAGCAGAGTCCAAGGTGGTACAGAAGAAGACCGACATCCGGGCGCAGTCCGTGCGCGTCAAGAACGTCAACTTCCGCTCGGCAGTAAGCCTCAAGAAAGCAATGAAAGAATCAAAGTTCGAGCGCGAACAGATGAAGGAATAAAAAAACAATATAAATTGAGTATTAACAATTCACAAAAGACATTGAACAATGAAAAGAAATCTCATTCTCAGCATGGCAATCCTCGCAGCGTTTGCCCTCGTATCATGCAAATCTACCGAAAGTAGCTACAAGAAAGCATACGACAAAGCAAAGCAGCAAGAGCAAGCACAGCAGCAAGTAACAGCACCTGTACAGGTGACACCAGTGGTTACACCAGTACAGACCGTCACCCCAGTGACAACAACACAGCCCGAAGACAACTCAGACCTTCGCTCCGAGAGTCTTAAAGCAGTTAGCGGCACACTTCAGGCCTACAACGTAGTATGCGGATCATTCAAGAGCCTCGATAATGCCAACAACCTGTGCAGCACACTCAAGAACAAAGGTTACAATGCTATCATCGCACAGAACCCAGCAACAGGCATGTATCGTGTCATCGCAACATCTTCAAGCAGTAAGGCCGATGCCGTATCGAGCCGCGACAAGTTGCGTGCCACCTATCCAGATGCATGGGTACTCTATGCGAAGTAAAGACATAATATTTTCAATCAGCTTAGTTTAAGCACATTTTAATTTCTTTTTGGTAAGTGAGAATAATGTAAGAATTATCTCGGGCAGTCGCGGGTTGAGAAATCCGCGACTGTATTTTTTCCGTTGCACCGTTACAGTTGTTTTTACAAATGTATTCCATATTTGCTGTCTGTGCTTTACAATCGTACATATATATGTAATTATGTTCAATTATTACATTTTTTCATTTTACATTTATTTCGTACCTTTGTATCGGCAATGAGTGCCGAAAGGGTAACGAAAGGACAATGCTTGTGTAACGCGCCAAAAGGAGGCTACTGTATGACTCAGATAGGCAACCGGAAGCCACACGATACACAAGCCGTAAACGCCTAAGACTCATTCGACGGAAAGTTTTTACCTATGGCAAAAAGTACAGTTTATTTCCATATTGACTCCCAAAGAGGTTAAAACGGAACAATCTGGTCAAGAATCTTCTTGTCAGTTTCGTTTTTCTCCACTTCGTTTGCTCAATTCACAAAAAAGCCTTACCTTTGCATGTTCAAAAAGGAAACAAGAATCTCAAACAAGGAAGTTAGAATCGAAAATCAGGGACAATCAACATAGTGATATGAAGAGATTTGTTTGTATTGTTACACTATTGTTTTTTTTAATGCTGTCGACTTTTGCTGCAGCCAGAAAGCAGTTATTGATAATTACCCCCTACTCCACGGAAAGCACTTGGTGGTCAGTAGCTGCTGTGGCTGTGGACGAAATCAGCACGAAATACAACGACATCACTATCAACCCCCTGCTGCTACACAGTTCTGATTACAAATCACCTGCGGAGTATGCCAACATCGTGGCAAAAGCGAAGGAAATGTTCCCCGACAAGGCTCCTGACTTGGTGATGATTTTCGGTACAGCTTGCTACCCGTCTATCCATCAACTGAATAGCTTCTGGCCCGACGTGCCCATGATTCTAGTGGGCGAGTTGGACTATGTGTGTGAGATAGACTATCTCTTTGCTCCCTATTGGGAGGAGAACGCTGTTCGCGAACCACTGACCGACTTGCAGCAAGTGTATAACTTGACATATATCAAGGCACCTGTCTTCACGAAAGAGACGATAGACCTGATTGTCCAAATGGTGCCTAAATTAAAAAAGGTGTTCTATATCGGTGGAGAGGAGTTGTTGAGTAAAGAAATGTATAAGGCTTTCAAGGATGAGGTGGAGAGTCGTCACCTACAGTTCACTCCATACTTTTCGAATGACCATCAGACAACTGACCTGGAACATCAATTAGGACAGATTGACCCTACAACGACAGGCGTGGTCTACACAGACTTCAGTTCGCGTCAACATCCTCGGAACAAAGTACTGAAAAGGGGAACGAGAGATATGGTAGAGGAGGCTGTTCCTCATTTCTGCCCGTTCTTCGAGAACACGAATGTGGACGATGCTGTAGGTTTCGTGTGCTACGACCTTAGTGACTATAAGAAGACCCAATTGAACTTCATGGAGAAAGTGTTGAATCGTGGCATCCAACCGAGGGATATTCCTTACGAGGTATTGTCGCATCAGGCTCCTATCATCAACCTGAAAACGATTGAACGCTTTAACATGGACAAGGACCTTATTCCAAAAGATGCTGTCCAGGTGAACGAATCTGAGACGTTCTGGGCTAAGAATAAGCAGCAACTGACCATCGTGGGTGTCATCCTGGGTGCCATCATCGTCGGGTTGCTGATCTTGTTATACATCAAGGATCGTAAACATCATCGCGAACTGAAAGAAGCAAAGGAGCGTGCAGAGATGTCAGACCGTTCTAAAACCCAGTTCGTACAGAACATGAGTCATGAGATACGCACCCCACTGAATGCCATCATCGGTTTCTCACAACTGCTGTCACTCCCTGATGGTGTGATTTCAGATGAAGAGAAGCGTGAATACTCGTCGTATATCAACAACAGTACAAACATGCTAATGATGTTGGTAGACGACATCCTGAACCTGGCAGAAGGCGAGGAAGGAAATTACAAACTGGACATTGCCCCTGCTTCATGCAACCAGATTTGCCAGAGTGCGATGACGAACGTACAGTATCGCATAGACCCAAGTGCGGTGAATCTGCATTTCACGAGCGAGGTAGACGACAGCTATACCATCACAACTGACGGACGACGTGTGCAACAGATTCTGATTAACTACCTGACAAATGCTGCAAAGCATACGGAACAGGGTGAGATACTTGTCCACTGCTCACTGTCGGAACATCCGGGTAAGGTGACCTTCTCAGTGGCCGACACGGGAACGGGTATTCCCGCCGATATGCAGGACGACCTTTTCGAACGCTTCACGAAACACGACGTACTGATTCAGGGTACGGGTCTGGGCCTGAACATCTGTCGCACGGTTGCTGCCAAACTTGGCGGCGAAGTGGCGCTAGATAAGTCTTATGTGCATGGCGCTCGATTTGTGTTTATCATCCCTCAAGACGCAAGCTAAAAGGGGAAAAAACATAACTGCAACACATTAAAAACACTTAAAAAGCCATTAAAATCGGTTGTTTAGGTGTTTTTTTCGTTTTTTTTTCGTAACTTTGCAGTGAAATTAGAAAAGGCATTGCTAAAACGAACCAAAACCTTGATTCATGAAAGCTAATAAGGTATTATACATCACGACAGAAATGACTCCCTACGTGACCGACAACCCATTGTCGCTCAAAGGGCGCTTCCTTCCCCAGCAGATTCAGGAACTGGGCCACGAAATCCGCACTTTCTCTCCCAATTGGGGTAATATCAACGAACGTAGGAACCAACTGCATGAAGTAATTCGCCTCTCGGGCATGAACATCATTATTGACGACACCGATCATCCGCTACTCATCAAGGTGGCATCGCTGCAAGAAGCACGTATGCAGATTTACTTCATCGATAACGATGAGTACTTCTCACGTAAGGGTGTGTTAGCAGACGAAGCTGGTGAGGAGTATAAGGACAATGGCGAACGTGCGGTGTTCTATGCTCGCGGTGTGCTTGAAACGATGAAAAAACTGCGCTGGATACCCGATGTGATCCATTGTCACGGATGGGCAGCCCTTATCGCACCGCTCCTCATCAAGCGCGCCTATCAGGACGAACCGTCGTTCTGTGACTCAAAGGTGGTGGTATCGGTATCAGCTTCTGAATTCAAAACCGATATGGGTGCGACATTCCAACGTAGCATCCCATTCAAGAACATCACAACGAAAGAAATCGCTGACGTATGCACAGGCAACTGCTCATACGCAGAACTTGCTAAGATAGCCATTAAGTTCTCAGACGGCGTAGTGTTCGAATCGAAGCGTATGCCAAGCGAGATAACAACGTATGCCAAGTCGCTGGGTCGTCCTACCCTCACCTACCAAGGCGATGAAGGGTATGCAGAAGCCTACAGCAAGTTCTATGATTCATTGATACCAGAAGAATAGGCTTTAGACGTTAGATTATATTTTAAAGAATTGAAGGGAGAAGAGTTGATAGTTATGAAAGTAAACAGATGTACCGTTGTTGCGTTATTATTGTCAATCTTGATGGCCGTTACCTCGTGTGACGACAGTACTGGCACACTCGGCAATGACATGATGCCCTCTCCTGACTACGTATTGAAAGAGAGCAAGCTCTACGACATACACACACAATCGTATTCGGCTGGTGATTCTGTGCTGGCACGCTCGAGTTTGTCATATCTGGGGCAGTTTACAGATCCAGAGACAGGCACGATTATCAAGTCGGATTTCCTGGCACAGTTCCACTGTATCGACGATTTTGCGTTCCCTGACTCAATTATCGGCGACAGCATCATTTCAACAGAATTGCGATTGTTTGTCACGAAGTTCGTAGGTGACTCGTTAGCCACATTCAGAATCAGTGTCTACCCTATCACAAAGGTGATGAACCCTGATGCTGACTACTATACGAACATCAACCCCGCACAGTACTGCGACACCACTGTGGAACCGCTGACAGTGAAGTGGTTCACTTTGTCGGACCTTACTGTGGACGAGAAAGAGCGCAACAGTTTAAACTACCAGAAGAAGATCGTAATTCCGCTGCCTACCGAGATGGGTACCCAGATATGGACTGCATACAAAGAACATCCTGAGTATTTCCGCAATAGCGAGAGTTGGATTAACAGTGGATTGCCTGGCTGTAAGGGCTTCTATTTCAAACTGGAAAGCGGTGACGGTGCACTGGCTTATATCAACATCGCTCAGTATAACATCAACTACCGCTACCACGAAATCTATCGCGAACAGGAAGTTGACACAACTGGACTTTGTCAGTTTGCAATGACCGAAGAAGTGATTCAGGCTACCCACTTTGCGAACCACAACCTTGAACAGTTGCTGGCAGACAACACGTGTACGTATTTGAAGAGTCCTGCTGGTATTTTCACGTTGGCAACGATTCCTGTAGACCAGATTGTGACTACCGACACCATCAACCAAGCAAAGGTTGTGTTCACACGCTACAACGACCAAATCGACCATCGTTTCCGTCTCGACATCCCTAAGTACCTACTGATGGTGCGCCTAGACGACTACAACAACGGATTCTTCGAGAACTACCAGTTGGCCGATGCAAACAAGTCATATCTAAGTCAGTTTAACAGCGCCAACAACACCTACACGTTCAACAACATTTCGCACCTGCTCAACATCATGTCGAACGAGTTGAAGACCAGTACCGCCAGTCCTAATTATAATAAGGTGTTGCTGATTCCTGTAGAGCCAACCTTCGAATCATCGACAGTTTCAACAAAGAACCTCGTGAAACTCTGTCATGACTTCTCGATGACCAGTGCCCGATTGGTGGGAGGAAAGGACCCTGTGAAACTGGAAATCATCTATAGTAAATTTGCCAAATAAAAGAATAGAGTTGGAAGTCCAACTCTATTTTTATTCAACCACTTCAATGGTGATACCCTCGATGGACGAAAGGATGTCGAGCATCTGCTGTCGGAGCCGACTGCGTCGCACATGGAGATCGAGGCTAACAACATAAACAGGATGACCAACCGCATCGATCCGTTCTTCCATACGGTAGGATTTAATGCCGATTTGGAGTTCTGCAAGATGTTGGCGTACCTGCTCAATATGTTGCTGAGTGGGCGCGGAAAAACGTACGGCAAACTGGCTTTCGCCGAACTGGTGGAGGAAAATGTTCATACTCTCCATACCGAGCAAAACAAGCGCTGTTGCGACACATGCAAGGATATACATGCTTGCTCCACATGCCATACCGATTGCAGCTGCGACCCACACTCCTGCTGCTGTAGTGAGACCATGAACCGTCCTCTTCTGGAAAATGATAGTTCCGGCACCAATGAAACCGATACCTGTAACTATCTGAGCCGCTACGCGCGACACATCAAGACGCACATTGAGGTTGTCGGCATAGTGGTCGAGCACCTCACCGAATCCATACTGGGAGAGCACCATGAAGAGTGCACTGCCTAATGCTACGAGGAAATGAGTGCGGAAACCGGCATCTTTCGCACGGTATTCACGTTCAAGTCCGATTGCGCCTCCTAAGAGGGCTGCTACTAATATGCGTATGATGTAGTCCATAAGTAGTAGAAGCCCCACCCCCCATACCCCTCCCTGCGAGTGAGGGGAGTGGATACTGTTGCTAATGATTATTACTATTCTTATTCATTTATTGATAGGCATTATTTGTGACTACTCCCCACCCTTACAGAGAGGGGCAAGGGGGCGGGTCTTTAAACTCCTCTGCACATCGATACAAGGAGGACAATGATATAGTTGAAGAAGACAACTGCCAGGAAGAAATTCATGTCGGCCTTCCGATAACCTGTGGGAGTACTCTGATCGGTCACATAGCGAGGAGTCCCCACACGCTTCATAAGCCACTGATAGAGGCGATAGAACGCCCATCCTATGAGGATGCCGACAAGGAGTCCAACGGTAACATCACCAAAGTAATGAACACCGAGATAGAGACGAGTAAACGTAGTGGTGACGGACCAGAAATAAAGGGTAATGGTGACTGCCCGATGACGGAAAAGGAATGACAGGAAGGTAGCCATGCAGAAAGTGTTGCAGGCATGTCCTGAAAAGAATCCGAAGCGACCGCCACGATAGCCTTCCACCATATCGACGAGATACATAATCTCAGGGTCCTGCGTAGGACGCCAGCGAGCCACCCATGGTTTCACCAATCCAGAACAGAGGCGGTCAGCCACAAGTATCATCAGTCCGATGGTAAGCAGGATGATGAATGCATCGCGCAGGGTATTGTTATGGAAGAAGATATAGAGCAGCATCACTATCACCAAAGACCACGAAAACGTGTTGGTGACACACACCATGAGGTTGTCCCAGAAAAGCGATTCACTGCCGTTAAGGGCGAGAGTGATGGCGCGATCAATATCTAATGCATAATTCATAATTAAAATTAAATCTGCTGGAGGGTGCTGACGGGTACCCACCCGACTTTACCTTCCTCGAGTTTCACTTCACACCACTCTTTCATCGTCTGGTCGAGCATTTCCACTTTCGCTCCTTCGTGAATGACGAAGAGGTCGGTGCTGCTATCACTTGGTGAACTCTTTACTGTAACGGCAGAATCCATGATGATAGCATATTGGCGATTGACAATAGTGAGATGTTGTGAGAATGCGCAGAGGTTGGCCACAATGGTAATAAAGAGTGCGAGGAGGGCACCGTAGAAACCGATTTTACGCCACATCATGTCGGACATAAACGCATAGACGATGATACATGTGAGCATAAGCACGAAAGCCACGAAGGCAATGATGAGCCAGCTATTGATACTCATTGCATTGGTAATGGTGCGCCACCAAGTGACGAAGAACATCTCGGATGGAGGTGTAACCTTATCGGCAGTCTTACCACGAGCCAGTGCGAGATTGGCCTTTGTGTCACTATCGCTTGGGTCGAGCAACAAGGCTCGTTCGTAGTTGAGTACCGAAAGCGCTACCTCGTCAAGCTTGTAGTAGCAGTTCCCGAGGTTGTAGTAGAGGTCTTTCGACACTCCCTGATTCTTGAGGATAGACTCATAGATCTCTGCTGCCTCACGATAGTGTTCCTGTACATAGAGCGAGTCGGCTTGTTGCTTGGTTTTTGCGTCAGCAGCAAGAGAAGAAGCGATGCCGAGAACCATAAACAGGATGAGTGAGAGCGTTGCTGTCTGCGACTTCTGAGGTGCCTTCTTGAAGTTTCCTTCAATCTGACTGATGACGTTCACAGCACTATTATATACGGTTTCCATATTTTCGTTTGGATTACCTGGAGCATAACGGGCAAACTCACATTCGTTGAGGGTCTTGATGAACTGCCCGATGAGCGAGGGGTCGACCTGCTGCTGTGCGAGAGCTGCGTTGATATTATCCTTGTTGAGATTGGCTTGAGGAATGTTGAGCTTATCAGCAATATATCCCCAAAGGGCACGCATCACTTCATCGTAGAATTCGTTCTGGTTGTGCGCTGCCAGAAGTTTGGAAGCTACTTTCAGACGCTTCTTTGCAATCTTATTGGCTTTCCTTCCACGCATCTTCGCAATGTTAGCATTGTCCTTGATACGCTTATGACCGATAGCCAGAATGGCAATGAAAATAAGCAGCGGAATGAGGTATGCCAACCAGTACTTCCACGAACCGAAGAAGTTATCATCAGGACGATGGAGTGTAGTGTCACCCGTCTTGATGTAACGGATATCCTTATTCAGTTCACGCACATCCTGTTGATTGCTCGTATAGTCGGCTACTGAACTGCTCGAACCACTACCCTTCTCTACCTCAATCGTATATGGTTCAGTGGTGAGAGTCTGATAGGAATGGGTCGATGGGTCGAAATAGACAAACTCTGCAGCAGGAATGGTATAGGTACCAGCATGACGAGGTACAGCCAGATATTCGAACTCCTTCGTGCCACTCAATCCATTGCGAGAGAGAGAAAAGTTATCGGTTGCTTTTGCATCGTAGGTCTCAAAATCCTTTGGGAAAGCCACTTCAGGTGCAGAGATTAGTTTCATATTACCCGTACCCTTCACAACTATTTTCATTGTGATGGCATCATTGGCTTTCACATGCTGTGTATTGATGTCAGATGCAATCGAGAAAGAACCCACTGCACCAGAGAAGTTCGCAGGCTTGTCGGGCAGCGGACTGACATGAATGGTCAACTGAGGGGTGGTGATTTTCTTCTTCACCTCAACGACTCCACCTGTTCCGTTGAAGAATGCCTCGATGGGGTCAATATAACGGTTTTGCTGAACGACTACTCCTTCGTAAGTGATCGACGGGATGACTAAATCACCTGTCTTCTGTGGAAAGAGCACATATTGGCTCCACACAACAGTATGGTAGACGCGGCCGTTGTAGTTCTCGAGTTCGAACTCTTTATTGCGCGGAAGTGGCATCTCCTGAATCTGGAATCCATCGAGTGTAGGCAGTTTGCCATCAAGTTGTGTAAGGTTGACCAATGTATAGACTTTGTAAGTCACCAGCACCGCCTCTTGTTCATACATCTTTGTACGACTGGCTGTAGCAGTCATGAAAAGGTCGGAACCCGATACCGAAGTACTCTGTGGACGCGACGGTTCGTCCTGTGGACGTTGTCTGCGCATCCCTTGCTGTTGGCTCTGCTGACTTTGTCGATTGCCACTTGCAGCCACCACCTGTATCTTCAGACTTTGCGACTTATAGGGTTGCCCCCCTACATTGATGGTTGCTGCGGGAATGGTGTATGTACCTACTTTGGTAGCCATCAGCGTAAAGGTGTAAGTATAGGACGAACTCTGCGACATCTGACCATTGACATACTGGAAGCTACTCTGCTGCGAGGTGCTCGGGCCGTACATCACATCGAATCCTTCAAACTTTGGATAGCTGAAGTTCGACACATCCTGACTGTTAATGGTATATTGTACCCTAAACCGCTCGCCTACTTCCACGATGGAAGGAGCTGTAGCACGAAACGACACATTGTCGGCGAACGCTGCGATAGTAGGTAATGACAAAAGAATTGTCAGTAGTGATATATACAATTTATTCATTAGAGTTCAAGCGTTTAAGAGTTCATGAGTTTACCAGTCTTTTTCCAAGCCCTGACGATGTGCTTTCTCGGCTTTCTGCATCTTTCGCTGCACGGCTTTCTCGTCTTGCTGGGCAGAATTGAGGAGTTGCTCAGCGGTCTTATCGTCAATCTGCGGCTTCTGAGGCTGCTGTTGTTGTTGCTGGTCCTGGTTCTGCTGATTCTGATTTTGTTGCTGGTCTTTATTCTGTTGATCCTGCTTATCTTGGTCTTTCTGCTGGTCTTTGTTCTGATCGCCTTGATCCTGCTTGTCTTTCTGATCGTCCTTCTTGTCCTGATCTTTGTTCTGCTGCTGGTCCTTGTTCTGATCCTGATTCTGACCCTGCTGGTCTTGGTTCTGCTGATTCTTCTTCAGCATATACTGAGCCATCGCAAGATTGTAGCGTGTCTCGTCATCCGACGGATTGCAACGAAGCGCACTCTTATAAAGTTCAACTGCCTGTTGGAACGATTTCATCGCATCGGGGCTGTTCGCTTTCATCAGGCTACGTCCATTCAAATAGGTCATATTACCCATATTATGATAGACATAAGCCTTCTTCTCGGGAGTCTCAGCAATTTGTTCAAGTGCTTTCTTGTATTGATCGAAAGCCACCGAGTCATTTCCCTGAGCAGCTACTGCATTACCTAAGTTATAATACGCCTCCAATGATTTGTTCATTTCGAGCGCCTTGCGGTACCAGGTTTCTGCCTTGTTGTATTCCTTATCTCTGAAATGCTTGTTTCCCATACGGATGCAATCGCGGTCGCTGTTCTGCGCCACGAGTTGCAGACTAAGGAAGAGTGCACATACAGTGAGTATATATCTTGAGAATTTCATCATCACACCTTTTCTTTATTAAATAGTTTGAAACGTCTGAACAGCTTATTCTTCTTATCGAGAATACAAATCTCGAGACAGAGCACGATAAACAGCAAGATAGCAACAGCCACAAACTGCTCATCATATTCCGAATACATCGAGGTTGTAAAATCTTCTTTCTGCATCTTGGCAATCTCTGTTTCCAACATCGACTGAGCCTCATCCGTACGGTCCACATGGATATACACGCCATTTCCAGCCTGTGCTATCTGTTTACCAACTGACTCGTTCAGTTTGGTAGTCACTACATTGCCGTCCATATCCTTCTTGAACTGATTATTACCCATTGGAATCGGTCCACCTTGCGGAGTTCCCACCGACAACACAAAGATGCGTACTCCCATTTCCTTCGCCATCTGAGCAGCCTCAATAGCATTTTGCTCGTTATCTTCGGCATCTGTGATAAGAATCAATGCCTTACCCGTTGTCGTATTTTGGGTAAATCCAGCAACTGACTTCTGAATAGCATCTCCCAAGTCCGTTCCCTGTAAGGTGATGGTCTTGGGGTCAAGTTGGTCAAGAAACATCTTTGCCGATACATAGTCCGACGTGATGGGCAACAGGGTGATAGACGTTCCAGCGAAAGCCACCAGACCCAGTTTGTCCTCATCCAGCTGGTCGATGAGTTTGCTGACAATCATCTTCGACTTCCCCAAACGATTGGGCGATATATCCTCACACAGCATCGAGTTCGACACATCGACAGCAATAACTGCCTCGATACCCGAACGCTTGAATTCTTCGTTTCGCATACCATACTGAGGGCGTGCCATGATAAAGATGATGAGTGCAAGCGCAATCATCAGCAGAGCGAACTTCACGACAGGACGTGCTGACGATACATCGGGCATCAAATGCGCCAAGAGGTCTGGGTCGCCAAACTTAGCCAGATTACGCTTACGACGATACCTCAGAAACACAAACAGGGCTGTGAACAGCGGTATCAGCGTCAGCAGGTATAGATATATGGGATGTGCAAATCTAAACATTGTCTTCAACATTTTATGGAAGGCGGCGCAATACCACCATCCGCATCAACAATTCTAACAAGAACACTATCAGCGCAGCGAGCGCAAAGGGTTCAAACAGTTCACCACGTTTGCTATACTGTCGCACATTAAACTTCGTACGCTCCATCTTATCGATGTCGTTATAGATGGCATCAAGTTCAGCATTCCGTTGTGCGCGGAAGTACTGGCCTCCTGTCTCCTTGGATATCTTTGTCATCGTGGCCTCGTCGATTTCAACTGGTAGACTCACAGTTCCGCCCGTAGGCAGAGGGTATGGAGCCATACCTGTCGTACCGATACCGATGGTATAGATACGCACCTTCTGCTTCTTGGCAATCTCGGCTGCTGTGACGGGCGAAATGTTTCCTGCGTTGTTCACACCGTCAGTCAACAGGATAATCACCTTCGATTTTGCCTTGCTCTCACGCAGACGCAACAGTGCGTTCATGATTCCGTCGCCGATTGCTGTTCCGTCATCAATGGTTCCCTTGGCAGCCATCCTTGTGTCGGCACTCGCATACAGGTTCATCAACGCTGCATGGTCGGTAGTGAGCGGACACTGAGTATAGGCTTCACCAGCAAAGAACGTCAGACCAATGTTATCATTCATACGCTTCTCTATGAAGTGCTGGGCAATCTCGCGCAAAGCCTCTACACGGTTAGGTTTGAAGTCCTGAGCCAGCATACTGGTCGACACATCGACTGCCAACATGATATCGATACCTTCCACATCAGTATCGCTCCACGAATGCTTGCTTTGCGGACGAGCCAAGATGCACACCACCAATGTAATAAGTATGATACGCAAGAGGAAAGGCACATGAATGAGGTACTGACGCAAAGACTTTGGCAGGGCTTTGTATTTCGATGCTTCAGGCATCTTCAGCGTCGCCCTACTCTTCTTGCTTCGCATCACATACCAGATGATATAAGGTATGAGAACCGTCAGTAGTATGAAATAATATGGATTACTGAATACCATAATGCTTCATCATTTTTAGATAAACAGATAATACAAACGATAGACGAGGAAGCAGGTCACAACGATGATAGCAATCGCCACAGCCGCAATGCTTGCTATCAGGATTGCCTTCGCAATCTTTGAGCGCTTCTCCTCTACCACAATCTCCGTTGGTTGCGGTTTGGTTTCCTCTTCTATCTTTGTCTGATTGATATACTCTACAGCCGTCACGAGGTTTCGGTCGTTCTCGTTGATGAGGGTTGTGTATTTGGCAAATTTCACCAAGTCAGCTGTCTGGAACAATTCACGCAACTCTCGCAGAGCCTCTTCGTCGTTCTCTGCCTGCAAATGTTCGATGATCTCACTCGATGTCATCTCCATCGCGCTGAACTTGAAACGCTCGGAGATATACTGACGCAAGGTATCTGTCAACTGGGTGTAATACTCCTTCGAGTCTTCGCTCTGCACCAGATTATCCTCCTTGATCTGTGCTATCTTCTGCATCGCTACCTTATGCGGCGCAATGTGTTGACGCAACTTGATGCGGTGAATGATCGGTTTGTTGGTAATCAGACGAATTACCACATAAATCAGCAACGCAGCCAGGATCAGCAGCCCTATCACCATCCAGATAACCGGTTTCCAGTCGTCCCAGCTGAACGGAGGTTTCATCTCCGGCTTGAATCCGCAGATACTGTCCACCTTCATCGTATCTATATTGACGGTCAACACCTTTAGGGCAAGGTTCGTCTTCGCCTGATAGTCCTTACCATCCACCTTCACAGTGATAGGCGGGATGTAGTAAAGGGCAGAATCGAACGAAGTGACCACATAGCGCTGAGTGAGCACCATTCGTTTGCCGTCGTTGAGCAACTGAGTATCAGGTCCCGAGGTGTTCACCACCTCTATACCTGGTATCATCTGCTGCAAGGAGTCGTAGTGTGCAAACTCCACCTTCTTGCCAGCATCTGCACTCACATCCACCGTGATGCCCACTTGCTGACCAATGAAAATGCGGGTCGAGTCAATCTTGGCATCTACCGTTACCTGCGCACTGAGCGATATCACACTACACCACGCAACAAACAAGACTATGATTCGTATTGCTTTCAACTCTTATCTTAATTCTTAATTCTTCAACTAACAACTAGTTCAAAAGTCTAAACACCATCAGCTTCTCCTTCTGAACAGATTCATCAACGACTTCACGAAATCCTCATCCGTACGCACCGAGATATTATCCACGTTCGATTTCGTCAGCATCGTGTTCAGTTTACCCTGATGCTGCACCCACCACTCGCGATGTGCACGTCGCACAGCCGACGAAGCTGTATCAAGCCAGAGTTCCTCACCCGTCTCAGCATCAGCCAAACGAATCAGACCCACATTCGGTAGCTCCGTCATACGCTGGTCATACACCTGAATGGCAACCACATCATGGCGCCTGTTGGCAATCGTCAGCTCCTGTTGGAAGTCCTTGGCATTGTAGAAATCGCTGAGCAGGAACACCGTACAGTGTTTCTTGATGGCATTCGTCATAAACTCTACTGCCTGACCTATATCCGTCTTGCTGCTCTCCGGTTGGAAATTCAGCAGTTCGCGGATGATGAGCAGGATGTGTTTACGGCCTTTCTTCGGAGGAATGAACTTCTCCACCTTGTCCGAGAAAAAGATGACACCAATCTTATCGTTGTTCTGGATGGCAGAGAAAGCCAACGTAGCTGCAATCTCAGTCACCATCTGACGCTTGGTCTGACTGATTGTTCCAAAGTCCAGACTGCCCGACACATCGACCAGCAGAATCACGGTCAGCTCACGTTCCTCCTCAAACACCTTCACGAACGGTTTGTCGAAACGGGCTGTCACATTCCAGTCGATATCGCGCACATCGTCACCATACTGATATTCACGAACTTCAGAGAAAGCCATACCTCTACCCTTGAAGGCAGAGTGGTATTCTCCAGCAAAGATATTGTTGGAGAGTCCACGCGTCTTTATTTCTATCTTCCTTACCTGACTAAGCAGTTCTGAAGTTTCCACCTTCTTATTTACAATTTAACGATTTACAATTTACTATTTCTTAAATTTTTATATTTTTGCATTTTTACATTATGCATTATGAAACTTTAGTTCGACGTAGTCAATTATGCATTATGCATTTCTAAGGAACTTCCACCTTATTCAGTATCTTGCTGACAATCTCTTCCGAAGTCACATTGCTCGCCTCAGCCTCGTAAGTCAGTCCGATACGATGACGCAGCACATCATGCGCAATCGCGCGTACATCTTCAGGAATGACATAGCCACGATGTTTGATAAACGCAAACGCACGTGATGCCAATGCCAAGTTGATTGATGCACGAGGCGAACCACCGAATGAAATCAGGCCCTTAAGCTCCTTCAGGTTATACTTGTCGGGATAACGGGTAGCAAACACGATGTCGGCGATATACTGCTCGATCTTCTCGTCCAGATACACATCGCGCACCACCTTGCGAGCAGCCTCAATATCAGCAGTACCCATGATAGGCTTAATCTTGATTTCCTCACCCGATATGTTCTGGCGGATAATTTTCTTCTCCTCATCCAGCTTCGGGTAGTCAATCACCACCTTCAGCATGAAACGGTCCACCTGAGCCTCAGGCAGCGGATACGTACCCTCCTGCTCGATAGGGTTCTGTGTAGCCAGCACAAGGAATGGTTTAGGGAGTTCGTATGTCTGAGTGCTGATAGTCACCTGACGCTCCTGCATCGCCTCAAGCAATGCACTCTGAACCTTAGCCGGAGCACGGTTGATTTCGTCTGCCAACACAAAGTTAGCAAATACCGGACCCTTCTTCGCCATGAACTGCCCGTCCTTCTGACTATAGATCATCGTACCGATAACGTCAGCAGGAAGGAGGTCAGGCGTAAACTGGATTCTGCTGAACTGTGCATCAATCAACGATGCCAGCGTGCGGATGGCCTTTGTCTTTGCCAATCCAGGCACACCTTCCAGCAACACATGACCGTCCGACAACAAACCGATCAGCAATGATTCCACCAGATGTTTCTGACCAATGATGGCTTGATCCATACCTGTCATCAGGTTCGTCACAAATACACTTTGTCTTTCTATTCGCTCATTCAATTCACGAATATCTACTACTTCTGCCATATTCTTATTTATTTTGACTATTTACTATCTATTTTTCTCTTAAGCGATTAAATCGGACGCAAAAATAGTGTTTTCCTACGACTCACAGCACATCCGTTAATTTTTTTTAGGACAAATACCCCTCTTTTTAAGAGTATTTAATTATAAATTAAATCCAAGCAAGCAGAATGTGAAGTTAAGGGAAAATGTTCCAGCCCCTAACAGTAACAATTTTTACCCCTAAGGATTGCAAAAACGACTCCTTAGGGGCATACAGAACAAATTCAAAAATAAGTTACTAAAATCGTCACTTAATCATCGTTGCTTTTTGATTTGTTTAAAAGAAGGAGTATCCTTGAGGCGTATTCTAACCTTATTTGTAAAAGTATTATATTCTAAGTCAATAGTATACCAAGGTTCACCCGTTTCTAAAATCTCAAGTCCGCTCACGAGGTCAACATACACTTCTCGTGAAAAATTCAGTTTTACTCTCTTTGAGCCTATAGTAAACCAATCTGGTATAGGAGTTTCACTCCACCAAATGGTATTATATCCCCTCAACTTACAATAATACTGTTCAATTTCTTTTGTATAATCAAGTAAACATGGACAAAAATCGTCTAAGAAAACATATATACTAATAATTGAATCATTTAAATAGGTAGTACTGATATCCAAATAGTATTGTCTCGATTTGACGTATTTTTCAAATTCTTTCTTCTTGGGAATAATTGAAAAAATACTATCCTCTATCATCTTAAAGGAGTTGTTTACGGATAGTTTTGTGTATGTACAAACATAGTCGTAATGTCTAAGAACAGACTGTCCATAGACACATACATTCATAAGCAAAGATATGATATATATAGCTTTTTTCATAATGCTGTCTTTTTTATATGGTTATAAGGAAGGTTGAAGCGGAACGAAAGACATCTGCTCTTCTCGTTTAATTCCCCTCTGTTTCATCTGTTCGTAGGAAGTCTCATGAAACACTCTTCCCCAGTCCTCTCCAGTCATGATACCTTCCACCTCTCCATTATCTGCCCAGATCCTCACACGAGTTGCATAGTCATATTTGAGTTTTGCCTTTGTCGCTTCATCATAATAGAAAGTGACACTATAGAACTCCCGCCCCACATTTCGCTGAATATCAGGGCGTTTATTCGTAGAGAAATACTTCTGTTTAGAAGACACCTTGGGTAAAACACCACCCTGTAGCCATTCAGGAGCGATATTCTCTGACACCTCTCTCGCCAGATTAACCAAATACTCGTTTCGCTCCTTCTCTGTCATCTCGTTCAAATCAGTAGTTTGAACAGATTGTGCCATCATGCAGATTGGCAACAATGTGAGTAATAAAACAACAATTCTTTTCATACCGTAATCATTTAGAGTTAATAACCACTGTTTGGGTTGCGACTGCAAATTTACGGCAAAAAAATGTAACATCCTTGCAGATTTGTAACATTGAGTACACGTAGAGTACACAATATGTTAATAAAAAACGCTCTGGAGTCATCGCGTAATAGTAACCGGGATTCTTACCGATCTTGAGCTCGGTTTCACGAGCATTTACTTTGATTGCCATAGTTAGTTAAGTTTTGATTGGTTAATAGATAAGTTGAACCTCCCCCGCCCCCTCCCAAGGAGGGGTGTCCCGTCTTCTCCCCTTGGGGGAGATAAGAGAGGGGTTTGGTTTTTATTTTTGTGCCCCTTCAGGGGAAATTTTGTAACCCTTCAGGGCTGCAAAAAAATGCGTTTAAGCCGAACATAATTTCAAGTTTACTTGAGCAT
>JAFXNA010000016.1 GCA_017529865.1 Bacteroidaceae bacterium
CAGGAAAGGGCATAACGGAACAAGGGGGTATGTCCTCCGTGAGAAGTCCCAGATGGATATTGAGAGGATGCATGCAACGACCTTGAATGCTGACATTGCTGACATGCTGACATCAAATTCACAAACTATATAATAAAAAACAAAAGAAAGAAAAGAATACCATATAAAAAAACAAATTATAAAGTTTATAAAAAACATGTCAGCAATGTCAGCAATGTCAGCAATGTCAGCAACCTGCACTCCCATCGTATTCAGCGTAAATACGACCTGAATTCAGCGTGCAAACGACCCGGATTCAGGCTTCAAACCCAACGTAATCAGTATACATGATGAAAGCAATGACAAGACAGCAGTTAGCTGCGTATGCAGGGGTAGATGCAAGAACCCTGCGCAACTGGATCAAGCCCTACCAGGAACAACTCTGGCGCATGGGAATGCCAAAGGGTAAGGGTGCACTGCCTCCCAATGTGGTCAGGTGGATTGCAGACTACTATTGCATTGATGTAGACCCGTAAATCAACAAGAATCTACACGAATCCGCATGAATGGTCATATAGCGGAAAGTGCGCCTCCCAAATGTCGTACTTTTGTACTCGGTTAAGAGACCAAGCCCCTCTCTGTATGAAGCACTTCGTGCCTCCTTTGGGGAGATAAACCTCCCGTCAATCCACTTTACACTATCAACTTTCAACTTTAATAAGATGAACAAAAGGCAGGATGTGAGTCCTGCCTTTGTTGTTCATTTTGTAGCCTTCATCAGTTTCTTCACTCGCTTCATGAGGGCTTTCGAAGGAAGGGGGGCATCGCCGGTGGCGGCGAGGTGCCAGCGGACGGCCCATTGGAGCGACTCGCCTGGCTGAAGGAGGGTGTAGGCACCTTGGCTTTCGAGTTCGATGTAGGTCTTGCCTGCATTGACGTAGACCTGCACTTCGGCTTCGCCTGGTGCGGCCTCGCCTGGACGGAGGTTCTGGAACTGCTTTAGGAGCAGGAAGCCATCGGCGCTGTAGGCGAGCCATCCGGCGGCGTTGGCATTGACCTTACGGTTCTGTGGTGCTTCGTCGGTCTTGTACCATGAGGCGCCGTAACTGTTGGTGAAGGTCATGAGGTCGGCTGGCCAGATGCTGTCGACGGGCGCGTCGAAGAAGATGATGCCGTCGTCGTTAATGACGCGGGTAATCTCCCACGGAGCTACACGACGTGCAGCGGTGCCTTCGTTCTTGATGGAATAGGTGACGAGGAAGGTCCCGTCTTTCTCGGCGCGGAAGTCCTTGCTGACGCGGAGGCCCAGACGCTGCGAGACGGGGCTGGTGATGGCGAGGTGATTGGCATCGTAGTGGTCGACGGCATAGGGTCGCTTATCGAATTCCTGTACGGGAGGCCAGTTCCATTCACGCTGCGGACTGGTCCAGAACGTGCTGCCGAACCACTCAGGGCGTTGCAACTGCGAGATGACTTCATGGTCGGCATATCGAAGCGACAAGACTTTTCCGCCCTGCTGAACATTGACTACCATCGTGACGTCACCACTCTTGAGGGCCACGGGATTGTCGGGCAAGGCGAGGGCATCGAGCCAACTGAGGAAGGCCACGAGCGAGGCGTTCCAGTTGATGGCAATCTCGTTAGAGGCGTACGACTCCTCGTCGTCGATGTATGACTCGTCGGGAACGTTCGACGGATAGACGGCGTTGTGCATGTCCTTCTTATCCTGCTGACCAGGATTGGGGCCTCCGACCAACATGCCCGGGAAAGGAGCCTCGACACCGTCGGCCGAACTGATGCGGTGGTGGGGATGCTTCGGACTAAGTTCGCCAAAACCGGTGACGTAGCAATAGCCCGTCGCATTGCGACCCAGGAGGTAGTCGGCATTCATGAGGGCATACTGACGGTATTTGTCCGTGCCCAGCATCTTGTCGGCATAGAGTAGCGCAAAGCCTTGACAGCAGCATTTCTCGGCCAGACAGCCCCATCCGAAGTCGCCAGCGCTGTTGCCATAGGGTGACTGGAACGACGACTCGTCCACACCCTTGATGGCATCGTCGCAGTAGGCTGTCAGCTGATTGAGCATGCGAACATGGAACTCGTCACTCAACGTTATAATCATCTCGTCATTCGACTGAACATTCCCTACAAGCAGCTCTGCCAACCACTCGAAGGCTCCGAGTGCCGACACATTTCCCCAGGAGGGCGTAGAGAACTGACGAGGCTCGTACTGCCTCACATCGGTGAGATACGACGATTCTTTGGTCAGGCGGTAGAGTGCCGAGGCTGCCCAGAAGAATTCGTCGCGCGCATTGAAATCGCTGTAGGTGCCAGTGGTCACGGCTGGATCGCGCAGCTGGTTCTGGTTGTACATAGCCTGCGGATGGTCCTTCGCCCATTGGTAGGCCAGTTTCGCAGCCTTCTCGGCCTGAGCCACGAAGCCGGGATAGTCGCGCTGATAGGGAGCAAACAGACGAGCCGCATCGGCCATCACAGCCGCAAAATCGAGCGTTGCCGTCACGCTCTTCGCTACGACGTACCGCTGTTGCTTGCACTCCGTCGGCATGATGAACGCCTCGAAGTTGGGGGTTGTGAGCTTGTGATAGACGCCACCGTCGTCGGGGTCCTGCATCGTGAGGAGCCAACGGAGGTTGAACATCATCTCGTCGAGGAAGTCGGGCGTCTGGTTGCCGCTCTCAGGGATGTCGGTGTCGAGGGTTGCGAAATAGTCGGTAAGTTGTTCGTAGGCAGCGAACATCAGGCCGATGCTGAACGCGGAGTTGACCACATACTTGTTGTAGTCGCCGGCATCGTACCAGCCGTAGGGCGAACTGATGACGGTACCTGCCGGACGCTTCTCAGTAGCTGCCGATGGATGGACGAGCACCTGCGTGTCAGGATGACCGAGCGGACGGTTGTATGCCCCACCCCGTTCGATGGGCACACCCGAGCGGATGAGGTAGAACAGACGCAGCGAGGCCTTGGCGATGTCGCGATAAGGACGTTCGGACACCAGGATATCAGTCGTTTGGTCGCCATAAACGAGTTGATAGCGTCCGGGTGTCGTTGCATTGTCAAGAATAGCAATGTACCGCATCTTGCCCGACAGAGGCGAGGCAATCGGACGTACATTTCTCAAAGGCAGCGTCTTACCCTTGGGCCACTTAACCTTGCTATCAGGAAACATGTAATTGTCGGGCACCTTGACGTACCAAGGGAGGGGTTCACCCTCTAACACGATATACTTCTCCTGATCGGGGTAGTACCCCACTTGATTCTTGAGAATGCGCAATTGGTCGGGGCGGGATGCTACCTGATTCTCAATGATGCGCAATAGGTCGGGTTTGTTTATCCAATTCCCAAAAGGCAAAGCATTCTGTGCCTGCGCCAGGCTGAACGTTAAAGCGCTTAAAAGCAAACTTGCTAATCGTACCATATCTTAACTCCTTATTATTATATATTATCCTAAGAAAAACAGACTCACACCCACGACCGAGATGACAGCTCCGAGGACGGCCCGCCACGTGATGCGCTCGCCGAAGAGCCAGTGGGAGGGTAGCAGGATGATGATGGGCGTCATCGCCATCAGGGTGGAAGCGATGCCGGCAGCCGTGTATTGTACCGCCATGAGCGAGAAGCCCACACCCACGAAAGGCCCAAAGATAGTGGTGGCTGTTGCGACGGTCAGACCCTTACGGTCGTGCAGGGCATCGCGCAGCTGACGGGTCTCCTTCCGGAGGCATAGCAACACCATGAATCCCACGAAGCCTGCAACACATCGGAAGAAGTTGGCGCTAAAGGGTACAAGCCAATCGGGCATCCCTGCTACAGGCTCGAAGTGGTTCATACCAATCTTGCTGAGGACCAGTCCCACACCCTGACAGAGAGCCGCCCCGATGGCGTAGAGCACACCTGAAAGCGGAAGACTGAGCGCCAGACGATGGTGCTCGCTACGTCCGAGGATGGAGATAGCGATACCCGACAGCGTAATCAGCATCGCCATCAGACTTAGCGAGGTAAGTTGCTGGCCCAGCGTCACCCACGCCATCAGGGCCGCAGCCAGCGGAGCGAGCGTCATGAAGAGCTGACCGAAACGTGAGCCTATGATGATGTAGCACTGGAAGAGGCAGAAGTCGCCGATGACATACCCCACCAATCCTGAGAGCAACATCCATCCGCACGCCTCCGACGAAGCCCCCGCAGGCAGCGGATTGCCCGTCACCACCAGGAACAGCACAAGCGAGAACACCAGCGCCAACGACATCCGCAGCACATTGAGCGTGAGATTGCCCAACCGCTTCGATCCAAACTCGCTAAGCAGCGCGGTAGCCGTCCACGAGAATGCGACGCCAATCGATATCAGTTCACCTATGAATGACATATACTTCAATCGCCATCAAACCTACCTATTTAAATTCCTTTCCCAACACCAGCTTGTCTCCACCGAGGTCGATCTCGAAGAAATGAGGCGTGCGGACTGTGCGACCACGGCTGTCTTTCTCATGAAAATGAACCGACATCATCCACTGGCCGTCGAAACGTTGGAACAGCATGGAGTGCCCATAGCCAGGAGGGGTGATAGGCTCCTTCTCCTGCACCCACGGGCCGTCGAGCGTACCGCTCTGGCTGTAAGCCACACCCTGCGTATAGACATCGTAGACCCACGACGTCCAGACCATACCCAATCGGCCTGTGCCCGTACGAAAAAGATAAGGACCGTCGGTCACCTTGTTCCATGTGATCTCCCCTTTATCGTTGCGCTCACGGCTCCAAGGGCTGTCGCTGGCTCGGAAGAGCACCTTCGGTTCGCCCACCGTACCACTGAGGTCGGGCTTCAGCTCTATCTTCTCGATGGTGCCGTTCCAGTTCTGCAACCATTCGCCACAGAACACGAGGTAGGGCTTGCCATCCTTATCACGCCAGAAGGTTCCGTCGAGCGTAGGACGGTCGGCTGGCAGATAGGTAGCATCACCGAAAGCACGATAGGGCCCCATCGGGTTGTCGGCACGGAGCACCTGCGAGGCACGTCGCTCGATGACATTGCCACGTACGGTATCAATCTTCACCGCTTGGTTGGTAAACGTAGCAAAGTAATAGTACCAGCCATCGCCCGTCTGGTGCAATTCGGCTGCCCAAATCATCGGACGAGGTCCCATCCATGAGCCGGCTTCGAACTCCGTCACACGGAACGAACCTTCCCAGCGTCTCAGGTCGGTTGAGCGCCACATCATGCCGCCCGTACCCGTCATGTAGTACATTCCCGTCTTCTTGTCAGCCAACACGGCTGGGTCGCTCAAACGGATAGAATCGGTCGGCACATCCTTACGTGCCGTAAATCCTCGCTGTGCCTGTGCTCCCATCAGGGAACTGAGGAGGAGAAAGAAAAGTGTTATACGTTTCATTGTCATTTCGTGATGTTTGGTAATTACTCCCCACCCTTACGGGGAGGGGCTGGGAGCGGGTCTTTATTTCACAACTTCTTTGAATGCCGAACCGAAAATGATATACTGGGTGTTGCCGGCAATGGTTCCCTCGTTCTGTCCCCATAGGAATGGCCAGTCGTCGTAGTTCTCGAAGTGGTCGGGACGGCGGAACAGCAGTCCTGGCGCTACGTTACCCGGGATGAACGAGAAGTCGGCACGGTTGTTTCCATAGAACACCTGCTTGGGGCGTGCAGCACCCACCACGGCTACGAACGAATAGTTGTGGTAAGGGTGACAACCGAAAAGCCAATCGGCAGTACGTACCACAGCGGCCTTGCTGATGATATCGGGGAAGTAGCGGCGAGCGATGCAGACGGTAGTACCGAAACTCAGCACCGCATTGCCTCCTGCCCAGTTACCCAGACCGATGGGCACACCGTATGGATTCTGTGTGGTCAGTCGCTCAATGTACTCGGCATAGCGCTGCACGTATGGTCGCAGTCGCTCCTTGTAAGCGGCATCCTTCAGCGGGATGCTGTCGAGAGCCGTCTGCATCGATGATGACACATTACGGTCGAGTGCCTCCCAGATAGAACGGTTGGTATTATTGTTGCGGTTGTTGTTGCGATTGTTATTCATGTTCCGACGCTGACCGCTTTCGGCTCTCAGACGTTCAGCCTGCTTCAAGGCACGATCGGCCAGCTCGTCATTATAACCTCTGAGCGCACGTGCAGCCGATGTAAACATGCCTGCTGCCTGCAAATCGAGACTGGGATTGCGTGTGGTGAAAGCCCACATATCATCGGGGGTACCGCTCGACTTACCATCGGCACTCACCTCGTAGGGCTTCAGCGACGGATCGTAGTGCAGACCGTCGGTGATGCTGGCTGCGTCGCCCAGATGGTGGTAGTTGTCGAGCACGCTGTTGGAGAGCGTCGAGGCCATGTGACCAATCTGTTCGGCCTGTGCCACGAGGTTCAGCACGCCATGTTCGACAAACTGCAATACATCGGGCACTCCGTCAGGACGGTGGAGCTCCACATAGCGCTGCTCCTCGCTCACGAAGGTCTCATCACGCTGTGGCTTGAACAACTCCCAGATGCGAACAAAGTTCTGTACCACACTGACGTTCGAACTGGTCTCGATGTCAAAGTCGCCAGCATCGAAATAGCCACCGACATTCAGCCCCGGAATCAGTTCCAGCGGCTTGTATTTCGTATCGGTGCTTGCACCCTGTCGGTGCAGGTCGAAATGGTCGCTTTCAGGGGCTTGCAGATAACCCTCACGGAAAGGTTCACCGTGCCACGTACGATAACCCTCAGTGACATACATGTGATTCATGTGGATTGGTACCCACACATCGGTCGTAGCATCGGTAATCTTGTCGTAGACATGTTCGTCGATGAGGAAGTCGTTGGTGCGGGTCTTGCTGTATTCGATGCAATACACACCCAGTTCCTTCACCTGCGAGAAGTCGAACTTCACATAATTATATTTATAATAAGGTCCCCACGACTGGATGGCTCCCTTATAGGCTACCTCGGTGGTACCGTCATCCTTGATGCGGAGAAGCGAAGCCGACTGCTGAGGTTTGTCGTTCTTGTCTAGCTCGATGACCGCCACCTTCGGCATGTCGGGCATATATCCCACTTGTGAGAATCCGATGTTCGGCTCACGAATCCAGTTGGGGATGGCATTGGGTTCCACCATCCACGTCACCACCTTACCCGTCTTGCCGGCAGGCAGCACACTGCGCAGCACGAACCATCCGTTCTGTGCCAACATACGGCCGTCGAACAGCTTCAGCTCGGCATCATCACTTGTGATATGAATCAGGCGTGAGGGGTCGTCGGTTGCAACTGCGAAGCTATGTCCTGTCTCAAGAGGCAGCGGGTCAACGAAGCGATCGGTACCTCGGTCGTCGTAGGTCTTGAAGCCCTTGAACTGGCGTGGTTTCTCGCTGTTGGGACGTGTGGTTGTCAAACTGGTGGCATAGCGAGGGAAGCGTCCCAAGCGGTCGTCAACCTTGTAGGTCTTCAGCCAGTATTGCGAAGGGAGGAACTCCAGATTGAATCCTGCCTCACCTGCCAGTTTCTCAGGAACCGGTTTGTCGAGCCACACGGCAATCTCGACCGCCTTGCCTTTCGCTGTCACCACCACGCGGCTGTCGAAGTCATAGTCGTTGTAACGCATACCGACTTCGATGGTTCCCTTTTCCTTGTCCACCTTGCGGCTGGTCATCGTAGGCACCAAGTCCCACTGCTCAGGGGTGTTATTCAAGCGAACAGCACCGCCCTGCACCGTTCGCACGCCATGATGGATGATTTCGATGCCCGAGTTCTTCTCGTCGTTGAATCCACCGTTGAAACTGTTACTGAACACTAACACGTTAACACCCTGGCGCTCGAAATACTCCAGGTCGTTCAACTTCAAATCTTGCGCCCTACTACTCGTCGTTGTCAGCAGCAGCGCATAAAAAAGTAGTCTCTTCATGATAGGTTTATTTTAAAGTATTACAATGATTTATTCAAATTTCAGGTTCTTGATGAATTCCGCCAGCTTGGCATCGGTCAGAGCTTTCAGCGAATCCTTTGCCGGTTGTGATTTCGCCAACTCGGCATAATATGCACTCGAGTCATTACCCGAAATCAATGCCCGCCATTCGGGTGCCAGGTCGGTTATTCGCTGTTCGAAACCTCCTTCGTTCTGTAACTGTGCGATGTCCTCAATCGACTGTGCAGTCTTCACCTTCTCGGCATACTCGCGATAGATGGCAGCTTCTTTCTCGCCTACCGATGGTTCGTTGGCGCCACAGGCAACCAACAGCATCACGAAGGCAAATAATGGTATTAATCTGTTCATTTTCGTTTTGATTTTGATTGTAATTGGCGCAAAGATAATAAAAAAATGGCTACGCCGAACTAAAGTTTCATAATTTTTAATCATAATTCCTAATTAATTGCGGTTTTAGGGAAAAATCCTCCACAAATTATGCCTTTTCCTAACGTTGTAAACAAAAAAAGCCGTACCTTTGCAACGCGAACCAGAACATAGGAGTCTGTTCGAAAATCAAATGTTGAACCACTAAAACAATGACGCATATGAAAAATTCATATAAGAGAGCGCAGAACAAACTTGCTTGTTTTGCCGAACGAAAGAATTTTGGCCTAAAAGGCAAAAAGATTTCTACATTACTGATTGGAATCCTCGCCATGATGTTCATCTCATGCGATGAGGATGTGATGACAGCTTATCGTCTCGAAGGCGACTGGTACGGTGACATGGGAATGTTCTACGGTTTCACTGACCGCTACGGACGTTACTATGAAGTGGATGCCTCTCAAACGAACATACGATTCTATTGGGATGGTGATGCACACGGACATGGTGAGCAGATTGATTTCTACGACTTCGGTCCCTATCGCTATCAAAGCTATTACTTCACATGGAGAGTCATCGAAGGTGTGATTCAGATGCGCTACCAGTTCGACAGGAACTTGGACTGCGACATCTACCGCTGGAGCATGAGTTATGAATACGACTCCTACACACGTCAGTACACCGATGTGTTCTCGGGTTATATCAACAACCAGACTCGTTTCCTGCTCTTCAAGCTGGATGACTTCAAAGGTTGGAATAGCTATAACAGCAGCTACGGATACGGCTATCAGTACTACAACAACTACACAGATTACTTCGATCCTTACTTTGACCCTTACAATCCTTACTATTACGCTCCAACACGTGGTGAACAGGCCGATAGTACTGTGATTATCAAGCGTGGCTCAAGGTTTTTCGAGAAGAAATAGCCAACATTTTTACATTGCAACAAAGAAGAAGGTGTGTCATTTCCGACACATCTTCTTCTTGTTTTTTCAGCCCAGAATTATCAATTTTTGCCCTTTTCATCGTTGTTTTACCACCTGCTGCAACTATCGCAACAAAAAAGACTCAGCAAAAACGTAAAAAAACAGTTGTTCGTGCGTTCAGGCAGTCTGTAAGCATAAAATTGCTTGAATATGCACAAAATTTATGAAATAATTTTGTGGAACGAAGAAATAATCGTACTTTTGTCGGAAAATTGTTTAATTGGTTAATTAGTAAATCGTATCATCGCTACATGGGCAAGAAAACAAAGAACATATTGAAAGCCGCTGGATGGGTGTTGCTGACACCAATCTGTTTGGTGCTGTTGCTCTTTGTTGCCCTCTACATCCCTCCTGTACAGAAGTGGGCAGTCGACCTTGCCGCCGATTACCTGAGCAGCGAAACCGGTATGCAGGTGAGTGTCGGTAGTGTCCGGCTGAAGTTTCCGCTCGACTTATCAATGGGCGATGTGCTGATAACAAGGAGTGCAGGAGTGCAGGAGTACAGGAGTACCAATGACACCATACTCGATGCCAAGGAATTGCTGGCTTCGGTGCAAGCAATGCCGCTGTTGAAAGGCGAGGTGAAAATCGACTATGTAACCCTGACAAACACCAAGGTCAACACCCTTGACCTGATTGAATCGATGCAAATGAAGTATCAAGGCGAGAGCCTGAAAGTGAAGGACGTCAACTGGAACATGAATAACGGTAGATGCATCGTCTCCGACCTCAACCTGCAGACTTCCGACATCAATATCGCAATTGCCGACAGCGTACCCGAAGATACTACGGAGGAGGAAAGTATGCTGAAATGGGTAGACTTGCAGCATGTAAGCATACAAAACCTCTCCCTAACCCTCTCCCAAGGAGAGGGAATCGAGAAAGCTGTTGACAAGACTTCTCCCCTTGGGGGAGATGAGAGAGGGGTTTCCATCAGCACCTACATCGGCAAAGCGAACACAAGCGTGCGGCTCGACCTCGAAAACGGGAACTACTATGTAGCACCCCTGAAGGCACAAGACTTCGAATACCAAATGGGAAACGGTCAGACAACCGACCTCAGCCTGCAGGCCACAGCCCTCTCCATCGACTCGCTGTCGTACCTAAGCACAGGCGACCTGTATGTAGACTACGACTTAAACTCTTCACGCTTCACGCTAAACTCTTCACCTATCGACATTGACTCGCTTAGCGGTGTTTTCCGCATGGATAGCACAACACTCTATGTAGACAACACACGACTGAAGACTCCGAATTCCGACCTCAAAGTCGACATGCAGATGGACATGAATGCCTTTGACACAGGCCCAACAGCAGGCACTATGCGCATCGATGCAGAGGGTGTGGTAAGCAAGAAAGACATCATGCCGTTTGCAGCCGACCTACCGAAGGAGATTGATGGCAAGTTGCCCGACCGACCCATCACATTGGCCATTTCGGCTGAAGGCAACATGCAGCACATGGACATCAGTCGGCTGAATGCCCACATGAACGGAGTGTTCGACATCAAAGGTCGTGGAGGAATGGAAAACGGCCGACTGAAAATTGAAGAAAGCCGACTGAGCTACGGACGCTCGAAAGCAATCGTCAAGGGCAGCTACGACATGGAAAGCGAAACCTACGACATCGACATCAATGCCCAGAACCTCTATGTCAACGACTTTGTAGCCCTGAGCGATCCCTGCCACCTATCGGGTCATCTGAGAGCCAAAGGACGTGGATTCGACTTCACCTCACGCAGCACCTACACAAATGCGACACTCGACCTCAAGCATGTGGACTACGGCACATACTACCTCGACAACACCCACATGACGGCTTCGCTGAAGAACAACATCATCGCAGCCAACACCCACTTTGGCGACGAACGATTAGACGGCCAACTGGCGGTGGAAGGAACGATGAACAAGAAAGGTGTGGAAGCTACGATGGCGCTCGATCTGCCATTCTCGGACTTGCAAGCACTAGGTCTATCGGCCGATCCGCTCACAGCTCATGCCACCCACGGCGATTTCAAGGTGAGCAGTAACTACAAGGAACTGTTCCTCGCCGATGCAGCCGTCGAAGGTGTGGAAATAGTGCTGAAAGGCGATAGCCTGGTGACAGAGAAGTTCGACCTCCATGCTGAGACGACCCAAGACACCACCACCATCCAGCTGACCACCAGCGACATGGACTTCGACTTCCGCAGCCCGAAGAACCTCTTCGCCGTCATCGACGACTTTACGAAAGTGGCTCAGACTGCACAGCAGCAGATGGAAAACCGCGATCTGAACATCAACCTGCTGAAGGAGATGATGCCAGAAACGACGCTGAGAGCAAATATCGGCAACAAGAATCCTATCAGTAAGTATCTGTTCATGCAAGGATTCCGATACGAGGAGGTGGCAGCCAACCTACACACATCAACCGAATACGGTCTTCAAGGCAATGCCCACGTCTACAACCTCATCACCGATGATTCGCTCCGGATTGACACCGTGCAGTTCGACCTCTATCAAGACTCAACCCAAATCAGCTACAACGTAGCAGTGTCGTGTCCTGATCAGGATGTCTGCTCGGCCTTCACAGCCTACCTCGACGGATATGTGTCACCACAATATGTCGACAGCCGACTCACCTACTTCAATGCAGAGAAAGAGAAAGGTATCGACCTCGGTGTGCGAGGACTGATTACGACCGACAGTCTGCTACACCTCAGCCTCTACCCCAAGCAACCAATCATTGCCTACCGCACGTTCGAAGTGAACGACGACAACTACATAGACCTCTACCACAAGAACAAGCTGAAGGCCAATATTCTGATGCTATCAACCTCCGACAGCTGTAGCATCTCCATCTATGCCAATCCTGTCGACTCACAGATGCAGAACATCGAAGCCGTCATCAAGAACCTGAATATCGCAGAACTGCTGACAGTCATCCCGTTTGCACCGCAGATGGCAGGCTTGCTGAATGTCAGTGCCAACTACGTTCAGACCAGTGAAGGATTCACCATCAACGGAATGACAGAAGCTGACCGCTTCACATACGAAGGCACAGGTCTCGGCAACCTGATGACAATGTTCAACTACCAACCGATGGGCGACCACGGGCACGACATCAACGCAATGATTTATCACAACGACGAGCATATCGGCATCCTGAAAGGAAACTACGACGTGACAAGCGAAGACCACCTGAACGCCACACTTATCCTTGACCACTTGCCCCTCGCAACCGTCAACGCCTTCATTGCCGACAACATCTTCGCACTCGACGGAACCATGAACGGAATGGTTTCGGTAACAGGCCATGTCGACTCGCTGCTCTTCAACGGTCAGCTGAACCCAGAGAGTGTGCACGTCTACAGCGATATCTATTCGTTCAATCTGGCCGTAGCCGACGAACCCATCACATTCGATAAAAGTCACCTCACATTCAACGACATCAAGATTATGGGTGCAGGACAGAATCCGCTCACAGTAAACGGATTCGTTGACTTTGCGGACCTCAACAATATCGCCATGAACCTCAGTCTGTATGGACAGAACTTCCTGGTGTTCGATGCGCCTCGTACCCGTCGCTCAGCTTTGTTCGGTAAACTCTACGGCGACTTCTTCGCTCGTGTGAACGGTACGACAAACGACCTGAAGATTCGTGGACTGGTCAATGTGCTAAGTGCGACCGATATCACCTACATCATGACCAACACACCGTTGGCCGTTGATGATCGATTAGATGACATCGTCACTTTTGTCGACTTCTCAGCTCCACCCGACGAAGCAAAGCGTGTGCCTCGTACGTTCACAGGTATCGATATGCAGATAAACCTCGAAATCGAAGATGGCGTACAGGTACGCTGTGAGTTCAGTGCCGACAAACAGAGTTATGTGAATGTGCAGGGAAGCGGAAGTCTAACCATGACCTACTCGCCAGAAGGTGTGATCAACATGCTGGGCAAATATACTGTAAACGAAGGTGAGATGAAGTACACCCTGCCTATCATCCCTCTGAAGACGTTCACCTTGCAGAAAGGCAGCTACATCGAATTCACAGGTAAGCCAGGCAACCCAACGATGAACATCACAGCCACAGAGCAGACGAAAGCCAGTGTGAGCAATCTCGACGGCTCGAGCCGTTCCGTATTGTTCAATGTCGGACTGAAAGTATTCAATACGCTCGAGAACATGGGACTTGAGTTCACCATCGATGCACCTGAAGATCTCACCATCCAAAACGAGCTGGCAGGTATGACCACCGAAGAGAAGAACAAGCTGGCAGTCGCCCTGTTGGCTACTGGCATGTATCTGTCGACTTCCAACGAGAGTGGATTCAGCACTACGAACGCTTTGAACAATTTCCTTCAAGAAGAAATCAACAACATAGCTGGTAAGGCCATCAGCAGTGCGGTCAATGTCGACATGAGTGTGGGTATGGAACAGACCAAACGCGATGACGGAACCACACGAACTGACTATTCTTTCAAGTTCTCCAAACGATTCTTCAGCGACCGTCTGAACGTCGTGGTAGGTGGACGTATCAATGCCGACGGAAACAGCAACCGCAGAGAATCAGGTGCCTATATCGACGACATCTCGCTCGAATGGCGACTCGACAAAGGTGGTACACAATACATCCGCATCTTCCACGACAAGAACTACGATAACCTTGTAGAAGGCGAACTGACGGAGAATGGCGCAGGTATCGTACTGCGTAAGAAATTCGACAACCTGAGCGAACTGTTTATCTGGAAAAAGAAGAAAAAGGATGATGAAGACAAAGAATAACTATATCGTAGGCCTGCTGATGATGGCTCTCCTCACCGCTTGCTCCACTACCAGCGGACTGCAAGAGGACGAGGTGCTGTATACAGGCATCAAGAAGATACGTGTGGAGGACAAGCAGAACACGTATGCCGAGAGTGTGGCCCTCACCGAAGTCGAGGCTGCATTGGCTTACGCGCCCAACAGCTCGTTCATGGGTAGTTCGTCTACGCGGTTCCCTATTTCTATCGGTCTGTGGGTCTACAACAAATACGTAAACAACCGCAAGAACGGATTTTCCAGATGGATGTTCGATACGTTTAGCACCACTCCCATCACCATGACGATGGTGAACCCAGAGACACGTGTGAAGGTTGCCACAAACACCCTGCAGAACTACGGCTATTTCCAAGGAGATGTCAGCTACGATATACTGCCACAGAAGAATCCGAAGAAGGCGAAAATCAACTACAACATCAAACTGGGCGAACCCTATATGATTGATACCATCGAGTATATATTCCCAGCGCAACAAGACAGCATCGTCAGAGCTACAGCCAACGAATCGTTCATCAAGCAAGAGGGACAGTTCAGTGTGGTGGATCTCCAGTTAGAAAAAGAACGTCTGACCAACGAATTCCGCAATCAAGGCTATTATTTCTATCGCCCCGACTATATCAGATACATCGCAGACTCAATGATGGTGCCACAGAAAGTGCAACTGCTCGTAGCACAAGACTACGACACTCCTGAGCGTGCGCAGCACAAATGGTACATCGGCAACATCAGCACCTATATCCGTACCCGTCAAGGGGGAGGCGAAGGTCGACCCATGGAGTTCAGCGACTCTACCGACCTGCGAGGACTGAAGATTGCATGGACAGGCGACAAAAACCCCATCAGCCCGCGTGTCATATTCCGCAACTTCCGTTTCTGGCGACGTCAGGAGTTCAGTCAAAGCAAACTAGAAGAGACTTTAGCCAACCTCAGCAACATGCAGGTTTTCTCACGTTTGCAATTTACCTGTACCCCTCGAGATACGACCTCGACTTGCGACACACTTGACGTGCGGCTCGATGTAACGATGGACCAATCCATCGAGGCAGAATTCGACTTCAACATCACACAAAAAAGCAATTCACAGATTGGGCCTAATGCCACCATCTTGCTCTCCAAGCGTAACGCCTTTGGACATGGTGAAACTTTTGCATTGAAATTGAAAGGGTCGTATGAATGGCTGACCAAGGGAGCACAGATGATGGCAGGACAAGACCAGATTAACTCCTACGAAGCAGGGGCTGGAATGTCCATCACCTATCCGTGGCTGGCGTTCCCAGGTCTGAGCAAGAAACGATTCCGCTATCCCACCTCGACCTCGTTCAAGTTCGACTTCGACCACCTGAACCGCTCGGGTTACTATCGCCTGCTCTCCTTCAATGCCGAGGCCACCTATGCATTCCAGACATCCAAGTCGTTCACCCATCGTGTCACACCCCTCTCACTCACATACGACCGTTTGGAACATACCACAGCGAAATTCGACTCTATCGCTATTCAAAACCGCGCCTTGCTCGTCAGTCTGGAGGATCAGTTCATCCCGGCTATGCAGTATGTCCTCACCTACAATAACAATTGGGACACACATCGCCGGTTCAATACATGGATGGAATTATCCTTCAAGGAGTCATCGAACCTCATCGCTGGGGTATCGACCTTGATGGGATGGAGAAAATTCAACGATAAAGAGAGGAAGATGTTTAGTACTCCCTACTCACAGTTCCTCAAACTGTCGCTCGACCTGCGCAACAAATACAAACTGACTGATAAGAGTCTGCTGGCCACTCGACTCTATGCGGGTGCGATGTGGAGCTATGGCAACAGCAGTTATGCTCCCTACAGCGAGATGTTCTATGTGGGTGGAGCAAACGACATCCGTGCTTTTGCAGCCCGAGCCATCGGACCAGGTAGCTATCACGATCCCAAAGGGCACAGCACCTATCTTGATCAGTCAGGCGACTTGAAACTCGAGGCCAATATCGAGTACCGATTCCATCTCGTCAGCAATCTCCACGGAGCTTTGTTCCTTGACGCGGGCAACGTATGGATACTATCTGAAGACTATTGGCATGTAGGTGGCAAGTTGTGGGATGGGGGCTTCTTCAAGAAAATTGCACTGGGTACAGGATTCGGATTCCGCTACGACCTCGAATTCCTCGTGCTCCGTTTCGACCTCGGTATCGGCATCCATGCCCCTTACGACACAGGCAAGACCAGTTATTACAACATGCCGAAGTTCTGGGACAGTCTTGGCTTCCACTTTGCTGTAGGATATCCATTTTAGTAACGGAATTACGTTATAACGTCATAACGAAAAAACAATAAGATGTCAAAAGAAAAAATCGCATTCGTATGTAGCTCGTGTGGCTACGACTCGCCCAAATGGATTGGACGCTGTCCGTCGTGTGGCGAATGGAACACATTCGTTGAGCAGAAGTTGGGAAAGGGGAAAAACGTCAACCCTCAACTCTCAACTTTCAACTCTCAACTGTCTTCCCCAATCTCCATGAGCAAGATAGAGACAAACGAGGAACCACGCATCAACATGCACGACAACGAACTCAATCGTGTATTGGGTGGCGGTCTCGTACCTGGTTCGCTCACCCTCTTAGGCGGTGAACCAGGCATCGGAAAATCCACCTTGATACTCCAGACCGTCCTACGTCTGAAGGACATGAAGGTGCTCTATGTCAGCGGCGAGGAGAGTGCGCGTCAGCTGAAGATGCGAGCCGACCGCATCATGGAGAGTACGAATGCACAATCCGTCCCTTCTTCCGACATCCAAGTCGTCTGCGAAGTGATGATAGAGCGGGTGTTCGAACATATCAAGGCTGTCAAGCCCGACCTCGTGGTTGTCGATTCCATCCAGACAATGGCTACAGAGGATGTGGAGAGTAGTCCTGGCAGCGTGAGTCAGATTCGTGAGTGTGCAGCCATGCTGCTGAAGTTCGCCAAAGAGACTGGTACACCAGTCATCATCATCGGACATATCAACAAGGAGGGAAGCATCGCAGGCCCGAAGATTCTGGAACACATGGTCGATACCGTCCTCCAATTCGAAGGCGACCAGCACTACATGTACCGTATCGTACGAGCCATCAAGAACCGCTTCGGCAGCACTGCCGAACTAGGCATCTACGAGATGCGACAGAACGGACTGCGCGAAGTGACTAATCCATCCGAACTCCTGCTCAGCGACATCAAGAACCAAGAGGAACTGAGCGGTGTGGCCATCGCATCTGCCATCGAGGGTGTGCGTCCGCTACTCATCGAGACCCAGGCACTCGTCAGCACTGCCGCCTATGGCACTCCACAGCGCTCTGCTACGGGTTTCGACCTGCGCCGACTCAACATGCTTTTGGCTGTACTCGAGAAACGTGTAGGCTTCAAACTGGGGCAGAAGGATGTCTATCTCAACATCGCAGGCGGCATCCGGGTTACCGATCCAGCCATCGACCTCAGCGTCATCGCCGCCGTCCTCTCGAGCAATGTCGATACAGGCATCGACCGTGATGTCTGCATGGCAGGCGAAGTAGGTCTGAGTGGTGAGATTCGTCCTGTCAGCCGCATCATGCAACGCATCGCCGAAGCTGAGAAACTCGGATTCAGCAAGATACTCATCCCAGCAGCCAACCTCAGCAGTCTCGACCGCACCCACTTCAAGATCGAAGTAAAAGGTGTCCGTCGTGTCGAAGAAGCCCTCCGCGAACTGTTCGGATAGTTTTTTCATGCCCATTTGCTAAAAATAGTAAATAGTAAATTGTCAAATGGTAAATAATTCTTACCTTTGTACCCTCAACACATCATCAACATGATTTCAGAAAGAAAAGTTCGTGTACGTTTCGCACCAAGTCCCACAGGACCGCTCCACATCGGCGGCGTACGTACAGCCCTGTATAACTACCTGTTCGCCAAGCAACATGGTGGCGACCTCATTTTCCGTATCGAGGACACAGACTCCACACGTTTCGTGCCTGGAGCCGAAGAGTATATCATCGAAGCCTTCCAGTGGTTAGGCATCAAGTTCGACGAGGGAGTATCCTTCGGAGGTAATCACGGCCCGTATCGCCAGAGCGAACGTCGTGAAATCTACAAGCAATACGTGCAGCAACTGCTCGACAACGACAAGGCGTACATAGCCTTCGACACCCCAGAGGAGCTGGATGCAAAGCGCGCAGAAATCGAGAACTTCCAGTACGATGCCAGCACACGAGGCATGATGCGCAACTCGCTCACCTTGCCGAAGGAAGAGGTAGACCGCCTCATTGCTGAGGGACATCAGTATGTCGTACGCTTCAAGATTGAGCCAGGACGCGATGTACATGTCGATGACATCATTCGTGGCGACGTCAGCATCAACTCATCGATTCTTGATGATAAAGTGCTCTACAAGAGTGCCGATCAGTTGCCGACCTACCACCTTGCCAACATCGTAGATGACCACCTCATGGAAGTCACCCACGTGATTCGTGGCGAGGAATGGTTGCCAAGTGCTCCGCTCCATGTGCTGCTCTACGAAGCGTTCGGATGGACCGACACGATGCCTCGATTCGCCCACCTGCCCCTGCTGCTCAAACCTGTAG
Source organism: Bacteroidaceae bacterium (assembly GCA_017529865.1). GTDB lineage: Bacteria > Bacteroidota > Bacteroidia > Bacteroidales > Bacteroidaceae > Colivivens. The sequence continues at coordinate 18,657 of JAFXNA010000016.1, forward strand.
GCAATGGCAAGCTGTCGAAGCGCGATGGCGACAAACTCGGTTTCCCAGTCTTCCCACTCGAATGGCATGATCCTAAGAGTGGCGAGGTATCATCGGGCTATCGCGAGAAAGGTTATCTGCCCGAAGCGGTAGTCAACTTCTTGGCATTGCTCGGCTGGAATCCAGGCAACGATCAGGAAATCATGACAATGGACGAGATGATTCGTCTGTTCGACCTCTCGAAATGCAGCAAAGCCGGAGCACGGTTCGACTATATCAAGGGCATGTGGTTCAACCACCAGTATCTGCTCATGCGCCCAGCCATCGACTGGACACCCGAGTTCGACAAGATACTGAAGGCTGAAGGCATCGAATCGCCACCGGAACGCGAGGCGCAGGTGGTAGAGATGATGAAGCTGAAGGTCATCGAGTATGTCGACAGCGACAACAACAAGAAGAAACGCAACATCAGTTTCGTCAGCGACCTATGGCCACTCTGCAAGTTCTTCTTCGTAGCCCCGGAAACCTTCGACAAAGAAGATAAGTTCGTACGCAAGAGTTGGAAGGAAGACACAGCACGCGAGATGGACGAGTTGATCGGTGTGCTGATGGCCGTCGACCGTTTCACCGTCGAAGAAATCAAAGATATGGTAGAAGCATGGTGCGAAGCCACAGGCCGCAAGCCTTGGAACGCATGGCGTGTAGCCCTCGTGGGTGCAGGTCAAGGTCCCGATATGTACGAACTCGCTGCCTTCCTCGGCAAGGACGAAACCATCCGCCGCATGCAGACTGCAATTGAGAAGTTAGGATGAGAAAACAAACCATATTCTCCAAAATCGATGAGAAAATCCAAATCGTCTGCTACACCATTGGTATGTACATCTTCACCATGGGTGCCATCTTTGCTGCCCTCTTCGTGAAGAAAATACGCCATCAGGTAAAAGGAGACGCGGGGACTTGGATCAAACTCCATAAATACATCAAAAAGGACGATAAGATTGTGTGGTTCCACGCAGCCTCCTTGGGTGAGTTCGAGCAAGGCCGTCTGCTCATGGAGCTTGTGCGGAAAAACCTGCCCGAATACAAGATACTACTCACGTTCTTCTCCCCCTCTGGATACGAAGTACGGAAGGACTACGAAGGAGCCGACATCGTGTGCTACCTGCCATTCGACACACCAGGCAATGCTGCTTCATTCCTACGATTGACTCATCCCGAAATCGCCATCTTCATCAAGTACGAGTTTTGGTACCACTACCTCCATCGTGCACACAAGCGTGGCGCGAAAGTCTATAGCGTCAGCAGCATCTTCCGCGAAGACCAGCATTTCTTCAAGTGGTATGGCATGACCCAACCCCTCTATCAGTTCGACTACTTCTTCGTGCAGAACCAGGAATCAAAAGACCTACTGGAGCAGCGTTTGGGTCTCGACAACGTCATGATCGTAGGCGACACCCGCTTCGACCGCGTCATCAAAATCAAGCAGCGGTCAGCCAATCTTCCCGTTGTCAAGACTTTTGTCGATGACAAGCCCACTTTCATCGCAGGCAGCAGCTGGCAACCCGATGAAGACATCTACATCCCCTACTTCGCCAACCACCGCGATTGGAAACTCATCATCGCACCCCATAAGATTACAGGCCATCGCCTCAATGAGTTACGCACCGCACTAGCAGGACGCAAGGTCATCTTCTACTCCGAAATCACCACTGAAGACGGACAGCAAGCTGTTGACGACAGCGTACTTCGCGATGCAGAAGTCCTCATCGTCGACTGCTTCGGCAAACTCTCGTCCATCTATCGTTACGGAAAGCTCGCCCTCGTTGGCGGAGGATTCGGAGCTGGTATCCACAACGTGCCCGAAGCCGCCGTATACGGCATCCCCGTCGTGTTCGGTCCTAACAACAAGAAGTTCCAGGAAGCACAAGCCCTGCTCCAATGCAAAGGCTCCTTCGAATTCACCGATGCAGCATCGTTCACCGCATTGGTCGACGACTTCATCCAGCATCCCGACAAGATGACTGCCGCAGGCCAGGCCGCTAGTCAGTACATCTACGGAAACGCAGGAGCTGTCGAGAAATGCTACAAAGAAATATTTAAAACCTCCCCCGCCCCCTCCCAAGGAGGGGAGTCGTAAGCAATATCCCAATCTTCTCCCCTTGGGGGAGATTAGAGAGGGGTTTAATTATATTATCATGCCTTTAATCAAAACCGTCTGCGGCAAGACCCCAAAGTGGGGCAACGACTGCTACTTCTCAGAAAACGCCACTATCGTAGGCGATGTCACCATGGGCGACCAGTGTACCGTATGGTTCAATGCCGTTGTGCGAGGCGATGTCAACTACATCCGCATCGGCAACCGAGTCAACATACAAGACGGCAGCTGTCTCCATACCCTCTATCAGAAAGCAGCACTCGAGATAGGCGACGACGTCACCATCGGACATAACGTCACCCTCCATGGCTGCACCGTTCACAACTGCGCCCTCATCGGCATGGGAGCCACCGTGCTCGATCATGCAGACATCGGCGAAGGCGCCATCATCGCCGCAGGAGCCCTTGTACTCCAAAACACAAAGGTCGGTCCAGGTGAACTATGGGGCGGAGTACCCGCCAAATTCATCAAGAAGGTCGATCCTGAGCAAGCCAAGGAACTCAACCAAGGCATCGCCAGCCACTACATCATGTACAAAGACTGGTATAAAGACGAATAATGATACAAACACAATGAGAGCAGGAACCATATCAGCCCTGCTCTCGTTGTTAATCCAATATCCCTTCTATTCCTTTTTATTTAATAGGCATTTTTGTCATGAACAAAGAATGTTTTGAACGTTATCCAAATGATACGAATGTCAAGCCAGATGCTCCAATGCTCAATGTACCAAATATCACGTCTTACACGTTCTTCCATCTGCCACAGTTCCTTCGTTTCACCACGATAACCCGTCACTTGAGCGTAACCTGTTATACCTGGTCTCACAAAATGGCGCACCATATACTCCCCTATCTGACGTGAGTATATATCTGTATGCGACAGCATATGAGGTCTCGGCCCCACGACACTCATATCCCCTTTCAGCACATTCCAAAATTGTGGGAGTTCATCAATATTCATTTTGCGCATGAAGTTTCCAAAGGGGAACTTTCTTGGATCATTCTTCTTAGCCTGAATCAAATCTGCATTTTTGTTCACATGCATCGAACGAAATTTATAGCACATAAAGTTTTTCCCATCCAATCCTGTGCGATGTTGACAGAAAAACACAGGACCAGGACTTTGCAACTTTATCATAACGAACACGAAAGGAAACAATAGTCCCGTCAGTGCCAATCCTATGATTGATACTACAATGTCAAACAATCGTTTTACAATTCGATTCGGCAAGAATTGTAACGGACTCTCATGTGTTGTAAACACCTCAATGTCATTGATATACTCCCTTGTCAAGTTCAAAGAAATTGTTTCTACCGATACCGGAACATAAAAGAATCTTGTCACTTGGCTATCACAATGCTGAGACAATAGCTTAATAGTGTCACGTTCGTGTCGTGAAAGACAGACATACAACTCATCACCAAAGGTCACTTCGTTGCCTTGTCTGATGTCTTCCATCATACCCTTAATTGTTCCCAACCAAGGCATTCCCATGGTCTCCTGATTCTCATCAGCATAATAGCCCCTTACTCTGTAACCTGTAGTCGGGTTTTTCAATAGTTGTTCATAGAGTCTACACAACTCACTGTCAGAACCAACCAAAGTCACCGTTCTGGAGTTACGTCCATTACTTCGGAAGTGCTTCAAAGCGTTTCTCTCCAGTAGTCTTACCACAACCAATACACAGAAGTACAACATACCGATGACTACCAATAGCCATCCAGAACCGGTCCAGTACATTATATGCCTCATGAATATATATGCAATAACTACTTGTGTCAATGTCAAGTAGACAAGCCTTCTTAAAATATCACCAGCAGACACCAAACGTTGATGAATAATTGTATGGAAATACACTTCGCTCACTAATAGAGAGACATTACATATAAAAAGGAATAAACGTTTGTTCTCCCAATTCCAATCCTCCACCTTCATGAACTCCATAGAAATACATAACAACACAATATTCAACAGCACGAAATCGCCAACGATCACTGCCCACATTATCAATGTATTTGTTCGATTATTACGACTACTCATAATACAACCAATCTTTGTATATCAAACAATTAGCAATTATCTTTCACGCCAGATATACCATAGGAACAACGGAATCCCAATAATATATCTTCTCCACATTCTCTTTGGTTCGATCAATAGCCGGTAAAGCCATTCCAGTCCATGCTCCTGCCACCATATTGGCGCTCTACGTATTGTTCCTGCATAAAAGTCAAATACAGCTCCGATTGTTCCCACATGACACAGAATATCTAGTTCCTTCCAATGCTCATACGTCCATTTCTCCTGCTTGGGAGCAGTCATTCCAATCCACAACAAGTCAGGATTTGCCTTATTAATTGCATTGATGATTTTTTCATTATCCTCTTTGGAAAACTCAGGTTTATATGGTGGGGAGAATGTGACAACGTCAAGGTTTGGATAATCTCTGGTACATTGCTCTTTTATCTGTGATAAAACCATTTCTGATGACCCCATAAACATCACCCGCTTCTTTCCGTTAAGGCTATCGTTTAACCGTTGCATTTCGCAGGAGAAAAGGTCCCATCCTGCAATTCTCTCTATCGGTTGGCTTTTTGCCTTCAGCCATTTACATGCCATCACAATGGAAAAACCGTCTGGAATCAAAAAACCACCCTTGGCTAGGCTCGTAGCAAAGGCCTCATCCTTTTGTGCTACATTATATGAGTGCGCATTTAACGTGTTTATTAACACCTTCCCTTCGGGTAAGCCTCTCAGAGCGCCTCTCGATTCTATGAGGTCCAGTTCTTGAAGTCTCAGCATATAAATAGAAGAGTGTGATAAAATGGGGATAATCGCAGTTTTTTTTTACTTTGTCTCATCTTAACGATTCATATATGTTTGCCACCTGCTTAGTGACAGTGTTGAGGTTGAACTTTTCTGAAGCCATTTTTGCGGACGAAGCAGATAATTTTTCCCTTAACGCCCCATCATTCATTATTAGGTCGAGTTTTTCTGCCAGCGTATCGATGTCACTGGGATTGAACAACAGCATATTCTCTCCGTCTATAGCTACGTCTGAAATTCCGCCTACAGGCGTTGTAACAACAGGTAGTCTGTATGCCCATGCATCTAATACAGCCATAGGGAACCCTTCAGCATAACTTGGTAGACAGAAAACAGAAGCCTGTTTATAAGCCTTGTCTTTATTCTCTCCACTAATCCAGCCTAGCAATTCAACCTGATTTTCAATCCCCAACTCCCTGGCTAAAACACGGGCTTTTTGAACCTCTCCGTTTCCAGACAACGCAATCTTCCAGTCGGGATGTTTGGGTGCGACTTTGGCGAAAGCATTGATTAGGTCAGCATACCCTTTTCGTTGGTTCAGAGTACCTGCATAGAGAATACTGTTGGTTTTCTCGTATTTTTGTGCATAGGTAATCGTTGGACAAGGATTATAAATCACTTTTATACGGTCGCCTAAATGGAACTTCTCATCAACCACTTCTTTCCAATAATTGGAAAGTACCACCACGACATCTGCGCCACAGAACAACTTACGATATAGCAGACTGTATGGTCCATTGATGGTCGTAGCTGACGAAAACGAGTGAAAGTGCATTACAATTTTCTTTCCCAACCATTTGGCCAAGCGGAAGAAAACAAGTTTCCTAAGGGCCGAAGGAGGTTCGCTCACATGGATATGCACAATATCGGCACCGGGTAAAAAAGTCAAATACTCTACAAATCCCCTTATCGCATAGATAAATTTCCATAAAATACCTTTATCCACGTGAGTTTGGATCCATCTGCAATGATATTTCGACCACTGCGCCCCAGCTTCATGCGCTTTTACGACAGAGGTTATTCCGCCACGTGTCTTACGTGATGTTGCTACTACGAGTACTCTGCCCATCGTTTATCCTCCATATAATATCACTGTGATTTCAAAACTCAACTCAAGAATGTTTCAAACCAATGTTCACTCCTTATTATTTATAATTTTTGCTGGAACATCACCTACAGCCAAAATAGCTTTTTTCTCCATCATGTCAATTATTTAAAGCTTCGTTGTAAAGTTCGAGATACCTACGGGCTGTTACCTTTACGTCGTAATTAGCAGCAACTTGGTTTCTTGCCTCCTTTGCCTTTTCGAGACATTCACTATAGTTGTTGATAATATATTCTATCTGGTCAGCCAGGCTGTTTTCGTCTCCACAATCGAACACCCAGCCGTAGCGATCATCTTCTGTAACCTCAGCCGGTCCCTGTCCCGACGAGACCAATACAGGCACATTCGCGGCCATTGCCTCTGCAACAGTGAGTCCGAAACCCTCAAATCGCGACGGTTGGACGAACAGGTCATAGTCCTTCAGATGACTCATAACATACTCTTGCGGCTGCGTTCCAAGGAACGTTACCCGACCTTCAAGTCCATACTCTCGTGTCATGTTTTCCAAATACTCACGCGAAATGCCATCACCTATAAAGTCTATTTTCAGGCTATAACCTTTCTGCACCAGTTTTCTTGCCGCTCCCAGCAGCAAGTCCTGTCCCTTCTCCTCGTGCAATAGCCTGCTCACCTGCACTATACGCAGCAGTCCGTCATACATTTTGCTGTTCCGTTGCTCAAACTGTTGAGAAAAAATACCATTGTACACAACAGTGGAGTTTACTCCATACTGCTCTTTCATAGCCTTTGCCACAGACTTGCTTATGGCAAACACTCTGTTAACACGGTTCGAGTTGTGCATATTGCCTAGCGAGTGAAATAGAGACTTCTGAAGGATACGCACAGGCCAGAGCGGTGAACCAAATTTACCAAACGGAAAAGCGTGAGCTGTTAAGCAAACAAGAGTCCGGCTGCTTTTAATCCAATGTCTGTCAAGGAAATCAAATATCGCACCGTCGTGGATATGAATTACATTTGGACCTATGTCGGTAAGAACCGTATTCAACTTCTTCATAAAGAGGAAACTCCTTGAGCTGGGGCTTCTCTTCATCAATATGAGACGAACCTTTGAACTTAGTCTTTCTATCAGTTTTTCATTTATTAAATCGTTTACTATCACCACAGAAACGTCAGCCCCTTGCACAGCCTGCTCGTTTGCAATGTTTACGAGCAACGTCTCTATGCCTCCATAGTCTAAAGACCAGTTGACATGAACTACCTTCATGATATGGCTATTAGTTATTCGTGAATTACTCTTGGTATCATTGGTCAATAGGATATGGATTTACTATATATTCCGAATGCTTGTTTGGTCCGACCCTTCGTGCAGGGTTTCCCACGTATGTGCTATCGGCCAACAGGTCTTTCACCACAATAGTGCCTGCTCCTATTGTTACATTGCTTCCTATAGACACCTTATCAACCACACAGACATTAGGTCCTATATACACATTGTTGCCTATTGTAGCTCCTTGCTTGGCATTGGTTCCTATCGTGGTGAAGTGGCTCAGGTTGACGTTGTTACCTATCACGGTGTGTACCGACACTCTGAGATATTCATGACCGATATATAAACCATAGCCTACACGCTTTGAGTTAAAGCTGATTCCATAGTGCAGTCTGTAATGACGAAGTGCGAACTTAGCCATGAGCCGCAGCCAGCCACCCTGATGTGCCGATACTCTTGCCCAAAACGATGCAGCAAGGGTTGGGGTTTTCAGCGTTTGGAGATAAATCTTCCATACGGGAACCATCTTGCCCGACCTCCGATAGAAATCGCTCTTGATAAGTTCTGCGACATCCTTGTAACTCTCGGGAATAGGTACTACGATCTCTTCCGCTTTACTATCGCTAATTATGCTATATTTCTCTTTTTTCATTTTGTGTGTTCACAAAGAAAATCCCTGGCTTGTTTACGTATTTTTTCTATCTTTTTCTCAACCTCTTGGAAATCGGCGTTCTTGGAGAGAACTTTCTCTAGGGTTTCTCTCAGCTGTGTTTTGTCTTCACAGATGTGATCCTCGAGTCCGAGCTGTTTCAGCAGGTTTCTCTGCCTTGTCTGCTTTCCTTTCAACGGTATCGCCACAAAGTGCTTGTGGAACAATATACAGAACACCATGCAGTGGAACGATTGGCTCACTACTATTCGTGCATACCTAATAGAGTTGAGCCAGTCCTTTACCGATACAAACATCCGTCGCACAAACCCAGGGTACCCGTGGAACGACATCATGGTCACAGCTTTCATGCCATGATCCTTGGCAAAGTCTGCAAGAATAGCCTGTTCCTCATCGTCGCGCACAAAGGGGAAATACAGCAGTTCGTTAGTTTCGCGATGCTGATCATAATCCCCGCATAGTTCATCATATGAAGTCAAAAGCAATGTAGGGTCTGCTACTTTAACTGCCTCAACTCCGAACACATCGCGACAGATGTTTACTGCAGTCTCTTCCCTCACACTTATCGCCTCAAACTTACCAAGCAACATCTTCACTTCGTCGGTTAGCTCGGGGTTTTGCCACTCGGCATATCCGAAACTTGCGGCGTATGATATTCGTCTTGCACCTTCGGGAAGGAACGAAAAAAAATATATGAGAGGGTTAGAGCGACTTGTAATTCTGGTGTTCCACACTTGGTCGGAGCCTACTATATAGAGGTCGCTGCCAGGACAGTTGGCACGCAAGTCGTCAACAGTCTTGTAGGTTCTAGTAAATATGTTGAGATACTTGCGACGAAAGCGGACAAGCCAGAACTTTTCAGGCAGTCGCAGCAAGTGCGAATACCATGACTTGGGTGGCTGGGGCAACTCGGCATCGATGATACTCACTTCGTGTCCGATATCCTGCAGTGTCTTGCACAGGGCATAGCACTGTAGGTTGGCTCCAAAGTTTGTCTCTTTTGAGAAAGTTAAGATAGATACTTTCATGATTATTCGTCCTTAACTCTTAATTTAAGTTTCGCCTGTTTATAATATGCTAAACAACAGCACAGAAGTTCCTCTTCGAGGCACATTTAATTAGATGCCGAAAGAATCAAGCTGCGAATCTCTTCGATGTTCTTGCATGGTCTTATTCACGAAGTCGGGTCTTCGACCCTTTCTTTTATAATGCCAAGCATTTATATTACTTGCGAAACTTGAGACTCTTAATTTAACATTAGAATAGCGTATATATTCTATTAACAAATAGACGAAGAACAGCTGCATATTACCATACAAGTGGTCGTTCTTGAAGGAAATGATTATCAGGAACAGATAGAACAAGAAAGATGCCATCGTTATATCTGTTTTATTACTGTTCTTATAAAAGTATTTTATGATTTCCCAGGAAAAGAAAAGCAGGAGTGCTATTCCCAACAATCCAAAGCGCATCAAGGGATTCAGCCATGCAAGATCACCAGAGGTGATTTGATCGTATCTATGAATATCCCGTCTATAAGAACCTAAAGTAAAATTAAACTGCTCCGTATATGGAGAATCTTCATGACGTGTACCGATTCCAAAAACAATGTACCGCGGATTGCGTAACATGTAATCAACCCTTTCCGTCAACAACTTGACACGAAAAGACAGTGTACCACTATCATTCTCGTAATCGTTTTTCCTAATCTTCTCAAAATCCATGTCTGCAACTTCTTCTATGTCATCTATCGTTGACGTGTCGTTTACTTCTTCTTCAAATCGAGCCATTATGGCATTACCTGCTACCATAAATACTACAACCCCTATCATGCAATACTGAAAAAACTGTTTCTTTTTATTTGTCATAATCAGATACACCCCAACACAAATCAGGTAACCTAACATTACAGCCCGATGCTGAGAAAGAACAATGGCCATCAAAAAGGACAGTAATAGTACAACTGTACGCCATTTGCTGAATTTTAGCCTGATTGTTGCAAGAAACATAAAGAAATAAGCGAGATAGGGAATGTTACGGAGGCGTGTTTCTCCCATAGCTGCGTGCTGGAGGATTTTAATATTGAGAAGTGGTTGCAAATCAAAAAGCACAGTTGACACGATTGTAATTGAGGCTATTTGCTTAAGCAAACGCCTTACCTCCCATCCTTTTAGTTCCTGAACAAGCCAGAAAGAGAAGAAAGGTATATAAGTGCGATAGTTTGCGAGAGCAAATGAAAAGAGCTCTTCCTTCAGCGCAATGGTGCGGACAAACTCTAATGTTATATACAAGCCAATGATAGTAACGACTGTATAAATCTTGATTTGTGGTTTGAAGAATTTCCAATTACCTTTATATATGTTCAAAAGAGCAACTGCGAACAGATACACCACAGCAAAGTCGGTGTACTTCACAGGACACCAATCCAGACTCAGGAAATGGAAACCACCTGTAAGCAAGAAGAAGAACACGAATGTCCCTCGTCCCTTACGCCCATTTACATACTGGACCAGTCCGTATAACAGTATGAATATACAGGCTAATAATATCATCCTTAAACTATTTTGTATATTGTTTCGTGCTCAACTCTTTGGCTGCCTGTAACCATGAATTTCTCTGGTGCTTTGCCAATAGAGATAAATACAGTTGGAATTTCACTCTCTGAATATCCAACAATCTCTCTAAGCTTTCTCTGCTTTTTTATTGAAAGATGGGCATTCAACGTACAAGCACAAATCCCATAATAGTGAAGAGCATAGAGCAGGTTCATTGTGAATATACCGGCATCAAGAAACGCAGAATTTCTGTTGTAGCACAGCCAAAAACTCATATCTGCCGTAATCAACAGGATTCTGTCAGCGAGATGGCCAAATCCTCGATTGCCATTTTGAATATCCAGAACAGCTTTTTTCTTATCTTCTGTTGTGATGACATATACCTTGACACATTGCCTATTGCACGCAGATGGGGCTGTTTGAGCAAGATGGATAGCATTGACAATGGCCTCGTCAGGAACTTTTTTATCAGAATACCATCGTACAGAATGGCGTGAAAGGGCAAAGTCCTTGAAATTATCTGTGGGGGCAAAGTATTCGGACTTTGTGGTTTCATAACATAGCTTTGTATCATACAACTTGCTCTTCTTCATTTCTTGTATCCCTTTGATGATATCATCTGGCAGCTCAAAATGATTGTCTACATGCAAGTTGTAATACTGTGCCAGAATGTCAATCGAGCACTGTGTTTCGATATGATTAGGCGAATAATCCTTGATATATTTTCCACATTTGTCGATAATATTTCTCACTCTTTCATATCCGAAACCCAATCTATGCCCCGGCATAGTGATGCCTTTCTCCAGCACATGGTTGGCAACCATCAGTTCTGCTAAATTTTCTTTTTGGTTTCTCTTCACAGAATAGCTATGCCAAAGATCCTTACACATCCAATAAAGCGTTTGCCCTAAAAGTGGGAAAAAATGCTTGATGGCTCTTAACTGTTCTAATATAAAGGCAGGAAATATACTTCTTTTCATATTCTACAGTTTTTAGACATCTAACTATTTCTTCAATCTGGAAAGTGTTTTATTCACAATATTATTAACTACAATTGTCCACATCTTCTTATTTGGCTTAGGATCCAAAAAATCGGCTATCATCAAAATGTCTGATTGTTTCCTCTTCTCTTTATACTTCTTAAATGTAATGGAACCATCCATAACGTCAATGAGTCCGACCTTCTCGTTAAAGAACGTTTTATTACTATTCGGCAATGTATCAAATTTACCCAAATCGCCACCAAGCAACGAACAGACAATCATATCAGGTACATTCACCCCCGATTTGAAAATGCCATATCCGTATGCGGCATATCGGAAATTCACCTCCACGAAATAATATTTCCCCCGACTCACTATAAAATCTAAATTACAGATGCCGACATAACAAGTTTTCGTCAAAAACAATTTGATTGCTTGTATGAGTTCTCGATTGTTTGCTGGACAGATTTGTCCCCTCATAGAAATACCGCCTTTAGGATTTCTCCCCATTTCAAGGAATTCCACGATGGCAGGTATTGCGCATTCGGTCTGCGAGGAAAAGGTGATAACGCCAACTTCTTTGTCAATATCCAGATATTCCTCCGCACATAAGTCAAAAACACCAGCCCGTTTGCATAGAGTTAGCAAATCGTTCAATTCCTGGGTACAACTACATTTCTTTTGATATTGTTTTTTGCTCTTGTAACTTAAGGCTCCTTTTACAAAGCATGGGTATTCTATGTCCTCTGGGATGACAAAGTCTCCATCGACGAAAGATATTTCCCATGTTTTTGGTACATTCAATCCTGCTTCAGCAGCAACCTTTTTCTGAAGGACTTTGTTCATCAGCCTTGTGATACCTCCTTCTCGCCCGTTGATACTGGGGATAATAAAATATTTGCTTAACTTCGACAACGATTGATCAATTAGGTAAACCATATTGTCTGTTAATGGCATGAGTATGGGCTTTTGCACATCATCTCTACATTTGTCAATCAACAAACCAATTAAGTTTGCTGCTTTGGTAAAGTAATAGGTACTAACATATTTACTATAGTAATCAAGAGGCTTCATCTTGAATATGTTCTTTCCTGATACATGAATAGAGATAATTTTATAACCCGACTCACCGAAAGAGCGAATCAACCCCAACTTAATAATGTCAGCACTTCCTATGACTATAATTGTTGGTTTCATGTTTTTGTTTCAAGCCTCAGGTTTCAAGTATCAGGAATATCGAATACCAAGAACATGAAGTACTCGCTTTGCTATTCTTTTATAACTAAACAATAGGTCTCTTACTTGCTTTTCAAATATCTTATAGGGGGCAACGTCCGTCTCATTCTTGATAAAGAGGATGTCAGCTTCGGTAAGCTGTTTCCTATATTTACGGAACGACATACATCCTTCAGCAAAATCATCCAAGACCATCTTCTCATTTACAAATGAGGCTGCATGGGTGACCGCTTGCGCCATATCGTCCGTACTCTCTCTGCAAATCGCTTTTACGAACATGGCTGGCAAATTGACGCCAGCATTCAATATGGCAACACCAGAACCGCCAATACGAAGATTCATCTCATCAAAATAGAATATGCCGTTACTCTCAAGGAAGTCTATATCGAAAATGCCGACGAATCCCATTTGACGAATGAAGTCTGAGAACTTGCCTATTAGGTCTTCAAATCCATCTATCGGCATTACTTTACCTGTCATAGCTATCCCTTTATGGCTTTGGCATTCCCGCTGAAACTCAATAATTCCCGGTATCACTACATCTTTTCCATCGGAAAACCCAAGTATGGCATATTCTTGTTCGATGTCAATATAGTCCTCCACAAGTATTTTTTGAATGCCATTCTTTTCAGCAATTCCCAACACTTTTTGCAAAGCTATAGCGTTATCACATCGTTGAAGACATTTTTTACCAGCCCCAATAGATGAAATGGGCTTGGTAAAACATGGATATCGTATACTATCAGGCATTACGTAGCCTTTTCCTTTTTTCTCAATAACAACAGAGTCCGCAGCATTCAATCCAACACGAAGAGCTAGTTCTTTCTGATTGGCTTTATCCATCCAATAGCCAATTGAATTAATCTCGTTATGAATATATGGAACAGAGAAATGCTTCTTTATCTCCTCATCATCAATGGCAAGGGCAGCGAAGTCACTCGTTGGGATAATAATGGGGTTCTGACCTTTCACCGCACATTTCTCCAAAAGCAGCTTGACCAAACCTTTTTCTCCCTCCTGTCTGTTGAAGTACAAGATATCGTTTACATATTTGCTATAGCCATCAAGAGGTTTTGAAGGGCAATCATTTCCATAGAACCCAACATGTATGATTGTTACCTCGCATTCAAGAGAGGCGACTGCTCTTATGACGCCTAATCGGGTGCTATAACTGTTTCCTATGACAATAACACTAGGCATATATTCTGTAACGAACCTTTTGTTTGAATTTGGACAAATGGAACCTCAAATTGACATACCAGGAGAGATATGGACAGCCATTCAGCCATTTGGCCATTACCACATTAAAATGGTCCTTACATGCCATATAGCTAATCAGACGATAGCCCTCCTTCTTTTTTATTTCTATCATCTTCATGTTCCGTTCATTCGTGTCAGCAACCAGAACGGAATAGTTATTCTCCTTCGCATACAGCTCTCGTTTTTCATTCAAAGAACGATAGATGCCTTTCCCCTCATAGTCGGGTAGAATGGCAGCAAAACACACATGTCCACATTTACCATCAGCATACCAATGGTTGGCATTGCTTTTTATGAGGCCTACTGTTCCGACGACATTATCTTCATCCATTGCCACAAACATCTTACCTTCTTTCCCTATCTTTTTCCGAATCCCGTCTCCTGACAATGCGGGGAATGCCATTATGATGCCATTCTCCCTGTTCTTTTCATGGGCAGCCCATAAGACATCATGTATCTCATCCCATGACACCCAATCGGGTTTTTCTATGATACTAATCATTACTTACAATGTACAAAAACTATATATAATAGTTTCTCATATTCATGCACTTCATAGTAACAGGAGTCCAAGTATTCTTTCTGCTCATTGCATCCTTTAATATCATTTCCGTGTACTCCCCGAATGCAGGGCCATTGGCTGACTGGCTTAAATCAGGATTCAAATTGAGTTCTATCATAACAGGAGAGCCATCTTCTTCGATAGCGATGTCCCAACCAATCATATTGAAATAGGGTAACTGCATATGACTTTGTTTGACCATCTCAATTGCCTTATTATATGAAGGGACCTTATAGCCATCCAGTTTAATTCCTGTATCTGTGAATTCCACATTATCCACACCAGGTGCACCGTATGCATATTTCCCGATAGAGCCATCGGGATGAATGATTGCACTGATGCCACCCGCACTTTCATTATCTATATTCATGCCCTTACGTCCTATCCGAATCACAGTATAAACCGTTTTCACCTCCATGCCCGTACGGTAAGTAACAATCCTTATGGTATTGACAGAACTGCTGTTTAAAGCTTTCATATCTGGATGCTGCACAATCACTTGCTGAACAAGATAGTCTGCAAAATACTCATGAAACAGCTCTTCAAGAGCTTGTTTGTTATCCACGATTCCATCCTCGATATGAACTTTTCTCACACCATTTCCTCTGCCTGTTAACGATGGTTTTATGATTACATCTCCCAAATCTCTACATAGATGAATAGCCTCCTCTTTTGTGATAGGTTGACCTTCTGCATAGAAATACCCGCCCATGTTTTTTACATAAATCTTTGGTTGATGAGTATGAGGCAAAGTAACGTCTGTCATGTTCTTGTCGTTATAGGCAAGATGTAGAGGATAGACATTCAATCGGCCAATAATCTGATGTTTGTATTCACTAGTTGGAATGTATAATTTAGAATAATTACCTGTTCTGGAATAAAAATATTGATGCCATTCTATGGGAACCTCATGTCCTAATAATGCTTTGTAATAGTCTTGAATCTCCTTTATTTGCTCATTTGAAAGCTTCTTTTGGGTTTTTAGTTTCGAATAGCTATTTCTAATCTTATGAATCGGTCTTTGATCAGCAGCATATTCCTGATAACGATAAACCCATGACAACACTTTACGGAAAATTCTGTTTGGTATCTTCATTTCACATCACTTATACTCATTGATTATACTTTGCCATTAATCTCTTATTTTTAAAAGGAAGCCGCCATGAGCCTGTTGCATAGTTCTTGCCTGTTGCCTTCCATGCAAAATAGCAGTCCCGAATCTCATTGCGCCAACCACGACGGATAAAAAACTGACCAGTACGGTCCCAAAAATCATTCACTTCAATAACGATAGGACCTTCATCAGTAATCGCAATATCCCAGCCAGCCGCCTTACAATATGGAAAGCACTCTTGGAAATGAAGCACTTGCTCAACAATATCATTCCATTTTTCAATCTTCACACCTTCAAGTAAAGTCCCTGTATCAGGATGATGGGAAATAGCTTTCACATTTCGCCATCCGTTAAATTCAGTTACATACTTTATCTCTCCTGTAGCAATATCCACACAGGCATCGATATTACCACCACTGCCAGCATTGTCAACACATCTTCCACGTCGTCCAAACTTCATCCATATACCAGCCATACGCGCTTTCCCGTCTGGATACAAGACTGTCATAAACCTTATAGTGTTTACAGACGAAGAATTAAAAGCAGAAAACTGAGTTATCTGCTTGATGACGCTCTCAAAGATAATTGGATTCTGGCCTAAAATATCTGATAATTTAATCACCTCATTATTAAAAAGTATCAGTTTACAATCATCCGTTTCATATTCAAGGTGAGTCACTAAATAGACATTATTACCATGCGAACTCTCTGTTGGCTTAACAACGCACTCCGTCACATTCTTTGCTTTCAAAATACGACACACATCAAATAAGCGATTGGCAATCTCGTTGCTCTCTATAACTTTTCCCTCTGGCTGATAATAGCAATATAGTTCAGCTTTCCTCACACCTGTATTCTCCAGTATTTTATGTGTCAAATATTTGTTGCGTGCAAGACTATAATATTTGATAGGATTCAAATAATCCAGATAATAGCGCTGTTCGTTCAATCCAAGGAAGGTCTGTCGGAACTCATCTGACTGCTTCTCAAATTCAAAATCTTTATACTCGTCATGGGTAAGTCCCTTTTTTCGATAAAGGCTCAAATAGTCAAAGAATACATGTACTCTCATCCCCGTGCTAATATTCGGATATTTAGTAACCCACTTAAAGGTCTTCCACCATCTCTTAATCATAGATCTGATAGTCATTATTCCTCTATTAATTCATTTTCCTGCACTTTCTTATTCTTCTTGTCACAGGTCTTTAATGTATGGCCTGTTTGATGTCATCTACTGTTACCTCATCCCTACCCAATAAATATTGAATCGTGCGCGACTGAGTCTTCAAATTCTTTCCTAACAAAGCAGAGGCTAATGTCAATATACTCTCTTGGATGCTAGTGTCGTATCCCAGCACTTTTCCAATAGAGATATATAGACCAAGCCCCATGGGGACATCTTCATTCAGATAACGGTGATTAATAACTGACGGTCCTTTGTTGCTCGAATCAGCAAAGGAACGGAACACATCCATCGCAGGAATACTCAAATCTTCGGCATTACGCCATTTTGCAGCCTCAAAATAGTCAAGCGGTTCACAACCGAAAGCCTCAAGTATCTTGTTCTTATGCTTGTCAAATTCCTGTATGACACGCACTACTGAAGGTGTGAATGCCTCACGATACATCCAAAACTCACCACCACTATGCTCAATACGGGATGCAGAGAAAATAATTCCTATCGGATGGACTATCATATTGGGATTGTGAAGCGCTGACTCAAGGATGTGCTTCCTTAAATATTTCGTGTTGCCGAACAGTTGGGATAACTTTTTTAATACCTCTTCGGCTTTGCAGACCGGTAGCACAGAAATAGCATTACGAGGATTGTAAAATGTGATACGGACGAAGCTACCATCAACAATCCGCCCGTTATACGCTGTTGTTTCCCATTCACTGTAAACGACATCAGCCTTGATATGTTTCTTGAAGATAAGACTCCCCATATAACCCGGACACAATACAATCAACTGGCCGTCACGCACATACGGGGCAATCAACCTGGCAACATGCTCATGCTGACTTGTAGTTGTCATCACCATTATGACGTCAGCAAAGTCAATAGCCTTTTTAACATCACGCGTGATAAATTGCATCTTGGCTTTGAACGTATTCCCATAATTGGTCAAATCCACAACATCATATTCACTTTTCTCTGATATGCTACTGAAGAAATCCATGTTCCCATAGTCTGATGTCTTCAATACCCCTACAGGAAAGCCTTTTTCATAAATCTTTGCGGCATGTATCAGTCCTGAATTACCGCTTCCAATAACCAAAACTTTCATTATTTTGAGATCTGGTTTAATGACAATTTATTTTTCTTCTCAATCTACGAATAGGATAAGTCACACACATTATGTAATAATTGTGTTCCATGCATCTAATAATTTCATTATCCCACTTTATCTTTTTCCAATATTCCCTTTCCATTTGGTCTATATAATCGACCATTATCTGATAGCTTTTCCGATTGTGATGCTGATAATGCTGCATCATGAACTTATGTGCCCAACGAACAATCTCCTCGCTAATTATATGTACATAATGGTCATCCTTTCCTGCAAAAAAATCCCTCATAGCCAAACGTGAAATCATAGCATGAATCTGATATGTTACATTATTCATATAATCATAGGTGATAGAATGGGAAATATCCCTACGGTAATGATACAAAAACGCATTTATCCCGTCAACCTTTCTTGAGAAATAGATTAAAGGGACAATTAGCTGAAAGTCATCACGGCCATTAATTCCCTCAATACACTTGATATGATTGACTGTGAACAATTCTCTTCTGATTAACCGACGCCAAACAGAAGCTCCACGTTTGCCTCTTAGAATCATCTCTAACAAAGTCTCCCTATCCAAGTCCCAGCCACCGTCAAAGTATTCTCTCACTTCGCCCCTTGCAAAATGTGCATAAGCACGACAGGTAACAATATCTGCATCAGTTTCCTGTTGTTTCTTTACCAATACTTCAACGGCATTTGTGTCCACCCAATCATCAGAATCCACCCAAAAAAGGAAGACTCCTTTGCAGTTATCAATCAATGTGTTTCGTGCAGCAGCAGAGCCTCGGTTTCGCTCATGGTGAATAATCCGAATTTGTTCTGACCGCTGAGGATAATCTTTCATCACCTCCTTCAGCTTCTGGATACTGGCATCAGGTGAACAATCGTCACAAAAGATGAACTCCATATTATCGTAGGTCTGCTCAAATAGGCTCTGCGCACATCGTTCTATGTATTTCTCTGCTTGGTAAACAGGAACTAAAACACTCACTAAAGGATTAGCCATATTCAAAAAAGAATTGCTTTATCTTCTGTGATTGCGTCTATAAATAATCTTGGCAGCAATCTTTGAAGGTATCAAATAATAGAGATTTGCCAATTGAGCCCGAGGATGCAAACCTACGGCCTTAACACGATAGAGTAGTGAGAATTGGGTTGCTTTGCGCAATAGACAATAATCCTGTATAAACTGACTACGATTATTCTGTACTGGTTTTAATATACGCCAGAAGAAATACTGCACCAATCTGTATGCACTTGATAAGCAAATGTTTCTATCCATCAGAAAGTTACGCATCTCTGCAACGATAATCCTTAGTGCTTCCCGCTTTCTCTTTTTGGCATCAATCGAAGTAGTAATACTATTATCCCTTATATAATAAATGTATGTCATTTGATTAACGACTCTTAATGATTGAGCCAAACATGCCACTTGAAAACTCCATAATTCATCCTCATGTAGCAAACCTGCTTTGAAATGCAACCCTTGTTCGAAGATAAATGCTGCCCGGTAGAGTTTATTTGGAACAATCATATTCCAATCTCTACGATAGCCATCCATAATTTCTTCACCTATAAGTACTTCACCGTCATTCAGCTTCAAGTTTAGCTGTTTACCCAACCGGTCATCGCCAATAGTATGTGTATTCCCCACAATAAGATCATATCGTTCTTCGTTAATCGGAAACATCAGTTTCTCTATACAATCTGTAGTGATTTCGTCGTCCGAATCCAAGAAAAAAAGATAATCACCTGTTGCAGCTTCCATACCTGTGTTACGTGCTGCAGAAAGTCCCCGATTACACTCATGATGGAGTATGCAGAAATGGATTGGACCATGATAGCTGGCTACCATTCGTTCTACAATATCCATACTTCTATCCACTCCACAATCGTCCACTATCAAGCACTGTATGCAACCTTGATAGGTCTGCTCCATCACGCTTTTCAAGCATCGCTCAATGTATGGTTCTACATTGTAACACGGGATAATAATAGAGACTTTCATTTAAATGACCTTAACCCTAACCTACCCATCCATTTATTGACAAACCTCTGTCTTTTTGCTTTCCGTCGTCTCGTTTGCTCTTGAGCAATCAATTTCTCAACTGTCGCATTTGTGATGCCATATTCAGAAAAAATATTCAGGCATTTATCATATAGAAGTTTTTTGCCCTGTTCCTTTAGTTTTATCAGACTCCTTGCTTCCCATTGAAGCCATTTTAATGCTACCGGCAAATTATGATCAAGGAAAAAACGTTCTCTTTCTGCCAACACTCTTGCTCGGTCCAGAATCTTTTCATCGGTCAAAGTGTAGGTTATGGAATCGGATCTATATGTCATGCAATAGATTGCCCTCGCATCTACAATGATTGTCTTTGCATAATGGCCTGTCAGATAAGAAAATTTCGAATCATTGAGTATCGTTGTCTCTTGAAAACGGATGCCCCTTTCGCTTACTATTTTACGCCTAATTAATTTACCCCATGGTACACCTGCAACATATCTCAAGAGCATTTCCCCCATCGCAGCATCATCAGCATATTTTTGAAAATAACCGTTATAATCATTAGCTCTTTTTGTATTCGTATAATAATCGCTATCAAGGCTGGATGCTCTGAAAAAAGCTATATCTGCCTCACAATCTGCATACTCATTAAGTACATCATTGAGGCAATAAGAAAAGAAATCATCAGCATCGGCAAACAACAGCCATTTACCTTTCGCATGTTCCATACCGACATTTCGCGCACGCCCTGCTCCCCGTCCTGACTTGTCGAAGATAATGGTTGTATCAGAACGCTCCAATCCTGGGAAACGGCTAAAGTCCACCTGTTCAGGATTACTATTGTCATCCACCACAATGACTTCGAGGTCAGGACGCTGCGGTATCGAGTCCAGGCAACGTTGCAACAGCTGTGGAATGTCACGATGCGGAATAATAATGCTATAGGTCATCATTTGCAAAAGATTACGGACACTTTCATGAAAAGACATTAAACAGAAGATGGCGAAAAGGAGAAAAAAATACTCGTTTAATCTGATCCAGTTTCGCATCAATCACTCGACGTTTGTTTTTCGCCCGAACTTCAAGTATCCTTTGGGCTATCATCTCTTCTATTACCGTCGCAGGAAATGAGAAATCAGAAAATATTTCCATACATCTGTCGTACAGAATTTTTTTTTCTTCTCTTTTGAGTAATATCAAGTTATCTATAATCTCCCTATTCTGATACTTAAATGCAGGATATATATTATGGTCAACAAAAAAACGTTCCTTTTCAGCAACTACTCTTACGCGGTCTAAAATCTTCTCATCGGTCAGAGTGCGGGAAAGAGAATTCTGCCTGTTTGTCAAGCAATATATTGCCCGAAAATCTACTGCGATAGTATTGGCATAAAAACCTGTCAAATATCCAAACTTGGTATCTTCGTGTATCTTTGTCTCTTGAAATTTAATATTATTACTAGTCACCATTTCACGTCTTACCAACTTACCCCATGCCACCCCAGAGACATATCGTAATTTCTTTTCACCTTCAGCCTTGTTTGCAAGATATTCCTTAAAATAAGCATTGTAGAAATCACCCCTATTTGAATTAACATAATAAACACTATCTATACTTGAAATTCGAGAAAAAATGATGTCAGAATCATCATCTGCATACTCGTCAAGCACGTTGTTTAAGCAGTAATTAAAAAAATCGTCTGCATCAGCAAACAGCAACCATTTCCCTTTCGCTTGCTTTAAACCGATATTTCGAGCACGCCCTGCTCCCAATCCAGACTTGTCGAAGACAATCGTCGTATCCGCACGATCCTGGCCTGGAAACCGGCTAAAATCAACCAATTCCGGGTTACTATTGTCATCCACTACAATGACTTCAAGGTCTGGACGTTGCGGTATCGAGTCCAGACAACGTTGCAACAGCTGTGGAATATCACGATGAGGAATAATAATGCTATATGTTATCATTTGCTAAAGAAATGTTGTTTGGTTAGAATAAGTTCGTAACATATTTCGATAAACACTTCATGTGATTTTTATAATATGCTGCCTTTCCTCTGCAAGATACGTAAGGGTTGAATAATAACTGATAGAACAATTCGGGGAAATATGGCAGCCATAGCTTATAATATTTAGAAATATTAATCCTATTAAGCATTCCCATTTTTCCTTTATATTTCTGGTAGTCTATTTCTTTTTGCCAGCGGTCATCGTTGTGCATACAAAAAAAGGCTTCCAATGTCCTAATGTTTTCTACCCATTGAAAATGGTGACGTATAACGTCTTCTTCTCCCTGGGGATGAGTAATAGAAGTGCTGTTTTCAAAATAATTATAATATGCTTTATCAATGTATCCGATGGTACGACAATAATACATTTGTTCTACAACAAGTGCCATATCCTCTCCCAAATTCATACCATCAAAAGGATATATTATTTTGTTGTCGGCATATATCGCTCTTTTGAATAGCTTATTTACCAAAGTCCATGGTGATTTATTCATCAACATATCTTTAATGAATAAGTTAACACTATCAAAGTTCAAACCTTTTAGATATTTGATTCCCGATTTCCCAACAATCTTTATATCACAAATAACTACATCCAAATCACCTTCCATTGCTACATGCCACATGTCACTTAGCATACTATCCTCAATCCAGTCATCACTGTCAATTTGAATAACATAATCACCAGTAGCCATCTTCATTCCATGACGACGCACCGTTAGTATACCACTATTATTAGGCATCTGCTCAATCCTAACAATCCAATCCTTATCAACAATACGCTGATGATACTCATCAATAAGTTCCTTTAATATTCCTACCGACCCATCAGGTGTGCAATCATCAATGAAAAGATATTCCACCCCGTCAAGTGTTTGTTCAAACAAACTTCGAACACAACGCTCGATAAATGCTTCAACTTTATAGACGGGAACAATGACTGTTATTCTTGGCATATAAATTTAGTTAATTTGAAGAACAATTTAATGTACCGACCAAGAATAATCGCATAAAACGACTTTGCCTAACAAATGAGAGCCGATGTTCTTTCCCCTTCCAAAAAAATCATCCTCTTCTACTTTTAGTTTTATGACATCTCTTAAGCAGTCACCACATATAATACTAATAAGTGGGTTTTTAGCATTTGCCCATAATGTTAGTCTATAGATTCCAGCCGTCAATGGTAATTTAGGGATGTCAAGGTCTGCTTCATGTATTCCCGGCGTGAGTTTGAACTCATCCATCGTTATATGTGAAGAAAAATTCATAATTGGATCCCCATACATGTTATTGACATCTATTGCAACATAACATTGGTCTGCACCCTTCTCAACTTTCATTTTCAAACGAATTCGCAGGAATTTCCCACAATGGGGAGTAATGGGCTCATTTGCCTCATTAAGAAATGAAATATCAACAAACTTTAGCAAACCATTGGTTTTGTCTGTACGTGGAATTTCTTCCAAGGGCAAACCAGAATAATTGTCTGCATAAGCTTTTAAGTAATAGTCTACAGCTTCATTTGCAGTACCCTGAAAATTAAACATCCCATCCTTTAGCACGACACCTGATTTGCATAAACTGCGGACTGCAGCCATATTATGAGAAACAAAAAGGACTGTACGGCCGCCTGACGCAACTTCTCCCATCTTTCCGATAGCTTTTTTCTGGAATTCCGCATCCCCCACAGCTAACACCTCATCGACTACCAAAATCTCTGGTTCTAGGTGTGCTGCGACAGCAAAGCCGAGTCGGACAGTCATACCACTAGAATAACGTTTAACAGGGGTGTCAATATAGCGTTCACAACCTGAAAAGTCTACAATCTCATCCAGTTTTCGTGAAATCTCTGCCTTGGTCATGCCCATAATCGCCCCATTCATATAGATATTCTCACGGCCAGTCATCTCAGGATGGAAACCGGTACCCACTTCCAATAAGGAAGCAATGCGTCCACGCACCTTGATGGTTCCGGTAGTAGGCATAGTTACACGAGAAAGCAACTTCAGCAATGTACTTTTACCTGCACCATTCTTACCAATGATACCCACCACATCACCTTCCTCAACGGAGAAGTTGATGTCTTTCAATGCCCAGACATATTCACTATGTCCTTTCTGTGAGCGGACGTTGGTTTCTCCAATCTTAAGATACGGATCTTCTTTGTGGAGCACATTCATCGCCCACCACCGGTTCAAGTCGTGTTTAATTGTTCCTGTGGAAACTAAGCCTAGCCGATATTGTTTACCTATATTTTCGAATTCTATTGCTTTCATTATGATGACCTTAACATTAACCTTAACCCTAACAGGGAACTTAATTCTTGGGGTTACGGAGGGTGTTGATTAAACCATGGAGTTGTTTTTCTATTTCTGCCAACTTGGCATGAAGGTCTTGATAGAGTTCTGGTGCGATATAATTGACATTCCTCGATATTAATAATTGTGTCTCAACTTCGAATGCAGAACCAAGTGAATGATCTAGGAAATGAGCAAATTCAGCATCCGATGGTTTTGCTGCTCCTTCAGCAATATTACTGCTAATGGACACCACGGCTCGTTGTAGCTGATCACATAATCCTTTCTTCTCAAACCACGGCATTCTTCCCGTTACTTCATAAACATATGTGGCATAATCCACTGAATCCTGCCACACCTTATATTTCCTAAAATTTCTCGCCGAATCTGCCATCTTCTATATTATTCTTTTATCGATAAAGATAGCGTTAAAGTTATCATTAGGGTTATCGTTAGCGTTAAACCTAAACAGTATCCATAAAAGAACGCTGCACCTTATTAAATATAACTACGCCAAAGACTAGGAGGAGGATCATAAATAAGAAACTATAGCCTAAAGCACCCCAAGAGAAGTAGCCCTGCCCTAAAGTAATATATTTAAATGCTTCAATAATGGAAGTTATTGGATTTGCAAGCATCAATGTACGCAGTGTTCCCTCCGACACCATACTGATGGGATAAACTATCGGCGTAGCATACATCCACAACTGAACAATGAACGTAAAGAGGATACGCAAATCTCGGTATTTCGTAGTCATCGATGACACCAAGATGCCAAAACCAAGACCAAGACCTGCTAACATAACGACCAAAACCAAAACCAACACCAAAACCAAAACTGGAGTGAGGAAAGATGGTTCCGAGAACATATTACCAAGATGAATGTTACTTCCGTTAAAGTAATAATACAAGTATATGGCAATGAATAACCCTAATTGTACGCCAAAACGTAGCAGGTTGCTGAGCACGGTAGAGATAGGCAAGACCAAACGCGGGAAGTAAACTTTTCCGAACATGTTCTGATTGGCAATAAAGGTATTAGAAGTCTGATTAAGACAATTTGCAAAATATAACCAACAGACATTTCCTGCCATATAGAACAATGCCTGAGGTATACCATCGGTACTCATCTTGGCAATACCACCGAATACAACCATATTCATGATAACCGTCAGTATGGGCTGTATCACATACCATAGCGGACCTAGAATAGTCTGCTTATACTGAACCACGACATCACGCTTGACAAACAGCTGTATCAAGTCGCGATAACGCCATATCTCACCAAGGTCAACGCTCCACAGCTTCTGGTGTGGTTTTATAATTAATGTCCAATCGTCTTTCATTATGTGTTCAGGGCAAAGAACCCTTTGATGATAGAGGTAATAGTTTGGGGAGATTACTATACGGAATAATTACTGCTCAATCGCTATTAAATGACGAAGCATGCTTTACAATATGTAACAGATCAAAAACTCCTACTGTAAAAATTGTTTTCATAATTATTATCGAAAGACTATTTGCTCAACTCAAAACGCATCATAATTAACCATCGACTCAAAAATGAGTCATCAACTACTTAAGAATATTATACAGTAGTGCCGTCAAGGAAATCAAGATGCTCGTGCCAGTCATCCACATTGACGTAGTTCGACCCACATCTGAGTTGCGAGCCTTCACCTTGTTAGGTTCTACATAGATGATATCGTTCTGCTGAAGATAATAATAGGGTGAGTTAATTATTTCCGCATCATTCAGATTGAGTGTGTAAACATTCTTTTGACCGTTTTCATCTTCACGAATCAGTTTCACACGGTCACGAACACCATATATGCTCAAATCTCCAGCCTGAGCTAAGGCTTCGAAGATATTAATCTTCTCATTGCCCACTGTAAACATACCCGGTCTATTAACTTCACCAAGCACAGAAATCTTATAGTTAGCCATTCGAACAGTGACGATGGGGTTCTCTTCTGCATTTAAAAAACGTCGGATCTTTTCATGGATGAGTTGCTCGCATTCTGATTTGGTGAGACCTCCCACTTTAAGCGTTCCCACGACAGGAAACTCTATACATCCGTTATTATCAACCAGATAAGTCTGGAGAGCGCGGTTAGAGCTCATGCTCTGGCTGCCACTGCTGGAACGTAGAGTTGCAGAAACCACCAAGTTGAATGGTGCAGATGCTTCAGGATTAACAGTATTGACTGTTATCATAAGGATGTCTTTTGGCATGATACGGGCATCATATAAAACTTCCGAACGGGAGAAATCAACTGTGTCGCTATTCTGAATATAAGCGACATTCTTGGAGCTACTGCAAGACATCAGCAGCAGTAAAGAAAAGGCAACAAATGCCAAAACATAAATTCTTTTCATCTTATTTTATTTAATATTATCAGCTTTCAACTTTGAAAAAATGCCACCAACGCTTCTGTTGCATTTGAGGCTCACCATAATCTTTCACACCCGAATAAGCCTCGTCGATGAGGTGTCTCCACTTCTTGTTTTTGGAAATCATAGAGTAGATGGTTCCCCAATCAGGCAGTCCACCTAAGTTGCGATCATCGATAAAGATATCTGCCTTCAGCTTACGTGTGAAGTGTGGATTATTATCCGTCGTCTCCTCTGGATAGTCATGATTGACTGCATAGAACTCCACACCATGCTCACGGCACCACACAATGGCATCATCGAGAAGTTGCCCTTCGCGACAGGTCCAAAGGACGATACGATGGTGATCACGGATGAGCATCTTCAAGGTCTCAATAGCAAAAGGACGCTCTTCCCCAATCTCCGGATATTTATTCTCAACGATAGTTCCGTCGAAATCTACTGCGATAAGCATCGTTTAATTTACTATTTGACGATTTACTATTTTCTATATAATATCTTTTGGGAGGTGATAAAATCGTAAATTGATTTTACTTCTTAATACTGTCATCGTCTTTGTTGCCATAGTGCGATTCCGCATACTGGCCATAATTGCCATAGCTTCCGTAGTTACCATAGCTGTACTTGCCATAACTTCCATAACCATAACGGCCATACTTACCATAACGGCCATAACCATAATAATAGCCGTTCTTGCGACGTGACATGTCGATGCCATTCAAGATGACACATGGATTAGGTAATTTCTGCTCTTTTGCCAAAGTGTTGAGAAGCCCCACTGCTGACTTATGTGTGTAATCCGCTCTACATACAAAGACAGTGATGTCTGCGTGTTGACCTATCTGGAGAGTGTCTGTTACTATTCCCACAGGAGCTGTATCGAAAATCACATAATCGTATTGAGCACGAAGCATATCAACAATCTGATGAAAATTATCACGGGCCAACAGTTCTGTGGGGTTCGGTGGCACTGGACCTGCTAAAAGGAGATCGAGGTTAGCGTTCACACCAGAATTCAGAATTTGGGCATTGAGTGCCGTCTGAGAGACTTCATCAAGTGTCAGGAGTGGTGTAATACCTTTAGACTGTTCAGAGATGTCGAAAAGACGTCCCAATGCCGGCCTGCGGATATCAAGACCACAAAGAATGACCTTCTTACCCAATAAGGCAAACGAAACAGCAAGGTTGGCAGCATTGAAGGTTTTACCTTCACTAGAAATACTTGAGGTAAAGAGAATCACCTTTTGGTCACCTTGCAACATAAACTGGATATTGGTACGCATGGAGCGGAATATCTCATCAATCTGATTATTCTTATTGGCTTGAACAACAATGCCCGCCTTGTCCTTGACATTTTCTGAAGCGATTGCCACATCGGCAATGATAGGCAGGTCAGTTAGACGAGCCAAGTCTTCATGCCCCTCTATCTTGTAACGGAACAACGAAATGATCCATAAACATAAAGCAGGAATCAAGAAACCAAGAAGGACGGCAGACAGCAGGATAATCAAATTCTTCGGACTGACTTTACCCTCATTGAGCGGTTCATCAACCAGCTTTCCATTATCTGCTGTTGCAGCCAGAGCGATACTGTTCTCTTCACGTTTCTGAAGCAGCAACATGTAGAGTGTGGATTTGACATCCTGCTGGCGTCCAACCTGATTAAGAACACGCTCCTGAATTGGTGCTGCCGACACACGACCTTGGAACTTGGCAAACTGTGACTGGATACCCTGACGTCGTATATCAGCTGAACTGCGAGCTTGGAGCAAAGCTGTTTGGATACTTCTCTGCAATTCATCTATGGTCGCAGTCAATGTCTTTACCTGTGGAGCCTCTTCGCTAGCCGACATCAACAGGCGGTTACGGTCCTGGACAGCCTGATTATAATTGTTGATAAGACTGGTCGTGGCCCCATCGGACACTCCTACGTTCGAAGGGATGATCTGGTATTTATTACCGGGATTGTTGACATATTCGCGCATGTAGTCAAGCATTTGTACTTGGGAGTTTGCTTCGGAGAGACGGGCAGAGAACTCATTAGACATCTGTACCGACTGGGAAGCATCGGAAAGTGAGGTTACTGCATTCTGCTGCTTAAACTGCTGTATCTTTTCCTCAGTGCTTCCTAATTCCTTATCTATCTTGACCATGCGGTCATTGATAAATTCCTCCGTACGCATGGCTACCTCATTCTTTTCTGCATTGGCCTGACGATTGTAGCAGATGGAGAGTTGGCGTAGTACATCCACCCCTCTTCGATAGTTATTATCTTTGAGTGTCAACAATGCAATGTCAGTACGTTTCGTTGTAGGTTTAATGGTCAACCTGGAAAGGTACGAGGTGGCAACTTGCATGGGAGGACTGATAGTGACTATGTACACTTGTCCTTCCTCAAGCTTCTTGCCCGGGACTGCAGTCATCGTCAACGTGCCAAGGCGAGTCTTTATAGTATCAGGAAGTGATTTGGCACGGTGTTGAAAAGGGATAGGATCACCTGCTCCTGCTTTCAGGGTACCGGAAATCATATAGTTTGTTCCCTCACGCCATACTTCCATCTTCAACCACTGACTACTCTCCAAGTAAGCAATGTCGAGAGAATCGAGATGTTCTGGATCAAGGTCAATGCTAAAAGGCTGATTCTTATAGACAATAACATCTTTGAGACCATCCTCACGACGGTACTCTGTGTAAAGCTTCAGGTCTTTCACCACATCACGAAGGAGAATACGTGAACGCAGGACTTCAACTTCATTTTCAATACCCGATGAATTACTCAAGTATCCCAAATCTTCAACATCGGACAACATTTGGGATGCACTTTTCTTCTTACCGTCATTATTCTTAACCAGCATACGAGCCGATACTTGATAAACAGGCTCTGCATAATGCAAATAAATGATAGCACCTAAAACGCAGATGATAAGGGATAGTAAAAACCAGTGCCAGTTGAGCACTAATGCAGAGAAGATTGTCTGGAAATTCAGACGAAAACGTCTACCGCCACTAGCAGTATTATCTTCAGCTAATAATTCCTCGAGGTCTTCGAGGGAGATTTTCATTTCTTGTGACATATTTATTAATTTTTCATTTTCAATTCTTCGCTCTCCGTCAGATAGCGGAGATGTTTACTTGGTACGTCAATGATGGCAGGAGCAATCTCTCTGCCCATAGGTAATACCACACATCGAACACCTCCTATCCGTTTGATCTTGCCAACAACGCCAGCAAATTCTCCCTCAATGATCTGCACAGTCCGACTGGGTTTACAGGCATAGTTCAAATTATCGAGAAAAATTATCTTTTCGTTTTCCCGGGCAGTCACTCGCTTGTAATCCTCCATTTGCTTATCGGGAATGTACAGAACTTCGTGGCGACGGTCGTATTTCTCATCGTATACAGGATGCATAACAAACCGCAGCGGTTCGAACAACTCGAGGTTACTTTTGAGACGCACTAAGTTTGTAAATGTGGAACGAACGAAGATGTAATTTAACAGACATGGCGCAAAGTCCATCTTTGTCATATTGACCTTGATGAAGCCAAGCGGCACGTATGTCTCATCGACTTCATCCTGCATATTAAGGCGTTCCATCATCGTCTCCAATCGTGAAAGGCTAGAGTTTCGTATACGCATGGGAAACCAGTGGAGACTGCTTTTAGTAAACATCGTCACAGCCTCCCTCCTTTCGAGTGAAGACAAACTCTTGGGGTCACCACAAAAGTGAATGCGGAGACAGCGAAAAAGCTTTCATAAAATCTTGTCCGTAATGTACTGAACTCAAGTGACATATCGTGACAATTCCATCTTAATCCCTTAAAGGGATTTAGATTTTTGCAAAGGTACGAAATTATCATGAATTTAGCATCAAAAAAGCAGAAAAAAAAGCATACAATACTTCTTTTTCCAGTTATTTACATAGAATTTGACTTGGTCCATGATTGCACAAACAATATTTAGGGACCTATTATTCATGAGTTAACGTGAATTCGATGAGACTTTAGTTCGACGAACAACAAAACGAGTAAACTCAACAGATAACATAGGTGACCACCCTCAACTAACATATGTTCAAGAGTCAGGGAACATATGTTCAAGAATCAAAGAACATATGTTCATCACCGCTCGAACATATGTTCATAAAAAGGGGTGGTAAAATGATTATATTTTACGCATTTGTCTTCCGTTTTCTTTATTATAATTCATCGAGCTGACATTAAGTTAAAGGGGAGAAAAAAAACGATGCGACATTGCTGTCACATCGTTTCTGTTTCTATTAATACTCTTCTTCGTCCCAAAGGAAATCCTCTTTGGATGGGTAGTCCGGCCATATCTCTTCGATGTTCTCGTATACGTCGCCTTCGTCTTCGATTTCCTGTAAGTTCTCGAGTACCTCCAGTGGTGCTCCCGATCGGATTGCATAGTCTATCAATTCGTCTTTGGTTGCTGGCCAAGGAGCATCCTCCAGTTTAGTTGCCAATTCCAGTGTCCAATACATAGGCAGATGCTTTTGTGGTTTATGGTAATTTAGGTTATTGATTTCTTTTGAGCCGCAAAATTACAATAAATATTTGTAACGGCAAGCGTTTTTATGAAAAATTTTACCTACATTCGCATTTTTTTTACATAATAGGCAAATAAGGTATCCAGCAAGTGCCGAATACCTTATTATTTATTAAGAAAGGGGCAGTAATTGATGCCCTTCATTTGAGGTGTTACATCAGAATCGTACAGTGGTCTTTGCTCCTCGGTAGTCGACGGTCTTTTGCTGACCATCGGGCAGAACAACGGTGAACTTACGCGATTGGAGCATGCCTGGATAACTGCCTTGACGGGCACCGATGGTGAGGGTGCGACTCTTGTCGCTCCAATCGAAGGTGATGGTGGCGTATGTACCCTTCTCATAGTTGTAGCTGTCGCCTTCGTCCTCATAGAGCATGAACCGCCCGTTAGCTCCTGGGTAGACGCGCAGTTCGAGGTTGTCCCATGACTTCTCGCCTACATACTGCATTTCCGGTCCAAGTGGCAGGATGCCGCCTGCACGTACAAACATCGGTACACGATCGAAGGATGTCTGCAGTTCTACGTTCTGTCCTCCTTGGTAGCGACGGCCTGTCCAGAAGTCGTACCACTCGGCACCCTTCGGCAGGTACTTGGTTGCGGTTTTGGTGGCAGTGAAGTCGACTGCTCCTGTAGCGCCGCCATCGGTTGCATTCTGACGGTTCCAGCCTGTCATCTCATTGGTGCGGATAATGCGTTCCTCGGTGTATTGTGGACTGACAATCGGACAGGCAAGGATGCTGTGGCCAAACATGAACTCATCGGTCATATCCCACACCTGCTTGTCGGCAGCAAAGTCAGCAAAGAGCGGACGCATGTAGCTGTCGTTGTTGGAGGTTACCTGCCAAGCAAGGCTATAGAGATAAGGAATGAGACGATAGCGCAAACGGATCTGCTTCTCGATAGCATCATATACTGGCTCACCTTTCTTTCCGAACTGCCAGATCTCGCGTGGTGCATCGGCACCATGACTGCGGAATACAGGACAGAACAAACCATACTGCATCCAGCGCACATAGAGTTCCTGGAACTGTGGGTTGCGTGGTGCAGAGCCACCTCCACGAGTATTGTAAGATCCACAGAAGAAGCCACCGATATCAGTGTTGAAGTTGGGGTTGCCTGTCAGTGTGTAGCTCAATCCTGCAGGTACTTGCTTACGCAGCATGTCCCATGATGAGTTGACGTCGCCACTCCACATGTTGGAACCATAGTGCTGCTGTCCGGCATAGGAAGAGCGGGTCATAATGAATACACGCTTGCCACGGTCGTCCTTACGCTGTGACTGATAGATGCCTCGAACGGTCTCCAATGGGAAGGCATTGCGCAGTGAGCGCCATGTACCGCCCGTCACAGGATGAGCATAGTCGCTCTCCTTGGGATTGAAGAAGTCGGGATCGGTAGAGTCCATCCACCAAGCATCCGTACCATAGTCGTAGAGAGTCTTGAGGTATTTCCAGTAAATGTCGCGAGCCACAGGACTGAAAGCGTCGTAGACCTTCACACCTGAGGGGTACTTCATGTCGGGTGGCCAAACATGTGAGATTCCACTCTGAGGCCATGTCTCGATAGGCAGCAAGAGGCCTTTCTCGTCCAACTCGCGGAACTGCTGAGTCATCGGTCCAAAGCTTGCCCAAATACTAATCATGAAGTGTGCATGTTTCTTGTGAACATTATCTATCATCTGCTTGCCATTGGAGAAATCCTCTGCAAGGAAATCCATTGCATTCCACAGATAGTTGCTTCCCCAATACTGCCAGTCTTGAATGATACCATCGAGGGGCACTTGCAACTCACGATACTGGTCGACGATGCCCTCGGTCTCGCGGGCTGTCTTATAGCGTTCCTTCGACTGCCAGTAGCCGAACGTCCAGAGCGGGAACATCGGTACATCGCCTGAAAGGTAGCGCATCTGGGCAATCACTCCGTCGGCAGAGCCGCCATACATAAAGTAATAGTCGACGCCATCGCCTACCTCGGCATCGAAGGTCATTCCGTTGGCATTATCTTCGAAAAGGGTTGGTGAATAGTTCTCCCAATAGATACCCCAGCCCTTAATAGACTGCAGTACATTCATGAAGTCCTCGAGATTGGACTGCTCCATGCGTTTGCTCTCACCACGGCGGTTCATCTTACCATTCTGGATGGTACCAAGTCCGTAGATGGCCTCATCTTTATCGAGAGTGAAGGTCTGGCGTGCTTCCTTGACATCGCAGTTCTTCTCTTGAAGCAGCACGGTTCCTTTGGCAGTGAGGAAGGTAAGGTTGCCCTGAGCGTCCTGCTTGATGGTAAGTTCTTTGCTCTTCCATTGGCCATTAGAGGCAGACCAACCTTTATCCATTGGCTTTGCGGTTACAACAAGTGTTTTCGTAGGTTGTCCTTTGACTACATGTACAATCGAGGGCGTAAAGAACTCAATCTTCACGTCCTGTGCCCAACTGACTGTTGTTGTCAGCAGCGCACCTAAAACGAATAGAGTTTTCTTCATAATAAATGGGTTGTTTACTTTTATTTTTAGTTAGTTTCTGTTTCCGTTTGCAAAGATAGTAATAATTTATAATTTATAATGTACAATGTACAATAAAATGCGCAAAATTGCCAAATGAGTGTAGCAATGAGCGTCAAAAAAGAGAAAAGTGAAGAGTGAAAAGTGAAAAAAGGTGAATGGTAAATGGTCGAATGGTAAATAATTCGTACCTTTGTATTGATTTTTAGGATTTGCGGACGAGTGCCGCCCAAAATGGCACTTGCAATCACCCAAAAAGAGATTAATTTTTAATAACTTAAAGCATATAAAAAATGGCAGCATTAGACTTAACTAAGTACGGCATCACAGGTTCAACCGTGATTGCACACAATCCTTCATTCGAGGAACTTTACAAGGCAGAAGTTGACCCATCACTCACTGGTTATGAGGTAGGTCAGGAAACTGAGCTTGGCGCAGTAAACGTGATGACAGGTGTCTTCACAGGTCGTTCACCTAAGGACAAGTACATCGTTGACGATGCTCAGAGCCACGATAAGGTATGGTGGACTACTGAGGGTTACAAGAACGACAACCACCCAATGACAGAAGAAGTATGGGCTAAGGTAAAGGACATCGCTATCAAGGAGCTTTCAAACAAGCAGCTTTATGTAGTTGACGCATTCTGCGGCGCAAACGAAGCAACTCGTCTTGCTGTACGTTTCATCGTAGAGGTAGCTTGGCAGGCACATTTCATCAAGAACATGTTCATCCAGCCAACTGAAGCTGAACTCGCTACATTCGAGCCAAACTTCGTTATCTTCAATGCATCAAAGGCAAAGGTTGAGAACTACAAGGAACTCGGCCTTAACTCAGATACTTGTGTTGCATTCAACACAACCAGCCGTGAGCAGGTAATCATCAATACTTGGTACGGTGGTGAAATGAAGAAGGGTATGTTCTCAATGCAGAACTACTACCTCCCACTTCAGGGCATCGCTTCAATGCACTGCTCAGCTAACACCGACATGGAAGGCAAGAACACTGCTATCTTCTTCGGTCTTTCAGGTACAGGTAAGACTACCCTTTCAACCGATCCTAAGCGTCTGCTGATTGGTGACGATGAGCACGGATGGGATGACGAAGGAGTATTCAACCTCGAAGGTGGTTGCTACGCTAAGGTTATCAACCTGTCAAAGGAGAACGAGCCTGACATCTATGGTGCTATCAAGCGCAACGCTCTCTTGGAGAACGTAACTGTAGACAAGGACGGTAAGATTGACTTCGCAGACAAGAGCGTAACAGAGAACACTCGTGTCAGCTACCCAATTGACCACATCAACAACATCGTAAAGAAGGTTGCAGGCAAGAGCGCAGGTCCAGCTGCAAAGAACGTCATCTTCCTCAGCGCAGATGCATTCGGTGTACTGCCTCCAGTATCTATCCTGACTCCTGAGCAGACTCAGTACTACTTCCTCTCTGGTTTCACTGCAAAGTTGGCAGGTACAGAGCGTGGTATTACTGAACCAACTCCTACCTTCTCTGCTTGCTTCGGCCAGGCATTCCTCGAGCTGCACCCAACAAAGTATGCTGAGGAACTCGTAAAGAAGATGCAGAAGAGTGGCGCAAAGGCTTACCTCGTAAACACTGGTTGGAACGGAACAGGCAAGCGTATCTCTATTCCTGACACTCGTGGTATCATCGACGCTATCCTCGATGGTTCAATCCTCAAGGCTGAGACCAAGAAGATTCCATTCTTCGACTTCGAAGTACCAACAGCTCTGCCAAACGTAAACCCAGCTATCCTCGATCCTCGCGACACTTACGCAGATCCTAAGACTTGGGAAGAGAAGGCAAAAGACCTCGCTGGTCGCTTCATCAAGAACTTCGACAAGTACACCACTAACGAAGCTGGTAAGGCTCTCGTTGCTGCTGGTCCAAAGCTCTAAGACAACACAGGGTTACGACATATTTATGCGAAAGGCGACATCCAATTGGGTGCCGCCTTTCTTTTTATCCGCATATCTTATTTCACACTTTAACTTAGAGTTGCAACCATTCTCTGAATAGTAGTCTTCACAAGTTCACAAACAGCAGTCTTGCTCAAGTATGCTAAACCAGCTATCGTCTCGTCGTCGTAACGGTAGACAATAGTCTTATCGCCATCGTATGTATAATTTGCTGCATCATCATCATCCTGATAATCTTCCCAAGCATATTTTGCAATCTGCTTTGTAGGATAGACAGTAGTCAGTGCCATAGCTGTGCACTTGCCATTAGCAAATGTGGCTTCACCGATGAAGGTTACTAAACCTGCGTTCTGAACGTTAACAGACTCCTGATACTTGTAATAGTTGTCTTGATTAATCTCCTGCTGTTGTTGTTGGTTGTTGCCACCACCATTGTCGTCATCGTCATCACTACCGCAAGCGGTGAAAGTAAGTGTAGCTGCAAGAAGCATCATACACATGTACATGAATTTTTTCATACTGTTTTTTGATTTAGTTTGTTATTAATAATTGATAAAACTTTTCTGATCGATTTGATTTACGTGGGCAAAGGTAGTAATTTTTTCCGTTAGGATGTTAATATTTTATAAATAATTGCTATTTCGTCAATTATTTACAATGATTTTCATGTATTTTGACACAAAATGCAACGACTTTCAGTTTTTCTTGTTATCTTTGCAATGATATTAACTCAATCAAATCGCATTATGAAGAAAATCCTAACAATTGCTATTGCAGTTATGACAATGAGTGCATGTACTACACGTGTAAATCCGTTCCTCACGGAATGGGATACCCCTTATGGCATACCGCCATTCGACGAAATCCAAGTTGACGATTACATCCCTGCCATCAAGGAGGGAATCGCTCAGCAACAGAAGGAAATTGATGCTATCACCTCGAACCCAGAAGCACCCACATTCGAGAACACTATCGCTCCTTACGAAGAGAGCGGTGAAATTCTGGCAAAGGTCGCAGGCGTATTGTACAACATCACCGAGACTGACCGTACAGACGAGTTGGATTCTGTGATGGAAGCAGCCATCCCGCTGATGACGGAACATAGCGACAACATCGCTTTCAACAAGGCTCTGTATGAACGTGTTGCAGCCATCTGGAATGGCGACCAAAGCAATCTTACACGGGAGCAGCAGATGGTACTGAAGAAACACTTCGAGAGTTTCGAGCGCAGCGGTATCGGACTGCCGGAGGACCAACAGGCTCGTCTACGTGAAATCAATACGGAGATGGCTACGAAGACCCAGAAGATTGGTAACAACATCCTGAGCGAAAGCAATGCCTTCAAGGAGAAGTTCGGCATCAGTGTATCGGACTACCCCAACGCAATGACCACGACGGAAGATCGTGACTTGAGACGTCAGATGTTCGAGGCTTACACTACACGTGGCCACAACGGCAACGAGTTCGACAACCGTCAGTTGATTCTTGACGTGATGGATTTGCGCATTGAGAAAGCGCAGATTATGGGTTACAACAATCCGGCTGAGTTCATCCTTGAACCGAAGATGGCACACGACCCCGAAACAGTGGACACGTTCCTCGATGGCATCATGAAGGCTGCAGTGAAGAAGGCAAAGGAAGAAGTGTACGACATGCAGAAGGTGATGGACGAAGACATTGCAGCCGGTAAACTCCCTGCTGGCAGCAAAATAGAGCCTTGGGACTGGTGGTACTATGCAGAGAAGGTGCGCAAGCTGAAATACGACCTCGATGAGGAACAGACGAAGCCTTATTTCAAACTCGAAAACGTGGTCAATGGCATCTTCATTGCTGCCAAGACACTCTATGGAGTGAATATGGAGAAACTGGAGGGTGTACCTGCCTATAATAAAGATAAGGTGACAACCTACAAGGTGACAGACGATAAGGGCGAGCTGCTCGGTATCTTCACTACAGACTATTTGCCACGCGAAAGCAAACGCGGCGGAGCATGGATGAACAACATCCGTGACCAAAAGGTGGATGCAAAGGGCAATATGATTCGACCCATCATCGTCAATGTCGGCAACCTGGAGGAATACCTCACTGTGGACGAAGTACAAACCGTGTTCCACGAATTCGGACACGCCCTTCACGGACTACTCACACAGTGCCACTACCCCAGCGTCAGCGGTACGAGCGTCACTCGTGACTTCGTGGAGATGTTCTCGCAGTTCAACGAAAACTGGGCCTTCCAGCCCGAACTCCTTGCTCAGTATGCAAAGAACGAGAAGGGTGAAGTCATCCCACAGGAACTCGTAGACAAAATCAACAACTCGCTGAAGTTCAACCAAGGATTCATGACTACCGAACTCTGTGCAGCCTCTATCCTCGATATGGCATGGCATGAGTTGGAAGGCGTGGAAGGACTGAACCTCGATGCCTTCGAAAGTAAAGTGTGCGAAGATATGGGACTGATTCATGAAATAGTTCCACGTTACCGCACCACCTACTTCAACCACATCTTCTCCAGCGGCTATAGTGCCGGCTACTACGGCTACCTGTGGTCAGAAGTGCTCGACAAGGATGCCTTCTCTATCTTCGAAGCATCAGGCAATGTGTGGAACCTCGACCTCGCCAAGAAGTTCAAGGAAATCTTCCTCGAGCGTGGTGGCAGCGAAGAACCGATGACTCTCTACAAGGAATTCGCAGGACGCGAACCCGACAGCAATGCCTTCCTCGAGGGAAGAGGACTGAAGTAAACAGACCCTCCCCCTTACCCCTCCCTTCTCTCCCCCTTTGGGGGAGTGCGAAGGGGGAGAATCCGTTTTGTCCCCCCTCAGTCCCCCGTAGGGGGAAGACTGAGGGGAGTAGTTACCATAAGGCAGAAAGAAAACAGCTTCTCGATTTGAGGAGCTGTTTATCGTTTACTTTTACCTTCATTCCTCCCTCCCCATTCAGGGGGAGCGGGGAGGGGGGCTGTCTTTAGCTCAAGGAAAATTTCTTTTTTAGAAACAGGGTGAATGAACTGCATCGAGTGTGCTTGCAGACTGATGCTACCGTCAGGATTGCTGCGCTTCGCACCATACTTCAAGTCGCCCTTGATGGGACAGCCGATCTTCGCCAACTGACAGCGAATCTGATGGTGACGCCCCGTCTTCAAGTTGACTTCTATAAGGTGATAGTTGTCCGAATGACCGATGACACGATAGTCCAGCTCCGCCCGCTTCGAGTGCGGCACCTCGCGGTCATAGGCATACGAACGATTCTGTTTTTCATTTCTCACGAGCCAATGCACGAGCGTTCCCTGCGGTTCGGCAGGGCAATTCTTCGTCACGGCCCAATAGGTCTTGTGTACCTGTCCCTCAGCAAACATCTTGTTGAGACGTGCCAAGGCCTTGCTGGTACGGGCAAAAAGAACCAGACCGCTCACAGGGCGGTCCAGTCTATGAACGACACCAAGGAAGACGTCGCCTGGCTTAGCATACGCTTCCTTGATATATTGCTTCACCGTTTCACTCAGCGGAGTGTCGCCAGTCTTATCGCCCTGAACAATCTCTCCACTTTCCTTCGCTACAACGATGATATGGTTGTCCTCGTATATTACCTCCATAGTCTCTCTAACTACTCCCCGCCCTAAAGGGAGGGGTAAGGGGGAGGGTCTGTTACATATTCATTCCACCGTCAATCTGAATCACCTGACCCGATACATAGCTCGACATATCAGATGCAAGGAACAGACATACGTTGGCGATATCCTCAACCTGACCGCCACGACGGAGCGGAATCTTCTTCATCCAGTCAGCACGGATTTCCTCTGGCAGCTGAGCAGTCATCGCAGTCTCAATGAATCCAGGAGCCACAGCATTAGCACGAACACCCTTAGGTCCGAGTTCCTGAGCGATAGACTTAGCCAGACCAATCATACCAGCCTTCGAAGCCGAGTAGTTGCACTGACCAGCATTACCATGAACACCTACTACAGATGACATGTTGATGATGGAACCACTGCGTTGGCGCAACATGATAGGAGCACAAGCATGGATGAAGTTGAATGCAGACTTCAGGTTCACATTCAGCACAGCATCCCACTGCTGCTCACTCATACGCAACATCAATCCGTCCTTGGTGATACCAGCGTTGTTCACCAGAATATCGATAGAACCGAAATCCTCCTTGATTTGGTTCACAACTTTCTCTGTCTCAGCAAAGTCAGCAGCATTGCCAGCGTAAGCGCGACAAGTCACACCCACAGCCTCAATCTCCTTACGGGTAGCCTCCAGACCAGCTGCCATTTCATCATTCAATACCAAATCGGTGAATGCAATGTTTGCACCCTCAGCAGCGAACTTCAGCGCTACTGCCTTACCGATTCCACGTGCGGCACCCGTAATCAGCGCCGTCTTTCCTTCCAATAATTTCATAACTTTAATATCTAAAATCATTTCTATATCGTTCATTTCCCATAGCCTTGTTCACCATACGGAACACGTAAGGATACAGCTCCTCTGGCGAACTGACACCGATACGTCCGAAGATGTAAGGCACTTCACAACCCTTCAGGCAATAGTGAGTAATCATCGCCATCAGTTTCACGTTACGGATGTCAAACACACCCTTGTCATTACCTTCGTTCATCACACGGCGAAGCAGAACCATCTCGTTGCGGTCGAAATTCTTGCGCACACTCTCCACCTTCCACACATCGCGGAAGAACTCAGCACGCAGGTTTCCGTTGCGGTACACTGCCTCCTTCACAAATTCTAGATGAGCAAAGAACAACTTCACCATCTTCTTCTCAGGCGACATGTCCTGACGAGCCACTTCCTCCATACGACTCGACAGACGATCCAACTCACTTTGGATGACTGCAAGATAAATCTCATCCTTGCTGCTGAAATACGTGTAAAGCGTACGGCGTCCCTTTCCAGAGGCTGTAGCAATCTCGTTCATTGTTGTGGCCTCGAATCCGTTCTTGGCAAACAACTGACGCGCCGTATCCACCAATAAATTTCTTGTTTTCTGCATCGTTTGTGTCTTTTATCAGTAAGTTGTAAGCCGTAAGCAATAAGTGCCATAAGCTAACAGAGTGCAAATTTACAGCAAAACGAAGAAATCACCAAATTTTTTGCACACTTTTTTCAATTTGAGCCAAAAAAGCGGCTGTACCTCTTCGAAATGGCCTACTTCAATTGCACTCTGCTTGCACGCATTTTGAATACTGCCGACATTTTGCATGAATGCGCTGCAACCAAGAAGTACAGCCGCTGTACTCCTTGAAGACAACGGCTGAACATACTGAATACAGAAAGAAATCTGTTTGAGCACCTTTTTTGACTCTCTGTTCCCTTCTATTTATAGCATCCCCCTTGAGGGGGGACGGG
Source organism: Bacteroidaceae bacterium (assembly GCA_017529865.1). Taxonomy (GTDB): domain Bacteria; phylum Bacteroidota; class Bacteroidia; order Bacteroidales; family Bacteroidaceae; genus Colivivens. The sequence goes on from JAFXNA010000016.1 coordinate 59,690, forward strand.
AGAGGGGCTGGTAGGTTTCTACTTCACCATTACCTTTTTGCCATCCACGATGTTGATGCCTTTCAGCATATCATCAGTCTTCTGACCAGCAAGGTTATAGGTCGACTTGATGGTCTTAGGTGACGATACATGATTGATGTTGGTTGTGATTTCCCAAGAGACATCATTGCATGTATGGCTTACGGCATCTGCTGTGGCTGTGCGAATCGTGTAGAGTTTTCCGTTAGAGGAGGCGGAAGTACTACCCATTTTTACAGGAATGCGAAGCAATTCGCCATCCATGAACGGATTTTGATCCATACTGTAGAGCACGAACAGGTGGTCACCGTTATCGAGTGTCTCAACATTGAGGGTGTGCCCGTTCGTGGCTGCTCCAAGTGTTACATCGCTTTCTGCTAAGGTCATACCTTCAGGCAGTGCGAGGTTGAATTGTAGAGCAGTCATTAAAGTACCTTCTGAAAGGCTGACCACCAATTCCGTCTCTTCGCCCGTCTGTGCCTCAATGTTTGCTACCGAGAGGCTCTGGGCACGGCAGTCGGCTGTTATCATCGCCAACAATATTATAATTGTATATAGTCTTTTCATGTCTTTCTTTAAATTTTAATTATGAACAATTTTAATATATTCATCAAAAGTTGGTGCAGCTCCTCTTAAAATAGAATATCCTGTAACACCAGATGTTATTTGATCTGTCTTATCTATAAATATTAATTCATTATCATCTAAATCAAGAAGGTTAAATTGTCCAACCCATGATGTTGGGCATACAATATAAATGTTATTTTCTACAGATCCAACATATTGAGAATTAGAATAAATATCATTTATACTTGTTACAGTTGGTAATTTAGACAAGTCTAAATTATATGACATACCTGATTTACCAACTTTTGACTCATCTTTTCCTACATACCAATAATAAGTAGGAGTTTCAGCAGTCCCTCCAGCTTCCTTCATGATCTTGATGATTTCATTAATATCTGCCACATCAACCTTGCCGTCACCATTCACATCACCTTTCAGCGGAGTGTTCTCACTCTGTGCAAAAGCACTTGCGCTCAGCAGTATCGCTGCCAGCAACATCATAAACTTTGTCTTCATACGAATTCTATTTTTGATTGTTAATACTTGATTTGATTAATGCACAATAAAAAAACGTGGACAAATTACTTCGTCTACGTTGTTCGAGGTATTGGGGATAACCTTAGTAGCTTAAACGAGTAAATGCCCACGCCAAACGGCGTGAACTATCTACTTCAGTTCTTGCTACTGTTGTCTAATTCCCCAATTATCGAACAACAAGAATCAAAAGTGAATGTTCATCCAATATGTTCGCCCACCCTTCAGTCACGCATGACATCCGAATGGACGCTGCAAAGATAATAATTATTTACCATTTCAGCATTTACCATTTACCATTTTTCTGAAATTCCTGTGTTTTTCTCGTCAAAATACTTCGTTTTTGCTGTTTGTACATTATAAATGGTAATACACTTACTCTCATCTAAAGCAACACAAAAAACAAATCTCAGAGAATCATCTCCGAGATTGTAGGATGTTTCAGAAAAAAGGTTGGAATAAAAAATTACTTTCTCTTATACACTCTCAACGATTTTCGCTCTGATGATCGAATACTCAACATGGTTATGCGACGAGTATTGTAACGAAAGATAACCGTAAAACCCATCACATAGAAGAAACGGACATCCGAACGTGTTGAAGGGCCACTCGCTGTAGGCGTCTGAGCGACTCGCTGAATATCCTCAAGCAGACAAACTTATGAGATGTCTGCTATATTGATCAGAACCATTACGTTCATCATAGAAGGTCAGTATCTTCTGAAGTTGAACGGTGAAACGACGGCTGAACTGAATCAATCGAGCCATTTGGCAAATTGTGTTTTGAATTCACTCATGGTCACTACATCACCATGATCCACTTCTGCAATCTCTTCTTCGATATCTGCGGTGACTTGTAATACACCATCCTTAATCTGTGCATGAGCAATACCGCTTGGTATGGCAACATCTACCGTATTCGCAACAGCAATAGCAGGTTCGCTTGCCATCACCACATCTTGTGCTTCTGCAGATTGTACATAATCCTTTTTTGCCATAACGATTGAGTTTTGTTGGTGCAAAGATACTTAATTAAATTGACTCCGTCGAACTAAAGTTTCATAATTCATATTTTTTAATGCATAATTTTCGATTATTTGATGCATTTCTCTTCAAAATACTTCATTTTTGCTATTTGACACCTATAAGTAATGGTTATGGGTTATAGGTTATTGAAAAAATAGCTTAGTAGGTTAATAGCTTAGTAGCCCCTCTCCAACTCCCCCGAGGGGGAGAGAACTAGATTAATAGATTATTAAAAATGTAAAAGTGAAGAGTTTGAAGGCTGAATACGAAGCGTTTGGAGCCTAAATGCGGGTCGAATTTACGCTGAATTCGAAGGGTTTGCACGCAGAAAGAAAGACTGAAAAAAATAATGTTTTGCGTTTTTTCGCGAGACCTAACATTGAAAATCCGTAATTCATTCTGTTTTAATGAGTTAAGCACAAAAATCGCACCTCAAGACCTAACATAAAACCTAACGTGAACCTAACATAAGACCTAACATAGAAGTCAGAATATGTCGCCCTTACTGGGCTGAGAAACTTTAGTTCGACGGAGTCAATGATGGGATGTCATTACCTATAGGGTTGACACCCTATCCTATAATATTTCACCCCGTTGGGGTTAAATTTTAAAGGTTAACAGGGGATTAACGAGAACTATGATGGTGATGTGTGTTAGGTCTATGTTAGGTCTTATGTTACCTCTCGTGTTAGGTCTTTGGAAGCCTAAAACATCCTTGCAGGTATCTACAGAAGTATTTTTAGAGCAAATCGTGTTAGGTCTTCGAAAAAATATAATCAAATCCGATAAATTGACACATCAGTAAATGGTAAATGTTGAATACCGTCTGTCGACTTGTTCCCACATTGGGAACCAAACAGTCCCACGTTGGGGATCAAACAGTCCCTCATTGGGACTGAGAAAAAGAACAGGCTCACGATTTGCTCGTCAGCCTGTTCAGATTTAATGTCGCTATATTATTTTAGCGGAAGTCGTCGAAACGTGGGAAGGTGATGTCGGGTGAGTAGGAACGACGCATGTTGAGCAGGTCTTCCTTTGAACCGACAATGATCTTCTCGAACTCGCGGAGACCTGTTCCTGCAGGAATGAGGTGTCCACAAATCACGTTCTCCTTCATACCCTCGAGTGGGTCGCTCTTGCCGCTGATAGCTGCTTCGTTGAGCACCTTGGTGGTCTCCTGGAATGATGCTGCCGACATGAAGCTGGTTGCTCCCAATGCAGCACGTGTGATACCCTGGAGAATCTGTGTCGAGGTTGCTGGTACGGCATCGCGTGCCTGTACAAGCTTGAGGTCACGACGCTTGAGGCTTGAGTTCTCATCGCGCAACTTACGAGCTGTGACAATCATACCACGCTGCATCGTGTCGCTGTCGCCTGCATCGGTAACAATCTTCTTGCCCCAGATGCGGTCGTTCTCCTCGTGGAACTCGAGTTTGTCGACGATACCACCTTCGAGGAAGCGTGTATCACCTGGGTCTTTGATGGCTACCTTACGCATCATCTGGCGTACGATGATTTCGAAGTGCTTGTCGTTGATTGACACACCTTGCATACGGTAAACGTCTTGTACCTGGTTGACGATATGTTCCTGAACAGCGGTAGGACCCTTGATGGCGAGGATGTCGGCTGGTGTGACTGCTCCATCGGAGAGTGGTGTACCAGCACGAACATAGTCGTTCTCCTGTACCAGAATCTGCTTTGACAATGGGATGAGGTAACGACGCTCGTCGCCCACACGTGAGGTGAGGATGACTTCACGATTGCCTCGCTTGATCTTACCCATGGTGATCTCTCCATCGATTTCAGCCACAACTGCTGGGTTGGATGGGTTACGTGCCTCGAACAGCTCGGTAACACGTGGCAGACCACCTGTGATATCGGCAGAGGTACCTACGCTACGTGGAATCTTGATGAGTACGTCACCGGCCTTGACTTTCTGTCCGTCCTCAATTGAGATGTGTCCATTGATTGGGAAGTTGTAGGTACGGAGCACTTCTCCACCCTTTCCGATGATGTGACATACTGGCACCATTGCCTTATCACGTGATTCCTGTACGATGAGGTCACGCAGACCTGTGGTTGCATCGGCATCGACACGATAGGTGACACCTTCGACAACGCCTTCGAACTGAGCCTTTCCTTCGAACTCGGTTACGATAACTGCGTTGAATGGGTCCCATGTAGCGATGAGTTCACCTGAATCAACCACATCACCATCGTTGTGGAAGAGTGTAGAACCATAAGGAACGCTGACGGTTGAGAGAGCGATACCTGTATTGATGTCGACGAAACGAAGTTCTGCCAAACGACCTACCACAATCATTGCATCCGGATTGGTATCCGTAGGACGATTGATGGTACGGAGTTCATCGAATTCGAGTCGGCAGTGGTTCTTGGCAACAATCTGTGCGTTGGTAGCTGCAGAACCTGCCAAACCTCCGGCGTGGAAGGTACGGAGTGTCAACTGTGTACCAGGCTCACCGATGGCCTGAGCTGCGATGACGCCGACAGCCTCACCCTTCTGAACCATCTGCTGGGTTGCAAGGTTACGTCCGTAACACTTCATGCAGACACCATGCTTAGCTTCGCAAGTGAGCACTGAACGGATTTCAACGCTTTCGATACCTGCCTCTTCAATCTCACGGGCGATACGCTCCGTGATTTCCTCGCCTGAAGCGACGATGAGTTCGCCTGAAACAGGATGCTGGATATCGTGAACGCTGACACGTCCGAGAATACGCTCTGCCAATGAGGCAACGATACGGTCGCCTTCCTTGAGAGCAGTACAGATGAGTCCACGGAGTGTACCGCAATCCTCTTCTGTTATGATGACATCGTGAGATACATCGACAAGACGACGAGTCAGATAACCTGCATCGGCAGTCTTCAACGCTGTATCGGCCAAACCCTTACGAGCACCGTGAGTAGAGATGAAGTACTCGAGCACTGACATACCCTGCTTGAAGTTCGAAAGGATTGGGTTTTCAATGGTGTTGTTGTCGTCGGAACCTGCACGCTGTGGTTTTGCCATCAGACCACGCATACCAGCGAGCTGGGCAATCTGATCCTTAGAACCACGGGCACCTGAATCGAGCATCATGAACACCGCATTGAATCCTTGGTTGTCCTCGGTCATGGTCTTCAACAGAGAGGATTTCACCTTGTCGTTGACTTCTGACCAAGTAGCAATCACCTTATTATAACGTTCTTTCTCAGTAATGAGACCGAATGCATACTGCTGTGCAATCTCGTCGATCTTCTTGTTACCCTCATCGATGAGACTCTGACGATCGGCCGGTTCGATGATATCGTCAAGGTTGAACGAAAGACCACCTTCGTAAGCCTTACGATAACCAAGGTTCTTCACACCATCGAGGAACTGGCAAGCACGTGCCATACCTACAGACTTGATTACCTTGGTGATGACCTTCTTCAGTGCCTTCTTACCAATAACCTCATTGACGAATCCTACCTCTGGAGGTACGATTTCGTTGATGATGATACGTCCGACAGTTGTCTCTACAAGATGCTTGTAGTAGTTGTCGTTTTCATCGATATCGTTAACCACACACTTGATAGGCGCATGAACGTCGCAACGGCCTTCATTGTAAGCAATCAACGCCTCTTCAGGTCCATAGAACGTAAGTCCCTCACCCTTTGCACCTGGACGCACCTTAGAGATGTAGTAGAGTCCGAGCACCATGTCCTGAGAAGGAACGGTGATTGGGTCACCACTGGCAGGTGAAAGAATATTGTGTGACTGGAGCATCAGCAACTGAGCCTCCAGAATTGCTTCGTTGGAAAGTGGGAGGTGAACAGCCATCTGGTCGCCATCGAAGTCGGCATTGAACGCTGTACATGCGAGTGGGTGCAACTGAATAGCCTTTCCCTCGATCATCTTCGGCTGGAATGCCTGGATACCCAGACGGTGAAGTGTAGGTGCACGGTTGAGGAGCACAGGGTGTCCCTTCATCACGTTTTCGAGGATATCCCAAATCTGGTCGTCCTTGCGGTCTACCATCTTCTTTGCAGACTTCACAGTCTTCACCAAACCACGCTCGATGAGCTTGCGGATGATGAATGGCTTGTAGAGTTCGGCTGCCATAAGTTTTGGAATACCACACTCACCCATCTTCAACTCAGGACCTACCACGATTACTGAACGTGCAGAATAGTCGACACGCTTACCGAGGAGGTTCTGGCGGAAACGTCCTTGCTTACCCTTCAGAGAATCAGAGAGTGACTTCAATGGACGGTTGCTCTCAGACTTCACTGCACTAGCCTTACGAGAGTTGTCGAACAAACTGTCGACAGCTTCCTGGAGCATACGCTTCTCATTGCGGAGAATCACCTCAGGAGCCTTGATCTCAACAAGACGCTTCAAACGGTTGTTACGGATGATTACACGACGATAGAGGTCGTTGAGGTCGGATGTAGCAAAACGTCCACCATCGAGTGGCACCAACGGACGAAGGTCAGGAGGAGTCACAGGGATGTTGTGCATAATCATCCACTCAGGCTTGTTGCGGTTACGAGAAGCACGGAACGATTCAACAACCTGCAGGCGCTTCAGTGCGTCCTGCTTACGCTGCTGGCTGCCATCTGTGTTGGCACGGTCACGCAACTCGTAAGAGAGTGTATCGAGGTCGACATGCTGGAGCATGTATTCGATAGCCTCAGCACCCATCATTGCAATGAACTTATCTGGGTCGTCATCAGGAAGCTGCTGATTGCCTTCTGGCAGACGGTCGATGATATCCCAATAGTCTTCCTCTGCGAGGAGTTCGCCCTTGACGATATTCTTCTCTGCATTCTCGGCGACACCTGGCTGAATGATGACGTAACGCTCGTAATAAATAATAGAATCGAGCTTCTTGGTTGGCAATCCAAGGAGATAACCAATCTTGTTTGGCAAAGAGCGGAAGTACCAGATGTGAGCTACAGGCACAACGAGAGCGATGTGTCCGGTACGCTCACGACGTACTTTCTTCTCTGTCACCTCGACACCGCATCGGTCGCAGACAATACCCTTGTAACGGATACGCTTGTACTTACCGCAATGACATTCGTAGTCCTTGGTAGGACCGAAGATGCGTTCGCAAAACAGACCGTCGCGCTCGGGCTTGTAGGTGCGATAGTTGATGGTTTCTGGTTTCAGAACCTCACCATGTGAATTTTCCAATATCTCTTCAGGAGAAGCAAGACCAATTGAAATTCTTGTGAAGTTAGTCTTTATTTTAGAATCTTTCTTAAAAGCCATCTTTGTAAATATAATCTGTTTGTAAAGATAAACTGAATTAACACTTTTATTCGAGAGTTACACTCAAACCAAGTCCACGGAGTTCGTGGAGCAATACGTTGAGAGATTCTGGGATGCCAGGAGTTGGCATTGAATCGCCCTTAACGATAGCTTCGTAAGCCTTTGAACGACCTACCACATCGTCGGACTTGATTGTGAGGATTTCCTGAAGAACATGTGACGCGCCGAATGCTTCGAGCGCCCAAACTTCCATTTCTCCGAAACGCTGACCACCGAATTGTGCTTTACCACCAAGTGGCTGCTGAGTGATGAGCGAGTAAGGACCGATAGAACGTGCGTGCATCTTGTCTTCTACCATGTGACCAAGCTTCAGCATGTAAGTAACACCTACGGTTGCTTTCTGGTCGAATGGAAGACCTGTCTCACCGTCGTAGAGCTGAGTTGAGCAGCAACGTGGGAGTCCTGCCTTGTCAGTCCATTCGTTGAGGTCTTCAAGATGTGCACCATCGAAAATAGGAGTTGCGAAACGTACACCCAACTTCTGACCTGCTGCACCAAGAACAGCTTCGAAAATCTGTCCGAGGTTCATTCGTGAAGGCACACCCAGAGGGTTGAGCACGATGTCAACTGGAGTACCATCCTCGAGGAACGGCATATCTTCCTGACGTACGATCTTAGAAACGATACCCTTGTTACCGTGACGTCCGGCCATCTTATCACCAACACCAATCTTACGCTTCTTTGCAATGTAAACCTTCGCCATCTGGATAATACCTGCTGGGAGTTCGTCACCAATGGTGAGTGCTAACTTCTTACGCTTCAGTTCGGCATCGAGTACCTTATACTTCTTGAGATAATTGATGACCAAATCGCGAATCAATGAGTTGATATGCTCATCATTTGTCCAACCTGTAAGCTGTACAGATGTGTAGTCGAGGTTCTCGAAATGAGAAGCCTTGAACTTTGCTCCTTCTGGAATGATTTCCACACCCATATAGTCCTTCACACCCTTGGAAGTCTTCTTCTCAGTAAGTGTGAGCAGCTTATCGATGAGGATAGCCTTGAAGTCATCTACCTTATCCTGGAACTCCTTATCGAGCTTAGGCAATTCGAGTTTATCGCGATTCTTCTCCACACGGGTCTTCATGGCCTTCGAGAAGAGTTTCTTATCGATAACCACACCACTCAATGATGGATTGGCCTTAAGTGAAGCATCCTTCACATCGCCTGCCTTATCACCGAAGATGGCACGAAGGAGTTTCTCTTCTGGAGAAGGATCAGACTCACCCTTAGGAGTAATCTTACCAATGAGGATGTCGCCTGGTTCTACATGCGCACCTACACGGATGATACCGTTTTCGTCCAAATCCTTGGTTGCTTCTTCGCTGACATTTGGAATATCGGATGTCAACTCTTCCACGCCACGCTTGGTCTCACGGACTTCCAAAGAGAATTCGTCCACATGGACTGAAGTGAGGATATCGTCGCGTACGACTCTTTCGTTCAACACGATAGCATCCTCATAGTTGTAACCCTTCCAAGGCATGTATGCCACCAAGAGGTTACGTCCGAGTGCTAATTCTCCTTCAGCTGTTGCATATCCCTCTGTGAGGATGTCACCCTTATGAACACGCTGACCCTTGTCACACATAGGACGGAGGTCGATGGTCATATTCTGGTTGGTACGACGGAACTTTGGCAACTTGTACTCCTTCACTGCAGGTTCGAAGCTTACAAACTCCTCATCCTCTGTGCGGTCATAGAGAATACGGATAGTAGTTGCATCTACATATTCAACAACACCGTCGCCTTCGGCAGTAATCATGGTACGAGAATCTTCACAAACCTGCTTCTCAATACCTGTACCTACGATAGGAGCTTCGGTCGTAATAAGTGGAACTGCCTGGCGCATCATGTTCGATCCCATCAATGCACGGTGAGCATCGTCGTGCTCCAAAAATGGAATCAATGCAGCTGCGATAGAAGCAATCTGCTGAGGAGCCACATCCATCAAGTCAACCTGTGCAGGCGGAACAACTGGATAGTCGGCATCCTTACGACACTTCACGACCTTACGGATGAAGTTACCATCTTCCTTAAGTGGTGCATTACCCTGTCCGATAATCTTTGATTCCTCTTCCTCGGCAGAAAGATAAATCACGTCATCGTTGTTGACATTGCAGACACCATTTTCAACCTTACGATAAGGAGTCTCGATAAATCCAAGGTTGTTGATCTTCGCATAGACACAAAGCGAAGAAATCAGACCGATGTTTGGACCTTCAGGAGACTCGATAGGACAGAGACGTCCGTAGTGAGTATAGTGTACGTCACGCACCTCGAATCCGGCACGCTCACGAGTCAGACCACCAGGACCCAATGCAGACAGACGACGCTTATGCGTGATTTCTGCCAATGGGTTTGTCTGGTCCATAAACTGTGACAACGCATTGGTTCCAAAGAACGAATTGATGACGCTTGAGATGGTCTTTGCATTAATCAGGTCGGTTGGCGAGAACACTTCGTTGTCACGTACATTCATACGTTCACGAATAGTGCGGCTCATACGTGCCAGACCTACTGCAAACTGATTAGACAACTGCTCGCCTACGGTACGTACACGACGGTTGCTGAGGTGGTCGATATCGTCCACAACAGCCTTCGAGTTTGCCAACTCAACCAAGTATTTGATAATCTCAATGATATCTTCCTTCGTCAAGACACGGATACTTGGATCTGTGTCAAGATTCAGTTTCTTGTTGATACGGAAACGACCTACATCACCCAAATCGTAACGCTTGTCAGAGAAGAACAAGTTGTTGATGACTTCGCGAGCACTTGCATCATCGGCAGGATCTGCATTACGCAACTGACGATAGATGAATACCACAGCTTCCTTCTCTGAGTTACTTGGGTCCTTCTGCAGAGTGTTGAAGATGATTGAATAATCGGAAGCACCTGTCTCTTCGTGGTGTACGAGCACTGACTCAACACCAGTATCGAGAATGATGTCGATTTCTGGGTCATCAATGACGGTCTCACGTTCGATAACGGTCTCGTTTCGCTCAATGGATACTACTTCGCCTGTTTCCTCATCAACGAAGTCCTCCGTCCATGATTTCAAAACACGAGCAGCCAACCTGCGACCTTTCATCTTCTTCAGGTTGGTCTTGTTAGCCTTCACCTCTTCAGCGAGGTCAAAGATACGCAAGATGTCCTTATCTGTCTCGTAACCGATAGCACGCAACAGTGTTGTTACAGGCAATTTCTTCTTACGATCGATATATGCATACATGACATTGTTAATGTCGGTAGCAAATTCAATCCAAGAGCCTTTGAACGGAATGATACGTGCAGAGAACAAAGGAGTTCCATTGGCATGTATGCTTGAGCCAAAGAATACGCCTGGAGAACGGTGCAACTGAGAGACAACGACACGTTCGGCACCATTGATGACGAAAGTTCCGTTATCAGTCATGTAAGGAATAGGACCGAGGTACACATCCTGAATCACTGTGTCGAAGTCCTCGTGCTCTGGGTCAGAACAATAGAGTTTGAGTTTAGCTTTCAAAGGCACACTGAATGTAAGTCCTCTTTCTAAACACTCTTCGACAGAATATCTTGGAGCATCAATGTAGTAATCCAAGAATTCCAATACGAAGTTATTGCGAGTATCTGCAATAGGGAAGTTCTCCGCGAACACCTTGTACAAGCCGTCATTCTTACGTTTCTCTGGAGGTGTGTCTAACTGCAGGAAGTCTCTGAACGACTCCAACTGCACATCCAGGAAATCAGGATACGGCATAGGGTTCTTTACCGATGCGAAGTTGATTCTTTTGTTTTGGTTTTGAGACATCTCTCTGATATGTTGGGTTTATGATGAACGGCATATCTCGTCATGTTTCAATGCCTGTTCGTTGGTTGAATTATATATACGCAAAAAGTTAAGAACCCTCAACCTGAGGATTCTTAACCTGAATATAGTAGGTTACAGTTTACTTAACTTCAACTTCAGCACCAGCAGCCTCAAGAGCAGCCTTCAATGCATCAGCAGTAGCCTTGTCAACACCTTCCTTAACGTTGCATGGAGCAGCGTCTACGAGGTCCTTAGCTTCCTTAAGTCCAAGACCGCAAGATTCCTTAACAGCCTTTACTACCTGAAGCTTAGCAGCACCAGCGCTCTTGAGAACAACATCGAATGATGTCTTTTCCTCAGCAGCAGCCTCGGCACCAGCACCAGGAGCAGCAGCAACAGCAACATCTGCAGCAGCAGGTTCAATACCATATTCATCCTTAAGGATAGTCTTTAATTCACTTACTTCTTTCACTGTCAAATTTACCAATTCTTCAGCAATAGCTTTCAAATCTGCCATAATTGTACAAATTTTAATTGATTATTGTTTTTTTAAATTTTTTTGTTTTAATTATTCGCCTTTTTCAGCGATTGTGTCAAGAACACCATAAATAGTGCTTGCACCAGACTCGAGTGCGCCGAGAACGCCCTGTACCTGTCCTTCGAGAGCTGCAACAACCTCTGCGATGAGTTCGTTCTTGCTCTTGATAGCACAAAGTGCATCCAAGTTCTCTGCTCCTACGTAAATACTTTCTTCTGCATAGGCAGCCTTGAGTGCAGGCACTCCCTGATGGTCTTTGTTGAATTTCTTCAACATCTTGGCAGGTACATTGGCTATCTGACAGAACATGATACCTGTAGGACCTTTCAGTGCAGGGTCTAATGCAGCATAGTCGCCTTCTAACTTACCGAGAGCCTTCTCGAAAAGTGTGTTCTTAACAACCTGAAGTTTAATTTCAGATTTGAAACACTCGCGACGCAATTCACTTGTTGTGACTGAATTGAGGGCAGTCATATCAACAAGGTAGAAATGAGGATATTGATTCAAGCTCTCTACGAGGCTGTCAATCATTAAGCTTTTATCTTCTTTTTTCATGATCTCACGCTTTAATTATTCAACAGACTTAGGGTCAACCTTGACACCCTTACTCATTGTACTAGAAAGATAAATGCTCTTGATATAAGTTCCCTTTGCAGTAGATGGTTTCAACTTGATAATCGTGTTGATAAACTCCTTAGCATTCTCAACAATCTTCTCGGCAGAGAATGAAACCTTACCGATTGATGTATGTACGATACCTGCCTTGTCTACCTTAAAGTCAATCTTACCTTGCTTTACTTCACGTACAGCCTTAGCAACATCCATAGTAACAGTACCGCTCTTTGGGTTAGGCATCAATCCACGAGGACCGAGCACACGTCCGAGGGCACCGATTTTACCCATACATGATGGCATAGTGATGATTACATCAACATCTGTCCATCCACCTTTGATCTTTTCGATATATTCATCGAGACCAACATAGTCAGCTCCAGCTTCTTTGGCAGCAGCCTCCTGATCAGAAGTACAGAGGCAAAGAACACGAACTTCCTTACCTGTTCCGTTTGGCAGTGAAACCACACCACGAACCATCTGATTTGCCTTACGTGGATCAACACCCAGACGGATGTCAATATCGAGGGAGGCATCAAACTTAGTGTATGTTATTTCTTTTACCAAACTTGCAGCTTCACTTAAAGTATAAGCTTTCCCTACTTCAATCTTGTCTGCAACTAACTTTTGGTTTTTTGTCAATTTACTCATCTTAATTGAAGTTTTTAATTATTTACCAGGGAATTCTCCTTTTACAGTGATACCCATACTTCTTGCTGTTCCGGCAATCATAGTCATAGCTGACTCGATTGTAAAGCAATTCAAATCTGCCATCTTATCTTCTGCAATAGCTCTTACCTGATCCCATGTAACTTCGGCTACCTTAGTACGGTTAGGTTCAGCAGAACCCTTCTTTGCTTTCGAAGCTTCGAGCAACTGTACTGCAGCAGGAGGAGTCTTAATCACGAAATCAAAAGACTTATCTGCATAATAAGAGATAACAACTGGAAGTACTTTTCCAGCCTTATCCTGTGTTCTGGCGTTGAACTGCTTGCAGAAATCCATAATGTTGATACCCTTAGAACCCAATGCAGGTCCTACTGGTGGTGATGGATTTGCAGCGCCACCCTTAATCTGTAATTTGATTAATCCAGCAACTTCTTTAGCCATTTTGTTTCTAAAATTTGTTTATTTAGTTAATACGATAGAACGACTGCGTAACAGATTCAGTCATTCTGTTGTCACCTGTCCATAGCTTAACTCCAATGGAGTCACGCGGCCGAAAATCTTGACAGCAACCTTGAGTTTACGTTTCTCAGAGTTCACTTCCTCTACGGTTCCATTGAAACCGCTGAAAGGTCCGTCTGCGACTTTCACTGACTGGCCTACCATATATTCTACAGTAGTTGTCTGAGGTATCTCTTCGCCATTGACATCAATACCGAGCAAACGGTTGATCTCGTTTGGACGAAGTGGTGAAGGCTTATTGCCTACGCCGAGAAAACCCAACACGTCGGGTGTGTATCGCAACATACCCTGAATCTCATTTGTCAGAGCAGCCTCTACCAAAACATAGCCAGGAAGCAAATTTGCATCCTTCACTACTTTCTTGTCGCGTTGTTCGACTTCGATCTTCTTGGTAGGTACAAGAACCTGTGGAACGAGCTTCTCGTAATGGTGGTTCTTCATGTCGATCTCGATATATTCCTTTACACGAGATTCATGGCCACTGATTACTTTCAGCACGTACCATTTCTTTTCTACTTCTGCCATTTTTGTTTACACCTTTTTAATTAAAGAGTGAATAAACCATACTCATGAGATTCTCAAAAACCCAATCAATACAGCCAACAGCAATTGCGATGATTATGGAAGCAGTTAATACCATCACAGCGCTATTTGTCAACTCTTTCAAAGTTGGCCAAGTGGTCTTATGAACAAGTTCATCGTAAGATTCCTTGCAATAATTTGTTATGTCTTTTACTGTAATCATAATTCTTACATTTAGCACGGGAAGAGGGGCTCGAACCCCCGACCTTCGGTTTTGGAGACCGACACTCTACCAACTAAGCTATTCCCGTATTGTTCAGTTAACGGCCCTAAGACCGTTAACTGAGTGATTATCAATTAGTCAAATACTTCTGTAATCTGACCAGAACCTACTGTACGACCACCTTCACGGATAGCGAAACGGAGACCTACGTTGAGAGCTACAGGGTAGATTAACTCAACAGTGATTTCTACGTTATCACCAGGCATTACCATCTCAATTCCTTCTGGAAGAGCGATTTCACCTGTACAGTCCATTGTACGGAGGTAGAACTGTGGACGATAGTGGTTCTTGAATGGAGTGTGACGACCACCCTCTTCTTTCTTCAATACGTAGATTGAAGCCTTGAAGCCTTTGTGAGGAGTAATAGCTCCTGGGTGAGTGATTACCATACCACGCTTAACGTCCTTCTTATCAATACCACGGAGGAGCAGACCTACGTTATCACCAGCCTCACCCTCATCGAGGATCTTGCGGAACATTTCAACACCTGTTACAACTGACTTAGCATCTTCACCGAGACCAAGGAGCTGAACTGGGTCGTTAACGTGGATAACACCAGTTTCGATACGGCCTGTAGCAACTGTACCACGACCTGTGATTGAGAACACGTCCTCAACTGGCATCAAGAATGGCTTATCCTTATCACGTACTGGTTCCTGAATCCACTCGTCACAAGCGTTCATCAGTTCCATAACCTTATCTTCCCACTCTGGAACACCGTTGAGTGCACCAAGAGCTGAACCACGGATGAATGGAGTATCCTCTTCGAAGTCATACTGAGCGAGAAGGTCGCGCATTTCCATTTCTACGAGGTCGAGCATTTCTTCATCGTCAACCATGTCACACTTGTTCATGAATACAACAAGACGTGGAACGTTTACCTGACGAGCGAGCAGGATGTGCTCACGAGTCTGAGGCATAGGACCATCTGTTGCAGCAACTACGATGATAGCACCGTCCATCTGAGCAGCACCAGTTACCATGTTCTTTACATAGTCGGCGTGTCCCGGACAGTCAACGTGTGCGTAGTGACGCTTTTCTGTTTCGTACTCAACGTGAGCGGTGTTGATAGTGATACCACGCTCTTTCTCTTCTGGAGCGTTGTCAATCTGGTCGAATGACTTAACTTCTGAAAGGCCTTTCTTTGCCAACACTGTAGTGATAGCAGCAGTAAGAGTAGTCTTACCGTGGTCTACGTGACCAATTGTACCAATATTCACATGGGGTTTGGTACGTTCGAATTTTTCTTTTGCCATAGCTTTAATTGTCTTATATAAGAGTTAATAATTGATTTTATTCTACTATTGTTACTCATTTTCTTTTTCTCTTTCCCTTCCAGGTGAGCTGTTACTGAGACTTGAACTCAGGACCTCTTCCTTACCAAGGAAGTGCTCTACCGCTGAGCTATAACAGCCTATCTCCTCTCTTTGCAACCTCTTTGTTTTGGTTATCCCTATATATAATATAATAAGGTGTAACCGTGGGCACAGATGGATTCGAACCACCGAAGGTGAAAACCAGCAGATTTACAGTCTGCCCCATTTGGCCACTCTGGAATATGCCCATCGTCTGCCTCAGTCCAACTGAGCTTAGAGGCTCAAAGTTTCCGCGCAAATTTTTGGTTTGCACGGAAAACGGCTGCAAATTTAGTCAAAAGTTTTCATTCGGCAAAAAATTTTGCCAACTTTTTTACTTTTGGCTCAGTTTTTCTTTATATTTTGCCAGTTGTCTCTCTATTGCTGGCATACTTTGTGTAATTGCTTCCTCGAAAGTATCGCTAAGTTTCTCTACGAAGATTTCCTCTCCCGGCAGCTTAACTGTCACGCTCACTTCCTTGTTTTGAGCGGTAGCTGGCTTAACTACTTTCAGTGACACCTCCACCTTTCTTATATTGTCACAAAACTTATCCAGTTTACTGACTTTCTTCTGGATGAACTCCTGCAACTTGTCTGTTGCGTCAAATTTGATTGATTTTACTTCAATTTCCATAGTCGTATTGTTTTTATGAACGCGGATGTGCGTTCTGGTAAGCTTTCTTGAGTTCTTCAAACGAAACATGAGTATACACCTGCGTGGTGCTAAGGTTGGTATGCCCCAACAACTTCTGAATCGACACTAGGTCGGCATTGTTGTTCAGCATAGCGGTAGCGAATGTGTGTCGTAACACATGTGGACTGCGTTTCTGTTGGGTGGTCACGCGTGCAAGATTGTCTTTTACGATTGTCTCCACTTGCGACTCCGACAAGGGTTTACCTTTCACACTGATAAACAGTTTTTCAAACCCCTGACCGAATTCGTCGCTACGTGCGTTCATGTATTCGTGCATGCATGCTTCCAGTTCGTCGCCAAAGGGAATGATTCGCTGTTTATTACGCTTTCCTGTGACTTTGATTTGCTTGCCGACATAGTCGATGTCCTTGTCCTCGAGCGCCAGCAACTCTGCCCGTCGCATTCCTGTGAGGTAAAGCATCAATATCACCGTCTTGTGCAGTATGCCTTCGTATGATTTGTCGCTCTCCAGCAGGGTTATCAACTCGTCCATCTCTTTTTCTCTGATAAACACAGGCAACACCTTCTTCTTTTTAGGTCCGACAATTCTCAGCATTGGATCCTTGTCGACTGCCCCTATTTTCAGTAGATATCGATAGAACGACCTCAGCGTACTCAGTTTCCTGTTGACAGACGAGTTCTCCAACTTTTTATCGTCGAGCAGGTTGATGACCCACTCCCTAACGACCGTCTCGTCAACCGTTTCCCATGTTATGCTTTCGTTCAAACCTTCGAAAAATTCCTCAAACTCATCCAAATCGCTGCCATAACTGGCAACTGTGAGCGGTGAGCAATTCCGTTCCGACTTGAAATATTCCAAGAATTTTTCTTTCAACATAACCTTATCCTCTAAATTCGCGGACTAAATTAGTGAATATTCTTGAAATTACCAAATTTGTTGCACTAAAACTTTCTTTTCAATTCTCTTTTTTACGTTTTTACCCCTATTCTTCAACTGTATGGAGCTTATTTACGTAAATTGCGTGTTGCATCTTCACACGTTTAACAACAGATGGTTTCTCATACTGCTTACGTGTTCTTACTTCTTTGATGACACCAGTCTTCTCAGCTTTTCTCTTGAATTTCTTGAGAGCTCTCTCAATGTTCTCGCCTTCTTTAACAGGTACGATGATCATGAATCTTTTCTTTTTTTAATTTTGTGAGTTAATAAATAATTTTATACTTGCTGCGCAGATAATCCGCACAGGGCTGCAAAGTTACTGCTATTTTATTACATGACAAAACATTTTTCGACTTTTTTTAACTTTTCGCCCCATTTCTTCCTCTTTCGTCACCTTATTATATACACACGTAAGCAAAAAATACGCAACTTTTACTTTTATTTACTCATCTGCAAAATAATTATGAATTATGAATTAAAATTATGAAACTTTAGTTCGCCGTTAGGCAATTATTTTGTATCTTTGCACACTCAATCAATAGTAAGCAGATGACATCCGAGTTCACATCCACCATCCTCCGATGGTTTGCCATCAATCGTAGGGACTTGCCTTGGCGCGAGACTCACGATCCTTATGCTATCTGGCTGAGCGAGATTATCCTGCAACAGACTCGCATCCAGCAGGGCATTGCCTATTGGGAGCGATTCATACATCGTTGGCCTACGGTAGCCGACCTTGCAGCCGCTACTGAGGATGAGGTGTTGCGCGAGTGGCAAGGATTGGGCTATTACAGTCGGGCACGCAACCTTCACACGGCAGCTCAGCAAATTGTGGCGTTGGGACACTTCCCAGACACGTTCGATGACATCCGCCAGCTAAAGGGCGTGGGCGACTACACAGCAGCAGCGATTGCTTCGATTGCCTTCAACCTCCCCAATGCTGTTGTCGATGGCAACGTCTATCGTGTACTTGCTCGTTATTTTGGCATCGACACTCCCATCAACTCCACAGAAGGGAAGAAAACCTTCACAGCATTAGCACAAGAACAGCTGCCTCAAAGTCAGGCATCTGCATTCAACCAGGCAATGATGGATTTCGGCGCCATCCAATGCGCTCCTCAATCTCCTCTCTGTACGTCTTGTCCCCTTATCGAGACCTGCGACGCCTATCATACCCAGCGCATTCAACAGTTGCCTGTAAAACTGCGGAAACTTCACATTCGCGAACGTCATTTCACCTACTACTATATCAAATGTAAAGAACAAGGCACTACCCTGACAGCCATCCGTCGGCGTTCCTCAGGCGATATCTGGCAAGGATTATGGGAACCGCTCATGATTGAAGATTCCGCCACCTTTCCCCCCATCCATGGCACCTTCACCCTCTTGCGCAAAGATGTGAAACACATCCTCACTCACCAGGTCATCTACGCCAACTTCTATCTCGTCGAGACCACCTACCAACCCGACCTGCCCCCCGCATTCCAATGGATAGCTGAAGCCGACCTCAACCAATACGCGCTGCCACGACTTGTCGAACTACTCATCGATAGTCTCCCGTAGTTACAACATATCATTAGACTGAGTATTTTCACAAAAAAAACTCAGTTTTAGTAAATAATTATGAATTATGCATTAAGAATTATTCAAAAATGCGATTAAGCCGAGCAAAAAACAAATGTATTTGATTTTTCGAGGCGTAGCATTTTGCGCAAAGCGAAATTTTTCGTATCTTTGCAGTCGAAATAAATCCTATCATCAAATACAAACCAATATGAGCGACAAACAGAAACGTTTCTTCCTCAGCGAAGAAGAGATTCCACGTCAGTGGTACAACATCCAAGCTGATATGGTGACCAAACCACTGCCACCTATCCACCCAGCTACTCACCAGCCATTGAAGGCTGAAGACCTCTATCCAATTTTTGCAAAAGAGTTGTGTCATCAGGAGCTTGACACCGAGCACGCATGGATTGACATCCCAGAAGAGGTGCGCGATATGTACAAATACTATCGCTCTACCCCTCTCGTACGTGCTTACGGACTGGAGAAAGCACTTGGCACACCAGCACATATTTATTTCAAGAATGAAAGTGTAAGTCCTGTAGGTTCTCACAAATTGAACTCAGCCCTTGCGCAGGCATACTACTGCAAGCAGGAAGGCATCACCAACGTGACTACAGAAACAGGTGCAGGTCAGTGGGGAGCTGCTCTCTCATACGCGGCAAAGGTATTCGGACTTGAAGCAGCAGTCTATCAGGTAAAGATTTCATACGAGCAGAAGCCCTATCGTCGCAGCATCATGCAGACCTATGGCGCACAGGTTACCCCTTCACCATCTATGTCTACACGTGCAGGTAAGGACGTACTGACCCGCGACCCTATGAACCAAGGTTCACTTGGTACAGCTATCTCTGAGGCAGTCGAACTCGCCATGACAACTCCAAACTGCAAGTACGTTCTTGGCTCAGTGCTCAACCACGTATCACTCCACCAAACCGTTATCGGTCTCGAAGCCGAGAAGCAGATGGAAATGGCTGGAGAATATCCCGATATTGTCATTGCCTGTTTCGGAGGCGGTAGCAACTTCGGCGGCATCTCCTTCCCATTCATGCGTCATAAGATTAAGGACGGTAAGCAGACACGCTTCATCGCAGCCGAACCATCCAGTTGTCCGAAACTCACCCGTGGTGTATTCCAGTACGACTTCGGTGACCTTTCAGGTCTCACACCGCTGTTGCCTATGTACACCCTCGGACATAACTTCATGCCAGCCAACATCCATGCAGGCGGACTCCGCTATCATGGAGCGGGCATGATAATTTCCCAGCTACGCAAGGACGGCTACATCGAGGCTGTCGATATTCCACAAAGCGAGTCATTCAAAGCAGGTCTGCTGTTCTCAAAGAGCGAAGGCATCATCCCTGCTCCAGAGTCATGTCACGCTATCGCATCCACCATCCGCGAAGCCAACAAGTGTAAGGAAACAGGCGAAGAGAAAGTCATCCTCTTCAACCTCTCTGGTCATGGCCTCATCGACATGACTGCCTACGACCAGTTCCTCGCAGGTTCGCTCCACGACTTCGAAGTAACTGACGAAGAAGTAGCAAAGAACATCGCTGAATTGGACAAAATCATCTAATCCGCCAATTCCGCTCTATAATATAATAAAGGTGTCATCTGGGATGGCACCTTTATTTTTTCTAGGGAGGCAAAAAGCCTCATAAATTCTCTTGGAAAAAGCATAGCTTGGCTTTATTTTACCATAATCTTTTCTCCATTCACGATATTCAATCCTTTCTGCAATGAGTTGATGCGCTGGCCTTGGAGGTTGTAAATGGATTTACTATTTGACGATTTACCATTTACCATTTGCTCCTCAATTCCTGTTCCTATCAATCCAATGAGGTAGTCCTTGCCAGCTTCGGTCAGGAGGTCGTACTCATATACTTTCTTGACACTGGCTTTAGGGGCTGTCCCGATGGACTTGGATACGAGTGGATCTTTCACGGTGGCTGGTGCGAACAGTGGGTTGGGACAGGGGCCTGATGCGGGTACGAGTCCTTCGCCTTCGAGTTGTACGTATGAACGCAGGCGGATGGTGCCTCCGATGGTGGAATGAATCCTTGCAGTAGTGAGTTTGGCTTTCTCCCACTCCATATCGACCACGAATCCTCCTCGTGCACGAAGTCCGCTGACACTACCTGTCGTCCAGTTGGTAGGGATGGCTGGCAGCAGATGGACGGCTCCGTCGTGACTTTGTAGCATCATCTCTGCGATACCGGCTGTAGCGCCGAAGTTTCCGTCGATCTGGAAAGGTGGATGGGCATCGAAGAGGTTGGGGAAGGTACGTCCATTGGGATACTGACTTGTGGCATCCTCGGATGGGAGCAGTTTCAGCATGTTCTTCAGAATGGTGAAGGCATGGGTACCATTGAGCATACGTGCCCAGAAGCAGATTTTCCAACCAAGGCTCCAGCCTGTGGCCTCATCACCTCGCTGTGTGAGGGTGGTCTGTGCGGCAGCAAAGAGTTCGGGATGGGTGTACGGACTGATTTGGTTGGATGGATAGAGTCCGTAAAGATGTGAGATGTGTCGATGTTGGTTGTTAGGGTCATCACCATCGATGAGCCATTCCTGCAACTGCTTGTATCGTCCTATCTGCATCGGTGGCAACTGGGCAATGGCTTCCTTCAATGTATCCTGATAGGTGGCGTCGACACCTAATATCTGGGCTGCCTGAAGTGTGTTGGACAGGGCATCGAATGCAATCTGATTGTCCATTGTGCAACCTGCGGTGATAGGGGTGGACTTGCCTGAAGGTCCTTGCTCTGGACTGACGGAAGGCACGACAACCAACCAGTTGTTGTACTTGGGATGAGGTTGCATGTAGTCGAGATAGAAATCGGCTGTACCCTTAATAACAGGATACCATTCTGCCAAGAATTCACGGTCGCCTGTGTAGAGGTAGTGCTGCCATAGGTGGGTGGCAAGCCAGGCTCCACCATTGGGATACATACCCCAGAAAGCACCATCGACAGGACCGGCAATACGCCACAGGTCGGTGTTGTGGTGGGCAACCCATCCGTCACACCCATACATCTGACGGGCTGTGATAGCTCCCGTTTCACTCAAGTCGCGAATCATATCGAACAACGGCCCGTTGGTTTCCTGAAGGTTGCACACCTCTGCAGGCCAGTAGTTCATCTCAGCATTGATATTGATGGTGTACTTGCTGTCCCAAGGGGCATCACGCTTGTCATTCCACACGCCTTGCAGATTGGCTGGCTGCCCTCCTGGCTGTGAGGACGAAATCAGCAGATAGCGTCCATAATTAAATAAGAGTGCCACCATTCCGAAATCGCTACTGCCACTGAAGGCATTGAGACGTTTGTCGGTCGGCAGGTCTTTGTTCTTGGTTGAGGGCAAATAAAGGTGTACACGATTATACTGTGTCTGATAGGCTTGGATATGTCGTCGGAGCAGTTCGTCGTAGCTATACTGCATGGCATTAGCCAAAATGGCTTCATTGCGCTTTGTTGCGCTTCCTTTCACATTGTTATACTTCCGATAGTTGGTAGCAGCAGAAATATAGATATTGGCATACGAACCTTTCATCACACGGATGCCACGTGAACCACCTGATGTGTAGCTGAGCACACGTCCGTCGCTTTCCACATAATACGAACATTCGGCTTTCAAGGCAGCCGAAATGCCCTCATGAGCTACTCCGCTGATGGTCATCTTTACATTATTGGACTTGCCTGTGTAGGTTGTGGTGAAATCGCACTCGTGGGCGATGGTGAAACTGAGGGAGTCTCCATCGGATTGGATGCGATAGACGATGATACTATCAGCCAGTGATGCAAAGGCTGTACGGATGTAGTGAGTAGAATCTGCGGTGAATGTCTCTGTCGCAACTGCTGTGCGGAGATCCAACTCACGATAATAGTCCTTCACGGCTGTTGCCTTGTAGCTGGTAAAGTTGAACTTCAGGCTGCCAAGGCTGAGGTAACGTTGTCCATGCGGACCCTTGACAAACTGCTGGTTGATGATGGTTTCCGCTTCACTTTCCTTTCCGTTAAAGATGAGGTTGCGTACCTGGTCAAGGTAGTTGATGGAGGTCTTGCTATTGTTGTTGTGAGGCCCTCCACTCCAAAAGGTTTCTTCGTTGAGCTGGAGTTGGGCTGTTGTCGTACCACCATAGACCATACCTCCAAGGCGTGAATTGCCAATAGGTAGCGCTTCGAGCCAGATGGAAGCCGGCTTGTTATACCAAAGGCGCTCTGTATTGTCGTCCTGTGCAGAGAGCCTGAAACAGCATGCCGTAAACAGTAAACAGTAAACTATAAACTTTAAACTAAATCTGTTCATCGTATCATTACCTTTTTTCCATCGATGAGGTAAATACCCTTCTTCTGACTAATAACCTGCATAGTTTTACCTGTCAGATCATAAACATGTGAGGTGCCCTTAGGGTCGTTTGCCTTAATATTCTCGATATCATCAGGAAGGTTTTCAATAAATTGCCAACTATCAAACTGGACGTTATTGGCTTCAGTAAATACAAAGAAGACGTTCCTGACACCTGAAAACTTCGTGGAATCAAGATCTAATGTAAAGTCTGTGAAGTTTGTTGCAGAGAATTCCAAAGTGGCTGATGCTCTAGATGTTCTGTTAATTAAACGAATCTCCAGTTTTCCAGTACCCTTGGCTCTAAGAATAAATGATTTGGCTCCGTTTGCCCCGAACCTTACTTTCCGGACAGAAGTCCATGATCCAGGTGCCATTTTGACATAAAGGTTTTCAGAGGCATCGTTGCCGAGTGTGTTTTTGGCGGGTACGGTTTTGATGTTTTTGAAGTCGTCGTACATCACGCCACCTGCGGATGCCATGGTTTCGGCTTGTTGTAGTTGGTATGGGTCTAGGTTTTTGAGTTGTGTAACTCCTGTTAGGTTGAGTGTGACGGGGTTGATGGTTGCTGTTGGTTCGCTGACAGTTGCTCTATTTACGCAGATGGAGCGGTAATCGCCAGCACTGGAGTTGACTGCACCTCCTTTTTTCATTGCATCCAATAGGACACTTCCGTGGTCATGGTAGATGTGATAGTAGTTCCCTTGGTATTTTTGTAGGTGTGAATGGTTATTGCCTGCTACTCCTGGCCCGTAATAGTTTTTATATGTCCATGAGTCGGGGTCCAAAGGCGAGTCGCTTACCATATAGCACATGGTACCTCCTCCTGGCATGTTAGATTTGATGCCATGTTCGCTTTTGTATGTATTCCATTCGGATTGGTTTCTTCCCCAGTGGGAACAGTAGGTGAAGACGTACTTTCCATTGATGACGTTTAGTTCATTTGCTTCGAAATGGTAGGGAGCGGGTATCTTTACGGCAGCGCCATCAAGAGCTGTCATTGAGGGTTTTAGTTTTGCGATACGTGCGTTGTCGGGAAGGAGTGCTCCGTTGTCGTTAAGTCCTCCAAATGCAATCCATCCTGTTCCGTTTTCATCGATGACGACTCCTGGGTCGAAATTGGCTGAGGTACCTTGTCGGAAGGCTCCTGGGGTGTCGTAATGAATCATTAATTGTTTTAGAGGTGATGTCCATGGTCCTATGGGTGAGTTTGCTTTCAGTACTCCGATGCCGTGGCTGCTATTGCAGAAGTAGAGGAAGAATTCATCGGTTCCGTTGGCTGTCGTACGCCATGTGACTGATGGTGCCCATGAGACTCCATAGCTTTTGTACCATGGGCTTGTGCCCCAGGAACTACAGATTTTTTTTGTGTCGATAGTTCCATGGAATGTCCAGTTGACCATGTCGTCGGTTGAGAATACTACGATTGATTTGATATTACCGTAGGAGTTATCGCCTTTTTTCCCGTTAGCAATAAATTCCTGATGGTCGTTTGTTCCGTAAACATACATGCGTCCGTTGTATTCTAGCGCTGTTGGGTCTGCGCAAAATACACTGGCACTAATTGGGTTACCGTTTGATGCACCTTTGTAGTCTGGAGCGATTTCCTGTGCCATTATGGCAATAGATGGAAAAAACACCATCAGCAGCGTAAGTGCTGTAGTATGTAAAGGATGATTTGATACGTTTTTAAGCATAGCTTGTATTCTTTTTATGGTTCTCACTTAATCAATACTTTTTTGCCGTTCATGATGTAGATACCCTTATGCTGTTGTCCATTGGCCATTAACCGCTGTCCATTGAGGCTGTAGATTGCTTCTGCCTTATCGTTAAGGTTACTGTCAGCGTTAAGGTTTTCAATGGCTGTGTCATCCTCCCTGTTAATCATGAAGATATAGGTATTCAGACTACGGGCAGGCATCTCGACAGTGATAAGATCGCTGGGTTCGTCGATGACGATAGGACTCTCTTGACACAGATTGGCAGTCTCATTGCCAGTTGACAAAAGATGGACTCCGCTTTTCACCTCGTATGGCAGTTTCACTCTGAGGTTGTAGCCCGTCTTCGTTGTGTCGATGGCCATGACGATGATTGAGTCGCCTTTGATGTATGCCGAATACTCTTGGGCAGCTTCCGCTCCTGAGGTCATATCGCGTGAGGTAACCAAGCGAGTGGAACCTGTGACATGTTTGGCGAAGTGCGACAATACATAGGCACGAGGCAGCAGCGTGTTTTTCTTGTTACCTGAGCCATACTGCGACTCTCCCGTACCGATGAAGGCCCAATGGGCGCGCATGTACCAATAGATATATCCGGTGCATCCAGCCAACATACACTCGTTGAGTTCCTCAGCAAAGAGCAACTGCTCGTGCCAGTTAGGCAAGCGGTTGCCGATGTTGTCGGTCGATGAGTGTTCGGTCATCCAAACCTCCTTGCCGTATTTGGCGGCGAGAACAGCTGAATTCTTCATATAGTTGAGGGGTGCATGGCCGTAGAGGTGTCCAGCCACGATATCAATCTGCTTGCGACATGTGGTATCGCGCATAAGTGGGTCGGTATAGTTCTGTGTAAAGCCTAAGCTCTCACCGCTGATAAGCCGCACGCCTGGGTAGGTTTTGCGGTCGAGCATGTAGGCATAGTTCTTGACAAGTTTTACAAGGTCTTGCGGATCGTAGAGACAACCAGAGTAGTTCACCCACCAGTCAGGTTCGTTCTGAATGGATACGGCGTCAACGGTCACTCCTTTTGACTTCATGTACTTCAGGTAAGAGTTGAGCCATGGGAAGAACTTGTCATAGCAGTCCTCGCGCAGCTTACCGCGCTGATTGCCTTGATTGTCTGCATTTCCGCCTTGTGCCGTTCCATTGGTCTTGTATTCACCTGGTGGCGACCAAGGTGTGCCGAAGACTATACCGCCGCGTTGCTTGACAATTTTGGCAGAAGGTACACATCCTTGCCAGTTGTAGTTGGTCCAACTTGCATTTTCGTCGCCCTTGAAACTGGGTGATATCTCCATGCGCATGATGTTCAGTCCGATTTTCGACTGACGGCCATAAAGCAATTGCACGGGCTTGGTGTCAGTTCCGTATGGGTACATGGCTCCGTCGCAACAGGCTGCGCCAAAGCCTGTGATGGTCTGCTTGCTCTCGCTTTTCACCATCAAAACGATTGTTGCTGCTTGGGAAACCGTAGCGGCAAGCAGTACAAACATAGAAATGAGAATCTTTTTTTGCATATTATTAGTTTTTTAGTAAAAAGTGTTCGTTCGTTTATATCGGTTGCAAAATTACGAAATAATTCACAATTCACAATTCATAATTGATAATTATTTCATTTTTGCTCAAACTTTAAACATCAAACGTTCAACTTTAAACTTTTTTTACTAACTTTGCAGCGTCAACTAAACTTACATAATTATTATGTTTATGAGAAAACCCTTTTTACTTTTAGTGGTGCTCATGCTTTGCTCAATGCAGAGTTGGGCACAAGTCAAGACTTTTGGTAACACGCCGCCACTCCATGTGGACGGCAAGCATTTGAAGGACGCTAACGGAAACATTGTGCGTCTGCATGGTGTGATGGACACACCGAGTGCATGGTTCAACAACGGCCGTTGGGGCTGGGATTACAATGATGCCGGTCGACAGCGCTGTATTGACTATTTTAAGAAACTGTTCGACGGAATGGCTAATCCGGAGCTTGGCACCTACTGTAATGCGTTCCGCTTGCATCTCGAGCCAGCATGGACCAACGATAATAGTGTGCAATACAGCTATGTGGATGAGGATGGCAAGACGGTGAAAGCTGGCAAAACGGGTAATGGTGAGGCAAACATTGAGCATTTCAGCAAGACGCGTCTCACTACATACTTGAAAACCCTCTATACCAAAATAGCCCAGGAGGCAATAGCCCGAGGTCTGTATGTCATTATGCGTCCGCCAGGCGTATGTCCTAGTACTATTCAGGTCGGTGGTGCTTACCAACACTATCTGATGGACGTGTGGGACATTGTGTCGAAGAACGATACTGTGCTCAAGTACTCAGGACAGATTTCTATCGAGTTGGCCAACGAGCCGATTACTGTTCATGATGCCAACGGAAAGAGCAGTCCTAATGCGCTGCACGACTTCTTCCAACCTATCGTCGATAAGATTCGTGCCAATGGATTCACAGGTATTATCTGGGGAGTCGGAACAGGTTATCAATCGGGCTATGAGGGATATGCCACTTATCCGCTTCAAAGCTATAACATCGGCTATGCAGTCCATGTCTATACAGGATGGTATGGTCAGGAGGACAAGAACGCGAATGCGCAGACCTTCATCAACAACTTCAAGCGTCAGGTGCCTGTCGTTGAGACCAACCCGATTGTGGTGACCGAAATCGACTGGAGTCCGCAGAATACCAATGATATCGACCATGTAAACGAAATGGGACAGAACGTCTATAAGAACTTTGGTACTTGGGCTACAGGCTCTACATCGAAGTGGGGCAAGGCGTGGAAGGCCGTACACGACCACTATGGAAACATCGGTATGACACTCACAGGTACAAGCGACTTCTTCGATATCGATAAGTGGATTGTCAACAACAGCCTCTCATATACTACGTGGAGAAACAACAAGAATCGTGTGCTCGAACCTGCCTTCAAGGACAAGATGTTGGCTGCCGGCTATAATGACACCTACGAGGCATGTAGCGGTGCCTGTTTCGAGTGGTACAAGGATTGGAATACTGACACCCGTCCATACATGGCATATACCCATCAGTGGACAGGTGACTTGGGTAACAACAAGTTCATTAACCCAATCATCAATGGTGACTTCCCGGATATCGACCTCATCCGTGTGGACGACACTTATTATATGGTCAGCACTACGATGTTCTACATGCCAGGTGCCACTATCCTGAAGTCGAAAGACCTCGTAAACTGGGAATACTGCGCCAACCCACTCCTTCAGATTGTCGATAACGATGCCTACAACTTGCTCAACTTCAAGCATCATTACGGACAGGGCATGTGGGCTTCGACGCTCAATTACCATAACGGCAAGTTCTATCTCTATTTCCCATGCTCTACCTGGTCGCCCGACTCTCGCAGCATCCTGCTCACTGCCGCCGATCCTGAAGGAAAGTGGGATTTGACCCTTCTGCCCGAAGCCTATCACGATCCAGGATGGCTCTTCGATGATGGTCCTAACGGTGACGGCTACCTCTATGTGGCATGTGGTATTGATGACATCTGGGTCAACAAGTTCAATGCCAAGACACTCACGAAGATTTCCAGCACGAAGGCTATTTCCGTAGGTAATGGATGTGAAGGCAGTCACATGTACCATATTGGCGATTACTACTACATCTATGCTACCTATGGTGGAACAGAAGGCAGTCAGACCACATTCCGCTCAAAGAATCCGATGGGACCATACGAGGAGTATGTAGGTCCGAAGACCTCAACCAACCCCAATGGACGTACCTTCCGCGGACAGAAAATCCATCAGGGTGCATTGGTCGAAACCCAGACAGGCGAATGGTGGACTATGTTGTTCTGCGATGCAGGCGCCATCGGACGTATTCCTTACCTCGAGCCTGTAAAGTGGGTCGATGGATGGCCTATCGTCGGCAATAATGCCCGCGATGTGTGTGAAGGCGGAAAGCCTTATCCAAAGCCAAACGTTGGTCAGACCTATCCGCGCACTTACCTGCCTACCAACGACACCTTCACTGATGCATCGTTGGGCATGCAGTGGCAATGGAACCACAATCCCGATAACACTCGCTGGAGCCTCATTGAGCGTCCTGGATTCCTGCGCCTGCGCACCGCTAGTGTGACTGACTCACTCCAGTGGGCACGCAATAGTCTCAGCCAGCGCATCCTTGGTTACAGTCCCGTAGGTACCAGCTCATCGAAGTACTACAACTCTATGGGTACCATCAAGATGATTACCTCTAACATGCTCGAAGGTGATGTGGCAGGTATTGCTGTATTCCAGGAGCCATACGCACTGATTGGTGTGAAGGTGGTTGACGGCAAGAAACGTCTGTACTATATGCAGCAGAATAAGTTGCGTGGCACACAGACCAAGCAGACGGGTGCCGAACTGCAGTCCGATACCATTTATCTGCGCGCATCCGTCAACTTCGGAACCAACAAGGCTAACTTCTACTATTCATACGACAACCAGCACTACACCAAGTTCGGAAGTGAGATGAACATGGGTTACACCCTCGGTGTATTTGTTGGCAACCGTTTCTTCCTCTTCAACTACGCCACCAAGCAGTTGGGCGGTATGGTTGATATCGACTGGTTCTCTACCGAGCCGAACTTCTCCGAGGAAGGATTCTTCGGACCAGGTGTGCTCCATACCTTCAGCGCCGAAGACCTTACGATGGAAGACCTTGCCATCACGAAGCAGAACTATGCCGTGACACCAGGCAATACCAAGGAAGTGCAGATCACCTGCACATCGCAGTCGGGTCTTGTCACCAATGTTTCACCAAGCTGTAGCTTCGAGTTCTCCGAACCAGGCATTGCTCGCATGGTTGGTGGAAATATCGTAGGTCAAGCCGAAGGAACCACAGATGTGGTAGCCACCTATACCGACCCGATGGGCAACAGCCGCAGCGTCACCTTCACCGTCACAGTGGCTTACTTCCCTCTCTCGGCCGATGTAGTCAATCCGTCCATCATCGGAACAGGAACCTTCACCGAGCGTACAGGAGGACTGAAGACCGCCAAGGACGGCTTCGGAGGATGGGAATATACTAGCGGAGTTGACCTCTCTGCCTACAACTATCTCGTTGTGAATCTGGTGCGCCCATCGGCAGCACGACCCACCTTCCGTATCTACGACAACAACAACACCGACTTCTATTCTATCGATATGAAGACCCCGATTACCTCCGTATCCATCCCACTCCACGAACTCGTGACAGAGAAGGGACGTACCATCAATCCAGCCAAGATCTATAAGGCAGGTATCTCGTCCAACGGAGGTAGCATCGTCTATATCAAGGAAGTATTCCTCAGCATGGATGGAGAAACACCGGCAGGAATAGAGGAAAATGTAAAAATTGAAAAATTAAAGAATGAAAGTATCTTCAACCTGCAAGGACAACGCCAGCAACGATTGCAGCGAGGAATTAACATTGTCAATGGAAAGAAGATATTTGTGAAGTAAAACAAAAAAAGATGGACTTTCGAAGTCCATCTTTTTTTTCTCCCTATGCCTCTTCGCTCTTGCGAACCAGCTTTTCCTTGATGCGGGCTTTCTTACCAGTAAGGTCGCGGAGGTAGTAGAGCTTAGCGCGACGTACCTTACCAACCTTGTTGATGGTGATACTCTCGATGTTTGGTGACTCGATAGGGAAGATACGCTCAACTCCTACGGTACCTGACATCTTGCGAACAGTGAAACGCTTCTTGTTTCCCTGACCTGAAATCTTGATTACTACGCCACGGTAGAGCTGAGTACGCTCCTTTGAACCTTCGACGATGTTGTAAGCAACTGTGATAGTATCACCTGCTTTGAACTTAGGGAACTCTTTGCCGGTAGCAAATGCCTCTTCGGCAACTTTAATCAAATCCATTTCTTCAATTGTTTTGAGGTTTGAGGTCTTGAGGTCTTGAGGTCTTGAGGTCTTACAACCTTATAACCTTACAACCTATTAACCTAAAAATTCGGTTCATGTTCCAACGAAGCATCCACGATTCTCTCTGTTTTTAACGTGAAGCGATTAGCGTGAAACGTGAAGCAATGTACTATCTCTTCACTCTCCGCTCTTCACTCTCCACTCGTTATATCGCCAGCGGCTTCGCTAAAGCGGCTGCAAAGGTACGAAAAATTCATAATTCATAATTCATAATTCACATTTTTTTTTGCAAAAATCATCGATTTTGTGCCGTTTTCCCTCCGATTTGTCTTTTTTAGGCAGGTTCTATTAATTATGTTTTGTAGATTTATGAATTTTAGATGCAAGCAGAATTTACTTTTGATGAAGGAGTGTGGTGACTCCCACACGACTGAATCGAAGTCAATTATGAAGCATATAAAAACATAAAGAACAAATCTATTTATCAGACAATGTACTTTGTATAGATGAAAACAATAATTATTAGAACCTACCTTTTTTAGCAATCATACGTGGAAAAATCAAAGCCGCAATCGTTGCAGACTGCGGCTTCTTCATTATCCCAAATCGGTCATTAGCGTTATGAGATAATAGTTTTTAATTTTTGAATAGATGTTTTGCTGATTTGAGGGCGCAATGGGGTTCCATTGTAACCGAAAAGCGGTGAAACAGATGACAAAAAGAAAACATATTTGCGCATAACAGCCTAATGACCAATTTGGGATTATCGTTTGCATGTGAACACCTGCTGGCGGTTGGCCTTCTCGTTCTTGTAGCTGACGTGTATCCACTTGCGGCGGCCTCCGTCGCGCACCTCCCAGATGAGTTGGTCGAACGAGAGGTTGTCCACCATCCATAGGTACAGGTCATATAGCTTGATTCCTTTGGTGTTATCCACCTTTATCTTGAAGTCAGCTGCCTCACCTTTCATGTGTTGGGAGCTGGTGGCCCCCTTCACAGCATCGTTGAGGTCAGGACATCGGTAGCCCGAGGTGATGATGATCGGGATGCCGAAGTGGTTGCGGACGGGCTGCAACACCTTCTCGCACAGGGTGCGTAGCCTGTTTACGGCAAACTGAGGTACATGGTTGTCAATTCCCAGCCGCTTGGCTGTATCGCTTCTCTCGAATTCTTCGAGACTGAAATTCTTACTTATCTGCATAACTTTATTTACCATTTATTCATTTACTATTTACCATTTAAGGTTCCCAGTTCTCCCCCTCGGGGGAGTTAGAGAGGGGCTTTTAATCTATTAAGCTATTAAGCTACTAAGCTAAATTCAATAACCTATAACCTATAACCTTTACCTCCCCCCTCGGGGGGGCATCGCTGAATGGGGCGATGCTTGCGACGACGGGAGGTTTATCTCCCCAAAGGAGGCACGAAGTGCTTCACAGAGGAGGGGCTCTATTTTTAACTGTAGCAACTGTAGCACTGTAGCAGTTATTCGCCATATTTTCTCTTATATTCCTCAGTCTTACAGTAGCGCCCGCTAACCTCATCATAGACGATATGCTTTCGAGTTGCCCAAGTGCGTAGTGTCGATTCTCCATCACCGCTCTTCCCCTGACTCTGCCGCATCTGCCTGTATTGCTCCTTCGTGAACTCATCGGGCAGCAGACTCAGCAGGTTCTGAGGTCCCGACTGTCGCTGCATCTCCACTTCCTCCCTCAGCTCCTTCTCCAGCTGCTTGCCGAAGTACAGCATCTTGCACCACAGGTTGTACTGCTCACTCCAACGTACGAAATCCGCTATCTCTTTACTCCATTTGTACCCGTGCGCCACATACAGCACCATCCCTTTCAGCCACGCAATCACGTTCGCACGATACGACAGAATCCTGTATGCCTCCGAGTCGTACAGCCTTGCTGCATCGCGGTTCTCTGTCCTTATGTCCATCGACAGCTTCTTAGCCTGCGGACATTCTATCAGTCCGCTGGCAGCCTCCAGTCGGTCGATATAAGGTTTCAGTTCGTCTGCAAACCGATGGTCGTAGATGCCCTGAATCGGAGCGTTGTCATCCTCGTCGTCCCCACTGATGATGGTCGCCACATCCAGTCGGCTCACCGTTCCGTCGTTCACCATCTTCCAGAAGAACTTCCTTGCGTTCGGTGGTGTGGTCGATGCGTTGAAGTTCCACCTCAGCGGAGCGATGCCGCTCACCGAATCCGCCCCCACACGCTCCTGTCCGTGCTTCGAATTGTCGAACGCCTTACGGATGAGCAGACCCACCTCGTCGGCGCTTCCCTTCGACGTCACCTTCTTCAGACCCTCAATCTCGTCCACACTCGTGTAGATGAAACGCTGGCCGTTGTTGTGGGCATCCACCACTCGTTGGTTGAACACCGCGTCCGTCAGGTTGTCAATCAGCATCTGGATGCAGATATCCGTCGGCCTCGGGTCTTTCTTCTGCTTCGCCCCCGGGTTCTTCTGCTTCCATTCCGCCTCACGCTGACGGTTGGGCTGGTCGCGCTGCTCAATGTCGGCCATGATATACTCAATCGGAGTTCTGATGGTGCCCTTACCTATCGACTGACGGCCTATCAGCACATTCATGAACGTCGGCTCATGCTCCACGTTGTCCCAGTAGCGGAACCTCACCCCGTGCATGTGAACCCCCAACGGAGCGAACACTCCACTGGCCACAGCCGCCTTGCAATAGACGGGTACATTCTTCGTCAGCAGACGTATGAGCGGAGGCAGCTTCGTCGGCATAGGTGGTGGAGTTGTCAGCGTACCGCCGCAAGCCTTGATGGCTGCGTTCGCCCTCAGCGCCCCCAGCACCTGCTTCAGCCTGTATGGCATCCCCTCCGTCTTCGCCTGCAGCGCACTCTCGATCTTCTTCCGCTTTTCCTCCAATGGGAACCCATCATAGCAGGGAATCACCTGATCCAGCCACTCCGCATTCCGTCCGCAGATATGCCGTAGGTCACAAGCCAGCTGATACGTCAGCGTATCACGGTCGCCCTCCACAGGCTCCTTCCCTTCGTTCCACAGTTCCCAATACTTTCGGATGATGTCCACAAAAGGAATGCCGTGATAGTCGGATGGGAATACCTCTCTCTTATCTCCCCCAAGGGGAGAAGATTGGGATGATGAATTTAACACCCCTCCTTGGGAGGGGGCGGGGGAGGTTCTCTCTTCCCACGGCCGATAGTGCTTGTTCGACTTCTTTGCACCCTTCGGCACATCCTCACGCCCCTGTCGCTCACGTTCTTTCAGCAGAGCATATTCAGCCTCACATTCCTCCTCACTCATCAGCTCGGTGAACAGCTCGTCATCCAGATACGGAAGATCCTCCTCCGAACCGCTGGTCGAATACACCACACGTTGCAGATCATGTGCGTTCGTGTCCATCTCTATCATGAGCGCCATAGCCACACGCACCTGATTTTCCAGTATGGTCGTACCCTTCACGCGCTTGCACACCAAGTGCCAACCGCCGCTTGCACTCCTTTCCAACATCATCAGCCCGATCTCGCTGGCTTTGCTCAATATCAGTTCTTTATAAGCCTCCGATTGCTCCTTGCTATAGCAATCGATGTCGTGAAAGAAGTTACTGCCCTGACTCTTACATCCAGCCAAAGCACCGTCCACGTGACCGATGTTATACGCCAGTTGCTCCAACTGAGCCTTTGCCTCCTGATCGCCCTTCTGCGCCTTTCTCAGGTTCGCCAGATTCTCTTTCGAATTGCGCAGCGCCATCAATTCCTCTCGGTTTTTGATAGGGAGGGCAAAC
>JAFXNA010000058.1 GCA_017529865.1 Bacteroidaceae bacterium
TGGTGTGGCTTCGGTCAATCTGTGCCGGGTTGTAGTGTTCCTTGGTGATTGGCAGCGTGACGGTGAAAGTCGTGCCCTTACCTTCCTCGGTGTCACAGTCGATGGTTCCTCCGTGCAGGAACACCAGTTCGCGGGTAAGCGCCAGTCCCAGTCCTGTGCCGCTGGCTTTCACACGACGGTAGTCGCCATCGTGGAATCGGTGGAATAGCTTGCGCCGCTGCTCGGGCGAAAAGCCGATACCTGTGTCAGAGACGCAGATGGTAACGTGGTCGTATTTGTCGTTGGTGTATGCCTCCAGCGTTACCTTTCCAGGGGCGTTGGTGTATTTGAACGCGTTGGAAAGCAGGTTGTAGATGATTTTGTCCACCTTATCGGTGTCTATCCAACCCATCATCGAGTGTGGGTCGCACTTGATACTGAACTCCAGGTTTTTCTTCCTCATCAGCGGCTCTATGCACACCGCCGTCTGTCGGATGTACTCCATTACGTCGCCCTGTGATACCATTAGCTTCAGCTCTCCCGACTGCGATTTGCTAGTTTCAAGTATCTGTTGGAGCAGTCGTGTCATGCGCTCCACGTTGAGCTCCATGAGTGCGTAGTCAGTGGCGAAGCGCGGTTCACGGGCCCTCAGGTGCTCCACGGAAGCGGAGATGACGGTGAGCGGGGTGAGCAGCTCGTGCGATATGTTGGTGAATACACTGGCCATCTGCAGTCGGTTGCGGATGCGCATGCTGCGAATATAAAGGTAACGCAATAATACCAGCAGCCCTAGCAACCCTAACAGTGCCACAATAATTAATAATATAAAGGCCGTGTTCATAATAATATTAATACAGGATCGGGAACGATAACCCGCTTTTTGTGTTATATGGTTGAAAAAACGTGAGCAAAGGTACGCCATTTTTCTGAAATAGAAAAGTTTTTTTGGGAAAAATAGTACGCAACGGGTTTAAAATACGTGATTTTAGGTAGAAAAATAGTTAAATCACGATTTTTAAACCTAAATTAACCATGATTGAACCTCTATTTGAAAATAATGTCTTACCTTTGCACTCGTCAAATAAGATTTTTTTAATGGTTAAGGTTTATGGTTGATTAATTTCATTGGAAAAGTCCCGCTGTGAAGCGGGGCTTTTTTTATGTGTTCAGCATGAGCATCAGCTAACGGGTGGCGTAAATGTAGCGGGCATAAGATGGAATGTTTCCCATAGCCTATTCTTCCTGTTCGTAATAATAAGAATAGTCGATGCCTTTCATAAAGATTTCGCGGTCATCGATGCGGTCGGTCATAGCCCCTCGCAGGAGAGCCTTTATTGGCATAGGGTCTGTTGTGCTTGTGCGCATAGCAGCGAGATAATCTTTCTTGTCTATCTTGCTCCAATCGACACAAAGCTTCAGGCGCGCCTTGAAGATAAGGTCCAGCCAGATGCGGGTACTGCGGCCATTGCCTTCCATAAAGGGGTGAGCCACATTCATCTCCACATATTTATTAACTATCTCATCGAAAGTGGTCTCTGGCATACCTTCAATAATCCTCAAATTCTGCATCAGATATTCCGCACGACAAAACAAAGTGCCGTCCTTCCAGATGGTCTTGGTGCGTATATGTCCGGCAAAGTCGTATAGCCCACCGAAGAGGTAAGCATGTATCTGTTGTAGGCATTTCACTGTTCCTGGCTCCATGCTTTCAAGCAATCCGCTCTCAATCAACGTGTAAGCTTTCTTTTTGCTCTGTCCGTCAATACTGTTGTCGCTATAGGTGAACCAATCCAAGAATGCTCTGGCACGATTGTTAGGATAGTTCTTTGCCAGCGTTTGCACACATTCGGCATCCAGCGCATCAGCTGCACGTTGTTTGCCGTCAGGCGCTTGGAATTTGAACTCGTGAGTGACACTCACGAGTTGTACACCATCTGTCGCCAGCTTCTTTTTCAACCAACGCCAATAGTTTCCCGCTTTTACATAATCCTCCTCATCGTTGATGGCCCGCACGATGTCGGTTGCCGAGAACCACCACTTACTGTGTTCCTCGTCCCAAACAGCCCGAACTTCACGGTCGTTGAAGAAGCGGATAGACTTTTTTGTACTATTCGATGCCATAGCCCTATTCATCCTTAATGATTTCCCAATGACCAGTCTTGTATGATCCAACCCATTGTATGAGCTTTCTCTCTTGCAAGTGCGCAATATCACGCTGAATGGTTTTTCTGTTTACATTCAGTTTTTCCGAGAGATATTTTGTGTTTACTGTGACATTTAGTGCGGCACCATCTGCGACACCATTTTTAATCAATTCCACAATAACTCGCTGCCTTTCAGTCAGTTCTTCTGCGACATTTACTGCGACATCCTGTGTACTGATTGTCGGTTCATCCTCCTCCATGCTCTTCCTGTATTCCGCTATCTGCTTGATAAGGTTCTCGCAATGGTGGTCGAGCATAAAGGCTTTGAATCTGTCCGAACAATCTTCTTTTTCGCTCTGCTCCAACGAGGTGATGTATTGCTTGCGCTTCTCTTTCTTAACAATCGATGGTATGACGCCAAACTCATACTGAATCATATTCATCACCAGTCGGCTCATGCGTCCGTTGCCGTCTGCCCACGGATGAATCTCCACTAAGCGGTAGTGAGCTTCGAAACTCAGGTCATACACTTTCTCTATCTCTTTCGGGTCGATATGCCTCCGCTCCTCGTTGAGCCACTGGCAGAATGCCTCAGTCCTTGACGGCACTTTCTGATAGGCGATGTAAGACCTGCCGCCAATACCGGCACTCACATTCAACAACCTCAGTTCGCCCTTTGCTGCGGAGAAATTACCCGCCATTGCGCTATATTCCGACCCTGTGTTCTTCATCACCAATGCCGAAAGACTACATAACAGATCGACACTGTAGTCTGTGTGCTGTCGTGCATAAATCATTCCCTGCTCGTAGGCCGTCTTGAGGTCGAGGTTCATCATCTGCTCGATGAGCGGCTTCTGTGCACCTATTCCTTCGTCGAACAGTAGCCTGTTCTCCAGCTCTGTTACCGTCGAACCCTCGATGGCGGTGGAATGCGTGATGATAGAATAAAGGTAGAACTTGGCATAGTCTATCTGCTGGTCTATGCCGAGTTGCTTGTATTCTTCATATATGGGCCTTATCGTCTTTCTCATGTGTTTTCAATTTTCAATTTCCAAATCGTGGTCGATGAACTCAATGTATTTGCTGGGCACCAACGTCCAGTTGTTTTGCTCTATCTTATCAAGATTCAGCGTTTCCTCTTTTACTTTCTTAGCCATATATACCTGAATAGTGTGGCAAGCAACATCACGGTCACCATAGACAGTTAACGGCTACAAAGGTACGAATAATTTGGGAAAGAAATGCCATTTAGGGTGAAAAACAATAAAATTCATCAAAGAAAATGGACTTTTTCTCGATCCCTCTGCTCGAAAAGTTGGAAGATAACGAGAAAATGTCTATTCAATAGGACCGACGAAGCGAAACCGGAGAGTGATAGTGACAGTAAATGACAGTAACTTTTAAACTTTCTCGCGTACGTGTGTGCGTGTGTACGCGAAGAAGTTTCTATTTTCTACTGTCATTACTGTCACTGTCCCACAAGAACATGTCACTTACGGCTCGTAAGTATGTTGTTTAGGCCTCGTAAGTATGTCACTTAGCACATGTAAATATGATACTTAGCAACCAAAAACAATATAGTTATGAAAGCAATGAGCAAAGTCCTGCATTGACGTGAATGGTTGATGTCACACAATAAATGGCGTGAGGGGGACGTTAATTCCATATAATATAATAAGGTATATGATAGAATACATACGCGGAGAACTGGCTGAGCTGACACCGGCTCTGGCCACCATCGAGGCTGGTGGCGTGGGCTACGGCCTGAACATTTCATTGAACACTTATTCGGCACTACAGGGGAAGTCGGCTTCCCCCCAGACGTCTGGCAAGGGGGCAATTGTGCGGCTCTACGTCTACGAGGCCATCCGAGAAGATGCGTACGTGCTCTATGGCTTCTATAATAAAAAGGAACGCGAGATGTTCGAACAACTGATTACCGTGAGCGGCGTAGGTGCTAACACGGCGCGGATGATGCTCTCAGGGATGAGCGTGCCGGAACTGTGCAATGCTATCTCGACGGGTAACGCGAAGTTCATACAGAGCATCAAGGGCATCGGTAAGATGACGGCGCAGCGCATCATCGTGGACCTTAGGGACAAGATTGTGGCGCTGGGCATCGCCGACGAGATTCCTGCCGGTGGCACTGTGCAGGCACCAGTGAACAACGCCGTGCGCGACGAAGCCGTGGCCGCACTCACCATGCTTGGCTTCTCACCGGCTCCTACTCAGAAGGTTGTCGTCAGCATCCTGCAACAACAACCCGACCTGCCCGTAGAACAGGTGGTGAAACTCGCACTGAAACAGATAAAGTAAGGGACTGACACCAAATCAACTTTTGACCTTTTTTTATAAACAACGAATTACACGAATTGCACGAATTGACACGAATTATTACTAATTTCACGAATTATTCTCTGACGCAGCAATTCGTAAAATTAAATATGAATTCGTGTCAATTCGTGCAATTCGTGTAATTCGTGTAATTCGTTGTTTAGATTTATAGGTAATCGTGCTGTCCGGTGAGTTTGCGGATGCGGTGGAGCAGGGAGACCCAGATGTTACGGAAACTGCCGTAGCGCAAGTTTCGCCATAGCTCCTCCATGCTTCGTGAAGTCTTAACGAGCGGGTGTTCCCATGCCATG
Source organism: Bacteroidaceae bacterium (assembly GCA_017529865.1). Taxonomy (GTDB): domain Bacteria; phylum Bacteroidota; class Bacteroidia; order Bacteroidales; family Bacteroidaceae; genus Colivivens. The sequence continues at coordinate 4,769 of JAFXNA010000058.1, forward strand.
ATACGGAACACCCGTTCTTTGTATTCCACATTCTCAATGACGTACTTCGGGTGGCGAAGGGGGAAGCTGACGTCGTGGCTGGGCATCGTCATCAGTCGCTGCATAGCCTTG
>JAFXNA010000059.1 GCA_017529865.1 Bacteroidaceae bacterium
TCTCTGCTGATGCCAGCGAACTGCTTTCTGCGGTTATTGATGCCAATCCTAAGTTCCATAAGCTATATCAAATGTATAAATTAGTCGCTTGATGAATGAATATTCACTTGCGAAACTTTAATTTTTAATTATTAATGTTGTTATTTATTCTCGGCTGCAAAGATACGACGATTTCGCCATACCATCGCTAAACAAATTACTGAAAGGTGTATACAAATTACTGATGGCATAAAAAAATGAAGGGAACCGTATTTCTACGATTCCCCAAAGTCCTCTTGCGAGGCATATGATTGAGTAATGGAAACAACCTTAGCGGCGACCTCCAAAGTGGCCGGAACCACTGCGATTGGTACGAGTGTTCATTGCGACTTCGCGATTCGGTGTTCTATGAGCATTGTTGTGGTTTCCCAAGTTATGGTTGCCCATGTGGCCCTTGTCGTTCATCACTCTTGCGCCCTTGTCATGCATCGGAGCATTACCATGTCCCATTGCAGGAGCAGGTGCGGGCTTGTGCATGTGTGCATAGTGTGAGCCATGAACTCTGTTATGACCGCCACGATAGCTAACGAACACCTTTGGATGTGCATGGTAGAAACGGTCTCTGCCATAGTGAGAGTACACTGCGAATGTCCATCCACCGGCCTTCCATGCCACAGGGCGATAGAAGTGGTTCAGAGCCATGTACTTGTCGTACTGCCAGCTGTTCAGAACGAAGCGGAGGTCTGCGTTACGACGATCCCACCAGATGCCAAACACGTCGCCATGTCCGTTCAGGCTCATCAGGTAGTCAAGGTTGATCTCGTAAACTGCCTCATACTGTGCAGCGGTAAGGTTGAGCTCATAAGCCATCTTGTCGCTCAGGAACAGAGCCTCGTGCTTTGCTGCGTTATAGCTCATTGCGTTGGCCGAGATAGTCATGACCATCATCACTGCCAGAATCATCAGCCGATTAGTGCTCACTATCGTCTTCTTCATATCTTAATCTCCTATACTTTAAATGGTGAGACATTTATTTCTTTTTCTCGGTGCAAAGTACGGCATTTTTCTTGGTATTTACAAAGGAAAAATCATAATCTGGAGGGGGATTTTCCCGAAAAGATAATAGGGAAATCTCCACATATCGATTTTTATTCGTACCTTTGCAGCCGGTATGGTACAGCAAATTGAAATAACCCTGAAGCCGAAACGTCGCGGCTTCCATTTGGTGACGAGCGAGATTGTGAGCCAGTTGCCGAAACTTCCTAAGACCGGCATCGTGAACATCTTTACGAAGCACACCAGTTGTGGACTGAGCATCAATGAGAATGCCGACCCTGATGTCCGTGTGGATATGGAGACCATCTTCAACCGTCTGGTTCCTGAGAACCGTCCAGAGTACGAGCATACGCTGGAAGGTGCAGACGATATGCCTGCTCATGCCAAGTCAACATTGAGCGGTGTCAGCCTCACTATTCCCATTACTGACGGACGCTTGAATCTGGGAACCTGGCAGGGCATCTACTTCTGCGAGTACCGCAATTATGGTGGTTCCAGGGAGTTGGTAGTGACAATCATAGGCGAATAAGAATATGAATAATCCGCAACCTTATTGAGATTGCGGATTTTTTACTGTCCTGGAGCAGGAATCACCCCAAGTTGCATTAGGAGTGAGAACATATCAGGTAAGCCATGCTCACGGATAATCTTTCCATCCTTGAATTCATAGATATTCATGGCCGTTACACAGATTTTCTTGCCTGTGGCGGGCATGCCCATCAGTGGTTGCGTCTGTGTGCCTGTCATTGTGTAGCGCACCAGAATCTTGTCACCCTCGGAAATGGTTTCCTCTATCTTCCATTGAATATCAGGCATTGCGCCACGCATCATAGCCAGCACACCCATATACCCCTCAAAGCCCTTCATTGGCTCTGGTGAAGTAGGAGCGTAGAAGATAACATCGTCACTAATAATCGGTTTGCCAATGGTAGCATCACCTGTGTTGATAAACTGAAGAAATTGCTCAATGAGTTGTCTGTTTGTATTCATATCTTGAATCATTAAAAATGAAATAATTAATTGTTCTTGAATCTTTCGCCTACGAAACCTTGTCCAACCTCGCCTGCAATGAGGTCGAAATGCTGGAATACGGGCGGTGTCGGAGATAAATCGTAATAGTCCATCTCTGCTATTGGCAGGCAAAAGTATTCCATCTGGTCATAACTTGTATAAAGGCGGGGCAGCACGGGATTGTGGTCGTATATCCATCGTTTCACATCGTCTTCGACATTGAAGTTCACCATGCCTGAGCATCTGACGGATATATTATCTGCGTATGCCAATATCTCAACATTGGGATTCTGGCGTAACTCCCGATAGACTGCCTTCTGGACAGAAGTGGCAAAGTAGAGCACATGCCCTTCTTGTTTCATGATCTGGAAGATGCGCAACTTAGGAAAGTTGCCCTCGCTTGTGGCGAAAGCAACTTCTTTGTGCTCTTTCAGGAACTGAAAAGCTTTGTCGAACATATCGCTTACCATTTCAGTTCTTCTTGAAGGATGACACCATCAGTCATAGGACTGTCTGCTTCGGTGAAGGCATTGGCCTTGTATTGGATGCAGAGCATAGTCAGGTTCTCGCTGCCGGTGTTCTTCAGCGCACGCTTGCCATCAGGAGCGACGCGGATAATGGTGCCCTCGCTGACAGGGAAAATCTCACCATCCACCTGATACTGGCCTTCGCCCTTCAAGATGAAGTATAGTTCCTCATGAGTCTTGTGGGTATGCAAGAAACCACTGTCCTGACCTGGAACGAGTGTCTGGAACGAGAACTCGCTTCCTGTAGCACCTACAGTCTGACCTGCGAATACCTTACCTTGAATGGTTACGTTCGGTCCCATCGGAAGCACATGCTCGATAATCTCACTCATCTTACCTACGCTTACTGCGCTGAAGTTCTTACCACTCTTAATTGTTTCAATCTGTTTCATAATTTTTATTCGTTTAAAATATTATTTGTTCGTTTTGACGCTGCAAAGGTACAGCGAAAAAATCATTCCCACAAGAAGGCACTTTTTGGTGAGATAGTTACCAAATAGTAGGAATTGTGATGTTATCGGGCTTCTGCGAAAGTGGCGTTAACTTAGATTAACTAAGTATAATTTGGTAATTCGGTAACTATTGGGTACCTTTGCGCTCTAATAAGTATATTATGGCAGATATCAAAGCTGAGTATTTGGCCTGTCCTATCAGGCAAGTAGTAAGTCGTTTTGGCGACAAATGGTCATTGCTTGTGTTGTTTCTGTTGAACAGGAGCGATACGGGCGTATTGCGCTTCAACGAGATTCGCCGCTTCATGACGGACTGCTCCCAGAAGATGCTTTCGCAGACCCTGAAGAACTTGGAGCAGAGCCATCTGGTGCATCGCGAGGTTTATCCAGAGGTTCCCCCACGGGTGGAGTATTCCCTAACAGATACAGGCAAATCATTGATGCCTGTCCTCACAGCCCTCATCGATTGGGGTAAGGAGCATTTTGATGAGGTAGTAACGGACTGAGCGTATGGCACTACCTAAGTTTATCATCACAATGGATGGATATTTCCGTCTTGGTATGGTCAATCAGCATAAAGACCTGCTGAAGCCAGAAGATCAATGCATCGGTGGCGGCTATTATCATTTCGAT
>JAFXNA010000017.1 GCA_017529865.1 Bacteroidaceae bacterium
ATCAAGGTGAATGGTCAGACGGTCAGCATTGTTACAGGTCCGTCGTCGTATGTCAGCATCGACCGCAAGTGGAAGAAGGGCGACGTAGTGGACATCACGTTCCCAATGTACAACAGTGTGAAATACCTGCCTAACGAACCGCAGTATATCGCTCTGATGCATGGTCCCATCCTGCTCGGCATGAAGACCGGCACGGAAGATCTGGCACACCTCATTGCCGACGATAGCCGCTTCGGACAGTATGCTGGCGGTAAGAAACTGCCGATTGACCAAGCTCCGATGCTCATCAACGACAACATAGAGGATATTGCAAACCAGTTGCAACCCGTTGCCGGCAAGCCGCTCCACTTTACCCTCACAACAAAGATGGAGAATGCCATCCGAAACGAACTGATGCCTTTCTTTGAGATTCACGACGCGCGCTACATGATGTACTGGCTCGCCCTTTCCGAACAGAGCTACAAGAGCTATCTCGACAATCTTGCCCGTCAGGAGCAAGAACGTCAGGCTCTCGAGGCACGAACGGTGGATAAGGTGCAACCTGGTGAGCAGCAGCCTGAAACCGACCATAAGATGGAGACCGACCGCTCGCAGGTGGGTAACACGAACGACGTATTCTTCCGCGATGCGCGCGACGGACACTATTTCAGTTACCTGATGCAGACTGGTGGACAGACCGAGCTGTCGTTACGCCTCAAGTACTGGGGAGTAGGTGAGTGGAAGACTCACGAGTTCGACATCATGGTGGATGATGTGTTGGTGAAGGAAGTGAACAATACGGGCAAGTATCGTGTTTCGGAGTTCAAATACGAGACTTATCCCATACCAGCCGATCTGCTGAAAGGTAAGCAGCAAGTGCGTGTAAAATTCGTGGCTAAGCCAGGCAAGCAGATTGGTGAAATCTACGAGGTGAGATTGGTGAAAGGCGGTTAGTGGTTAGAGGTTATCGGTTAGTGCGCTAAACGCTAAACAAAAATTTTGCATTTATCTGTCACCTTTTACTCTTTTGATTTGTTATGTATGTGACCAAGGTCGAAAAAAATGAAATAATTAAATAATGTAACAATTAAAAAGAAAAGAAAATGGGACATTTTGAAATTAGCGCTTTAATAGGTCTTTTGGTACCTATCGCATGTGGATGTATACTTCCTATCTTTGCCATCTGGATGGGCATCCGTAAAGAGATCAACGATTCGAAGAACCGTACACAGATTATGATGGCTGCCATCGAGAAGAATCCGGATGTGGATGTTGAGGAGTTGATGAGTAAGATATCTCCTAAGAAAAAGCTGATAAAGGAGAAACTGCTTAACAAACTGTTGGCCGGATGTATCACCACATTCCTTGGAATAGGACTCTTGGGTTACAGTGCTTATGTGGGTTATCTTGGCGGTAGCAACTCATCTGATATCAAAGGAATGGGATTAGCAGGTGTGATACTGCTGGGAGTAGGCATCGCTCTCTTCATCAACTACTTTATGGGTAAGAAATTGCTCGCCAAGGAGATGGAGGCTGAGGAACGCGAGAAGACGGAGAAAACGTTATCAAAGTGACACGTGAGGAGTTCATAGCACAGGTGGAGCGTGAGCAGGAAGCACTACGTGGGTTCTTGCTCGCCCTCTGTTGTGGTAAGAAGGATGATGCCGACGACTTGGCTCAGGATGCGCTGGTGAAGGCATACCTTTCGTCGGCTGGGTATCAGGATATGGGGCGGTTTCGCTCGTGGCTGTTCAAGATAGCTTACAATACGTTCCTCAACCATAAGGCAAGCATGCGGACGATGGCGAGCATAGAGGCAGCGCGGGCATTCGTCAGCAACAATGCGGCCGATAGCAGTTTCGAGCATCAAGACCTCTATTTGGCGTTGAGTACCCTTCCTCCTAAGGAACGTTCGGCCATCACGCTGTTCTACTTGAGCGGATACAGCATCAAGGAGATAGCCGTGATTACCGAAACCTCGGAGGATGCAGTGAAGAAACAATTATCGAGAGGAAGAGACCATTTGAGGGAAGAGCTTGTAAAGTGTAAAGTGAAAAGTGAAGAGTGAAGAGACTGTTAATTATGAATTATGCATTATGAATTATGAATTGATAAAGGACAAAGCGTTAGCGGAGCTGTTTCAGGCTCAGAAACCAACGTTTGACGATAGTGCCGATTTTATGGCCAAGTTGACCAAGCGTCTGGATGCGGTAGAGTTCATCAAGCAGCATCAGGAAGCAACCATCCATCGCTACAAGATGGCAATGGTAGTAGCGTTTGTGGTAGGCATCGTCAGTGGTGGAGTCACCATCGCCTTTCTGCTTTCTACACCTGCCGATGTGCCCCTCTTCACGTTTGATGGGCAAACAGATGGTTCGACATCGCTCACCACAGGCTTGTTGCAGTGGCTCTCAGAGAACTCTCGCGTTATTTTCGCTACCATACTCGCACTGCTGATGAGTCTGGGAATCGTCAGTGTGATTAATAATGTGCAGGAGATAGTAGCTATAAAGTTGAAACAGTAAACAGTAAACGGTAAACTGTAAACTAAATGAAGAAGATTATAAATCCTTGGCGCAACCATCCTGGATATAACTGCTTTGGTTGCTGTCCCAACAATCCCATCGGACTTCATCTGGAGTTCTTTGAAGATGGTGACGATATTGTGAGTAAGTGGCACCCGAGTACCCACTATCAGGGATGGGTGAACACAATGCATGGCGGAATTCTGAGTACACTGATTGATGAAGTTTGTGGATGGGTGGTCACCCGCAAGTTGCAGACCAGCGGCTATACGGTACAACTCAGTGTGAAGTTCCGGAAGGCTGTCCCAACGACCGAACCGGAATTGACTGTACGTGCCCGAATTGGGAAACAGGTGCGGAATCTAGCCTATATCAATGCAGAGATTGTCAATAGCGAAGGTGAAGTGTGTAATGAGGGTGAGGCGATCTATTTCCTGATGAATGAAGAAAAAGCAAAAGAAATGGGGTTTCTGCATTGCGAAGTTGAAGAGGAAAAGGAAGCCTCCTCCAACTCCCCCAAGGGGGAGAGAAAAGTTTAAAGTTGATAGTTTATAGTTTAAAGTTTGAGGAAAAAACATCATAAATAGTAAATGTAAATCGCTAAAAGCGAAATATTTTGTACCTTTGCAGCGAGATTAGCTTAATAGCTTAGTAGGTTAATAGCTTAATGGCGTAAATGGTAAATGGTTAAATGATTAAATAGTAAATGATATGATGAAGAAAATTCTTTTGATGGCAGTAGTCGCTATGATGGCTACAATGAATGTGAACGCACAGAGTGACGAACCAAAGAACGAGGTCGGTATCTTCTATGGTATCGGATCTGCATCTGACATTATTTCTACTTACGCAGAGGTTTTCTCTTACGCTGTAGGTGGCCAAAGTAGCTTCTGGGGGCCTATCGGTGCTGAGTACTATTATCACATAAGTCCAGTAGTGGGTGTGGGTGCTATTGCTGAGTATACTAGCTGTAAAGTGGATGCTCTTAATCAAAATGAGGCATGCGACTTGACCTATATAACCGTTATGCCGGCAGTTAAATTCAACTGGCTTCGCAAAAAGAGTTTCGGTATGTATTCTGGTTTGGCAGCAGGTGTTATGTTTGCCAGCATCGACCCAGGTTCATCTGTAAAAGGACAGTTGGATAGCGATGGTAAAGAAATCAAGAAAGAGACCGCAACCAGTTTTATGTTCAACGCCACAGCATTAGGTGTGGAGTTCGGGGGTAACTTCCGTGGTTTTGGTGAATTGGGTATCGGCGAAAAAGGTATCCTTTGTTTCGGCCTTCGCTATAAGTTCTAATAGCCAAAATAATGGTTATTGGTTATAGGTTGTTGAACAATTAATAAACAAATCATTTGACATCTCATAATCGAAGAAACGATACGAACGATCAAGTCCGCCGCATCCGTCAGATGGAGCGGCGATTTGTTCGTGTTTCAGCCTGTGTAAAGCGTCTTTCCACTGCACTCGACCAGTTTGAGGCCGTTCAGGACGACTTGGCGGTGCTAGATCAGTATTATGGTAGCGATGAGTGGCGAGAGGATTTCGCTGCAGATGAAGCTGGTCTACTGCCCGAAGGGCTGAAACGTGGAGTCCTCTCCGAAGATGGCATCTGGAACCTCCTCTCCGACTGTCGTGATCTAAAGTCTAAAATCTAAAATTTAATGTCTAAAACCATGATTCATCTCGAAAGTGATTATAACAATGGTGTTCACGAGGCTGTGTTGCGCCATTTCTTAGATACTAATGACGAGCGGACGCAGAGCTATGGCGACGACCGCTTCAGTGAGCAAGCTCGGGCATTGATCCGTGAGGCTTGCGAGGCTCCCGATGCACAGATATGGTTCTTGGCTGGTGGCACGCAGACGAATGCCACTATCATCGACTGTGTGCTGCAACCCTACGAAGGTGTGCTATGTGCAGAAACGGCGCATATCAACGTGCATGAGGCCGGAGCCGTGGAGTTTACAGGACATAAGGTCATCGCGCTGCCTGCTCACGAAGGCAAACTCGATTTAGTGGAGTTGCAAACGTGGCTTAAGGCATATTTTGCCGATGAGACCGCCGAGCACATGGTGCGTCCTGGAATGGTCTATATTACCTTCCCTACCGAATTGGGTACGCTCTACACGGCTGAGGAACTGACCGTTTTGCATGATATCTGTCAGGAGTATGGTCTGTTGCTCTATGTTGATGGTGCTCGTCTGGCTTACGGTCTGGCTGCGAGTACGGATGTCACACTGCCTCTATTGGCTCAGCTTGCTGATATATTCTATATCGGTGGTACGAAATGTGGTGCTTTTTGTGGAGAAGCAGTGGTCTTTCCAAAAGGAAATGCTCCTGCACACATGCTCAGCCGCATTAAGCGACACGGAGCGTTGCTTGCCAAGAGTCGAGTGGTGGGTGTGCAGTTCGAAGCTTTGTTCTCGAAGGTTGAGGGTAATCCGTTGTATTTGCAAATCGGCAGTCAGGCTGTGATGTTAGCCATGCGTCTGCGTAGTATTTTTGTTGATTGTCTGGGCTATCCTCCGTTTATCGATTCACCTACCAATCAGCAGTTCTATGTCATTCCTAACGCAGCCTTGGAGCGTTTGCGCCAATTTATCGGGTTCGAGGTATGGTGCCCAGTAGACGACACTCACACCGCTTGCCGCTTCGTTACCAGTTGGGCGACGACGGAAGAGGAAGTGGAGGAGATAAGGAAAATGTAATAATGAAAAAATTATAGAATGTAAAAATTAAATTATTATGCATTATGAATAATGAATTAAAAAAGGCACATCTTCACGATGCGCCTTTTTATTAACAACATTAAAACCTTTTTATGAGTTATACCTAATCAACCATGTGGGTGGACCTTCGACCTTGCTCAGGTCCGATATATATATTAATCTTATCATTTTTGTCAAAGTAGTCTTTGGTTGTCGGTTTTTAAACTGGTGCAAAGGTAGGGAGAAAACGGGACTAGCACTTACACTTTTTTGTAAAATAACTTATGATTTTGAAACACCCCCTCCACAGGGTGCTGTGAAGGGGGTGCTGGAGTCTAAAAATCTAGAATTTATAGTCTAAATTTGATAATCCCGACTGAATTTTCTGGCATTTCGAATACCTGACTACCTGATATTCGACCGATGCTCTGGGATTGAGGCACGATAGCTTCGTGGTAATTGAAGTCGCTGCCGACATCAGGATGGCTGGAGTAGTAGTTCGCATCACCTTGGTTGCGGATATTGGTATCGTGCGATGTGATGTATTCCATCTTGGCATTATATTGCTTACCACCAGTAATGTTGATTTTTACTTTTTTGCTGACAGCCTCCGCATTGACAAATTTCAGGTAGATGGTTCCTGTCTTAGTGTCGATGGTGGTTGATGTATAGATTTTCGGGTCGGGCTGATCGCCATCCATCACAGCTTCCGTCCGTAACGCGCGATTGCCTCCTTCTGAGAATAGTTTTTGGTAATAGTAGTTGGTGGTGCGCCATAATCCTCGGTTGTCGAACCAGATAAGGTTAGCTCCCCATTTATTATACCCTTTCTTACAGAACAAGGGGGCGTAGGCTGCCATCACTACCATGTCGGAATTGCGCTCCAGACTCAGCCAATAGGCTGCTTCGGCCAAGGTGGAGTGGTAGGCGTTGTTGGTGCCGTTGTTGGCAAACTCGCCGACAAACACACGGGTAGGTCGGTTACGGTCGTAGGTCAGTCCTTCGCTACCGCGTTTTGCGCCTGGTGCATAGCGGTCGCCCTGACTGAAGAACCAGTCGTCACCTTTATAATAGTGTTCGTCTACGTATGTGTCGGGATATTTCGAGTCGATTTCGGCATAGTTTGCATCGAACTCACGACCTGCATCGCGTGCGCCTGCTGTAGATACAATGATAATGTCGGGATATTGAGCCTTCACAGCTTTGTACATGATATCGAATCGCTCCCAGAACTCACTCCCCTGGTTTTCGTTGCCGATACCGAGGTATTTTAGATTGAATGGAGCAGGATGTCCCATCTCGGCACGTAGTTTCCCCCATTTGCTGCTGACCGGTCCATTGCAGAACTCAATCAGGTCGAGCGCATCTTGTACAAAGATGTCGTGGAACCGCTTGCGGTCGGCCTCGGTCTCTAAAGGGGCAATATAACTATGTCCTACAAACTGGCATGTCACACCGTTGTTGAGAACTGGTAGCGGACTGGCTCCCAATGACTCTGCCATGAGGAAATATTCGTAAAATCCGACGTATTGTGAGGTCCAGTAACCCCAGTGGTTGCGGAATCCTATACGTTCCTCAGGGCGTCCCACAGAATTCTTCCAAAACACCTGCCCAAAATAGTTAGGTCCTTCGGAGGCGCATCCGCCAGGGAAACGCATGAACTTGGGATGGAGCTGTGCAAGTGCTTCCATCATGTCTTTACGCAGCGGACCCGCTTTACCGTCCATCCACAGGTGGGAAGCTTCGGGCAGCATCGTCACGAAGTCGAGGTAAAAGGTGCCGGCTTTATCGCCTGTGATGACTAAACGGCTGTCTGTTGAACGGAGGGCTTTCAAGGAACCTGTGTATTGTTTCCAGTTGTCTGTCACCTTCTTGATGGTGATGATGTTCGAGTTGATAGCACCGTTGATGTCTTCGAGCCACACACTGACTTTTCCTTTGTAGCTATCACCTTGTAGGTATAGCCCAACATTGTATTTCACTCCACTTTCCACAGCAAGGGAAGGGCGCTGAGTGTTGTTGGAATAAATGGCACCACGGTCGCGTGTGCTGGGAGCGATACCAAATCCGTTTGCTGCGATACCGAACCCCTTACCAGGAGCACTGATGTCGAACCTCACGCAGTATTGCACATAACGCAGCTCATCGTCGTACTTGTCGTTTGGGTCAAAGTCGTACTTGCGTTCCAGATTCTTCACCAATGGATGGTCGCTCACGGCATGTGCTTCACCTACTGCACCAGGTGTCCGCACGACAGTCCAACCAAAGAACACTGTGTCACTCTGCGAGAACTCGTTGGCTGGTCCGTCAGGTACCTTATATGCCTGAAAAGAATTGTTCTGAATCATCTGTGCACAAATACCTCCATCGAGCGATTGGTTGATGTCTTCGAAGAAGATGCCGCTGAGGGTCGGACTGATTTCGATACCTAAGTTGTTTACGTCGATAGACAATGTCCGTTCAACTTGTTGAGCTGAAGCGTAAAGCGTGGAGAGAGCCGCAAGACATAGCAGGGTTGTGATTTGTTTCATTGTTTTATATTTTTCGGCGCAAAGATACGAAAAGTTTCGCTGTTTACCGTTTACTGTTTACTGTTTTTTGCATTTTTTTCGTTTTCGTTTTCGTTTTCGTTTTATTTTTCGTATTTTTGCAGCATGAAACGTAATCATTTCGTCGCAATCTTTGTATTCCTGCTTGTCTCTTTGAGCATGTCGGCTCAGTATGCCCGCCTGTATACCACGCAGAACGGGTTGAAATCGAGTGCGCTTTATTCTACTCAGTTCGACTCGAAGGGGATGGCATGGATTACAGGTGTGGGTACGCTTCAGTTGTTCGAAGGAACGACCTTTATTGATGTGATAAAATATAATAGCGAACTGGAGAATGCAGTGTTTCACTATGTCAAGGAATACAAGGACGACCGCTATTGGTTGGTTACGAGTCGTGGATTGTATCTATACGACATACACACCAATGAGGTGCGACACGTCATCATCAGCAACGAGGAGTCGGAGATGGAAGTGCCACTCAATCACATGATTGCTTATCCAAAGACTGATTATGCTTTGATTACCTCATCAGGATTTGGACTCTTTGTGTTCGATATGGCGGCTGAGCAGGTCGATACCGTGCTGACCCAACAACTGATGTCGCTGATAGGTGTACGCCTGTTCCGTGATGTGATGATTGACGATGAGGGGTGTCTGTGGGGTAGTGGTATGAGGAATAATCTGTTTTGTGTGGATTTGAAGCAGATGAAACGCAAGGAACTGACCATCACCGCAGAGGCGCAGGCTGTACTCGACCGTAGCAACGTGCAGGCTTTCTGTGAGCCGAGCGAGTCGCACAACTTGCTGATTGGTACGAACGAGGGAATGCTCATCTATGACCACACTCAGCACTGCGTGCGTACCCTGCGAGGAGATGCCGCTCCACGAATGATGGTTTCGCGCATTCTACAGACCAAAGCGGGAAGAATACTGGTGGGAACCGACAGCCGTGGAATGTGGGAGTTGAACTTAAAAAGTGAAGAACTGACTCCTTATCATGTGACGAATCAGAATATTGATCTCTCGTATGCCAAGATACGTTCGTTGGACGAGGATGCAGAGGGGAACATCATCGTGGGTATTTATCAGAAAGGTGTGCTACTGATTAGTGACAGTCGCGACAACTTTGTGTACCATCCTATCCACTCATCATCCTCTACGCTTCATGCTAACATGGCATGTGTAACATCGATTACTGCAGACCGTCAAGGCAACTATTGGATGGGCACCGATGGATGTGGGGTGTTCCGAAGCAGTAATGCCGACCTGACCAATGCTGTGCTCTTTGATCGGGGACTGACCTCGCTGCAGGTGCAGGATATCAAAGTAGATCGTGATGGCACGGTGTGGATAGGTTCGTTCGGTGGCGGCATACAACAGTTGCAGGGCGACCGGTTTGTCACGCCCGATTGGTTGCAGTCGCTGAACAGTCAGTTTGTCATGACGATGGCCTACGATGCTGCTCGTCATTATATGTATGTAGGTACGAACGGCTATGGGGTACTGATGTTGAACCTTACGACTCACGAAATCACACCCCTGAGGCGCTATGGTGAGTTCAATCCTTGGACAGTTGCCCTCTATTGTGACCCACAGGGGGAGTTATGGTGTGGCACGGTGAGTCAGACCTTCCGTTTCGACCCTGTCACCCTGCTGCTTCGCGAAGTGACTTTTACTGATAGCATCCAGGTTGCCGCGCGTGCTTTTGCTACTGATGGCGATGACATGCTCATCGGTTCGAACATAGGGCTGTATCGGTATGACACCAATCTTGACAAAGCTCGTCCGATTAACACCGACTTGAACATTATGTCTGTCGAAGCGACCCAATCGAACATCTGGGTGGCGACTGCCGATGCAATTGTGCGTCTTGACCGCAAAACTAATAAGGCATACACCTATACCTCGTTCGATGGTAACTACATCGGAGAATTTCATAAGATGGCATCCTTCCAGTCGCCTTCTCACATCATATATTACGGTGGCGACAACGGAGTCATTTCGTTCAATGCAACATCTAAACTGCTTAACTCTTCACTTTTCACTCTTCACTCTTCACTTATTCTGACAAGTTTGAAGATAAACGGCGACCCCTACGACTATTCGCCTTTTAGCGATGATAACATGCTCAACAGTTCGCTTCGCTATGCCACCGAGTTGACTGTGCCCCACGATCAGAATACATTGGCGTTTACGTTCAGTGTGCCCAACTATTCCACCCCCAACCGAATCTTCTACCGCTACCGACTCGAAGGCTATGAGTCAGGTTGGCATGAAGCTATGTCGAATCATGAAGCTTATTATGCAAGTCTTCCATCAGGGTCCTATCGTTTGGTCATCCAAGCCTATTATGAGACTGGCGAGCATGCAGAGGTCACTCGTACGCTCAATATCTGTGTGCGCCATCCTTGGTATGCATCGTGGTGGGCATGGTGTCTCTATCTGCTTCTCGCCGCTTTGGCAGCCTACTATCTATATCACACCTATCGACAGCGTCAGCGTGAGCGTCAGTTGCTGTCGCAAGTACGACATAACGAGCAAATCAAGGAAGCTAAGTTGCGCATGTTTACCAGCATCGCTCACGAGATGAAGTCTCCACTTACCATGATTGCGTCACCCCTCCGTCAGTTGATGAGCGAAGAGGAGAGTGTGAAGAGTGACCATCAGAGCCTTTACAAGATGATGAGCATGAACTGCGACCGCTTGTTGCGCATCATCAAACAAGTGACCGACATCCGCAAAATCGATAGCGGACAATTCCAATTGCATCTCTCCGAAGTAAATTTCGCCGAGTATGCTGACGATATCTTCAAGTCATTCTCAGGTTATGCCGTCTCAAAGCGCATCTCGTTCGTCATCGAACATAGTGACAACGAAGCCCATCTCTGGCTCGACCCCGAACACTTTGAGAAGATACTCTCCAACCTCCTCTCCAATGCCTTTAAGTTTACCCCTGAAGGCGGTCGTGTCATCGTGCGGACAAGAACAGTTAGCGGTGAACGGTTCGAGATTCGTGTTTATAACAGCGGTTCGTCCATCGCTCCCTCCGACCTTCCCCATATCTTTGAACGATTCTATCAAGCACAGAACGGAGAGTCGCTCAAGGTTGGTTCCGGTATTGGACTTAACCTCGCTACCGAATTGGTCAACCTCCATCATGGCACCATCACAGCCAAGAATGTCGACCCCGATGGTGTGGAGTTCGTGATGCAGTTCCCAATGGAGGCTCCCCCATCGATACCAAAGAATCAGCAGTCATTCGTCGAGCGGAGCGATAACTTCGAGGCTGTAAAGGCCGATAACTTCGCTAACTCCGAGCGGAACGAAAACTTCTTAAATGACAATTCCGAGCACAGCGATAACCCTGCCCCTTCTGGCAGTCGACCCCTTGTTCTTATTGTCGACGACGACGAATCACTCTGTCACTATGTCTCCGACATCCTGAAAGACCACTACCGAGTAATGGAAGCCTACGATGGAAATAGTGCCTGGCAGCAGATTCTCACCCAGCGTCCCGACGCGGTGGTGACTGATATCCGTATGCCGTTGTGTGACGGTATCGAACTCTGTCGGCGCATCCGCAGTAACCCTGATACCGACAACCTGCCCATCATTATCCTCACCAGTGAGAGCAGCGACCGTACTCATATCTACAGTCTCAACCTCGATGTCGATCACTTCATCAACAAGCCCTTCAACCCCCTTATGCTGCAAGGGGCAGTGGCACACAGTATCCGCGTACGCGAACGAATTGTGAGTCGTCTGCGCCGCACCGAGGTTGGTTTCGACTACAACGATACCACCATCGATTCGCCCGATGACAAGTTGTTCAGCCGTGTCATTCAGGCCATCAAGGCACATATCGACGACACCACGTTCGGTGTCAATCAATTGGCCGAAGAAGTAGGCATCAGTCGTGTGCAGCTCAATCGCAAAATGAAGGAACGCTACGGTATGTCGCCCGTCAACTTCATCCGCTCCTACCGCTTGAAGCAGTCCGCCTATTTGTTGGTCAATAACCAGGTCAGCATCTCCGATGTTGCATACCGCATGGGCTTCTCCTCCCATCCCTATTTCAGCAATGTATTCCGCGAGTATTTCGGTATGTCGCCCACGGAGTTCGTTGCCTACTATTCCGACAGCGCCAACGAAGAAATGCTCCAGAAACTGTTGGAGAGTTAAACGAAGTCAAAACTGTAAACCGTAAACCAATATATGATATGATACATATTCATGAAGAAGCGGCACGCTGCTTGTTGTGTGAGGATGCTCCCTGCACGAAAGCGTGCAAGACCGGCGATACGGCTCGTGCCATTCGTGCCATTCGATTTGATAATGCCAAGAATGCATGGCGTTGGATTGAGGGATGTAGCTCTGCTGATCTCGAACGTGCCGAGCAGGCGTGTATTCATTATGACCATCCGATCCGCATCAGGGAAATGCTTTCGGTGGCTAATGATTCGTTACCACGTAATAACGATATAACGTCATTCACGTTCGGCCTGAGCTCACGTCGAAGGCAAAACTCCGAATTAGGAATCACCTTCTGTGGCATCAAGTGCGAGAATCCGTTCTTCCTGGCTTCGTCGGCTGTATGCACCAACTACGAAATGGTGGCACGTGCGTTCGAGGCAGGATGGGCGGGTGTGTTCTACAAGACCATCTGTATGCAGGAAATCCGTGAGGTGTCGCCTCGTTTCGATGCGGTGAAGGAGGGAACTCAGTGGGTTGGTTTCCGTAACATGGAACAACTGAGCGAGAATCCGTATGAGGTTGATTTCGAAATTCTGCGCCGTTTGAAGCAGAACTATCCCTCGAAAGTGGTCATTGCCAGCATCATGGGACAGACGGAGGACCAATGGATAGAACTTGCCCGGATGGCTGAGGATGCTGGCTGCGATGCGGTAGAGCTGAACTTCTCATGTCCGCAGATGCGCGAGAGCGGCATGGGTAGCGATGTGGGTCAGGACCCTGAATTGGTGACGTTCTTCACGGCATACGTGAAGCGAAGTGTGAAGATTCCTGTCATTCCAAAGATGACGCCCAATATTGCTCATATCTCCCAACCCGCTATGGGTGCTTATTTCGCAGGTGCAGACGCCATCTCTGCCATCAATACCATCAAGAGTGTAACGCTTGGTGAGGGTTCGGAGGTGAGTGGCTGTCAGACCGGTTCGGGCTATTCTGGTAAAGCCATCAAGCCCATCGCCCTGCGCCATATTCTGGCCATGGTGAAGAACCCCATCATGAAGAAAATAGAGTATAGCGGTATCGGAGGAATCGAGACATGGCGCGATGCGCTGGAGTTCATTCAGTTGGGCTGTCGTAACGTACAGGTCTGCACCGCCGTGATGCAGTATGGCTACCGCATTATCGATGACCTCATTTTGGGTATGCAGACCTACATGGAGGAACGTGGTATCGAGCATGTGGAAGACCTTGTGGGTGAATTGCTTCCTAAGTTCTATCTTCCTTCGGACTTGGATCGTGAAACGATGGTGCTGCCGAAAGTCGACCGTGAGGAGTGTATCGGCTGTGGTCGTTGCTACATCTCTTGTCAGGACGGTGGGCATCAAGCCATCACGTTCGAAGACCGTCAGCCACATATCGTTGGTACGAAGTGTGTCGGTTGTCACCTTTGCCGCCTTGTCTGCCCAACAGGGGCGATAGGTCTGTCTAAACGGTTTCAGAAGAAACGATAACGAAAATTGCGATTAAGCGAGAGCAGAACGATGCTTGCATCAGTTATGCCGAGCGTGAGCAATTTGGACGAAGTCAAAATTGCGATTAAGCGAGAGCAGAACGATGCTTGCATCAGTTATGCCGAGCGTGAGCAATTTGGACGAAGTCAAAACCAAAACTAGTTTACAGTTAAATGGTAAATGGTTAAATAGTAAATAAGAAGATGAAGAAGATATTTCTATTATTTTTGATGTTGGTGGGAACATTGTCTATACACGCAGACGATGCCTATCCCTACCTGACCTTTGAAACAACCGATGGAGCAAAGGCTTCTGTGGCTGTCGATTCGCTGTCGCTTTCCATCAAGGGTACGACTCTGACAGCAGGCGATAAGCAGTTTACACTCTCAAACCTCAGCAAGATGTACTTTTCGACCGAAGACGAAACGACGGCGGGTATTGAGAACGTGAACGATAACGATAACTATATCGAAGTCTACGACCTGCAGGGGAAGAATGTGGAGAGTGAAAAGGTTAATGGTAAATGGTTGAATGGAAAATTACCTCGGGGCATTTATATTGTGAAAATGAAGGACAAAACCTATAAACTGATGGTCAAATGAAAAAGCAGCATATATTCTTCACAATTATCGTGACACTCTTCACGCTTCACGCTCCACGCTCAAACGTTGAACGTTCGCGTGGGTAACGTGACCTATCAGTTCCCTGCTTCACAGATGGGCGAGATGACATACGCTGATGGCCAGTCGGTTACGATCATGGGACGTACGTTCATGCTGACTGATATTGATGCGATGACCGTCGATGGTACGAGGGTGAAGGACAATACGGTGAGTGTCGAATACGACGGCGAGACGGCTTCGATCACCGTCGCTGGGAATGTGGCGCAGTATGTTGAAACGACCGTCGATGGGGCGCATGTCAGCATCGTCCCGACGAATACCGATGATGTCGATGGCGATGAAATCACCTACAGCCTGAGCGGAACTACTTCGAACGGCTCGCTCACCCTGGGTGGTGCCTACAAGTGTACCGTCCAGTTGGCTGGGCTGACGCTGACCAATCCAACGGGGGCGGCCATCAATATCACCAACAAGAAACGCATCCAACTCAGCGTGAAGAAGAATACGGAGAATACGCTGGCTGATGGCGCTGGCGGTTCGCAGAAAAGTTGTATCTACAGTAAGGGTCAGCTGCAACTGCAGGGTAACGGCTCACTTACCATTACTGGTAACACGGCTCATGCCATTAAGAGCGGCGACTACATCCAGCTGAAGAACCTCACGCTCATGATTCCTTCAGCTGTCGATGACGGCATCAACTGCAACAAATACTTCCTGATGGAGAGCGGCAACGTCAGCATCAGCGGTGTGGGGGATGACGGCATCCAAGTGGAACTGGAAGAGGATGTCGATACTACTGGCGAGACGGAGGAACATAAGGACGAGAACTCGGGTACCATCTACGTTGATGGCGGTACGCTCACCATCAACAACAGTGCGGCTCCTACGCTTGTGAACGGGGATGTGAAGAGTGCGAAAGGATTGAAGGCGCTCTGCATGGCGCTGAATGCCGGCGATATCACCATTAACATGAGCGGTAATGCCTCGAAAGCTATCAGTTGCGGTGACGGAACGAAGACCACCAGCGGAGGTGGTGGCGGCGGCCCTTGGGGCGGAGGATGGGGCGGCAGCACCAAGTGGACCAATGTGAAGGGCTCGTTTACAATGGGTAGAACGGATGGTAGTGGTCCGAAACTGACCATCAGTCAGACGGGTGCTATGTACAATTCTTCATCGGCAAAGGCCATCAAGGCCATCTGTGCGGTGACCATCTATGGCGGCGAGACGGATATCTACACCAAGTCGAGTGGAGGTGAGGGACTGGAGTCTAAGACCAGCGTTGACATTCAGGGCGGTCAGCATTACTTCAAATGCTACGACGACTGCATCAACTCGGCAGGTAAAATCTTCTTCAACGGTGGCATCACCGTGTGCTATTCGTACGGAAACGATGCTGTTGACTCTAATGCGGGTACTGCTGGTGCTATCACCATCGGTAATGGTGTGGCATTTGCCTACACAACGAAGGGTTCGCCTGAAGAGGGGTTCGACTGCGATAACAACTCCTACATCCAGATTACGGGAACGGGTATCAGTATTAGTGCAGGTGGTAACCAAGGCGGCGGAGGCGGCTGGGGCGGAGGTGGAAGCAGCAGTAGCACGATCTCGAATGCCAAGCAGGGGTATGCGTTCGTCACCAGCTCCATCAGCTATCAGATCAATCGCTACTACACGCTGGCCGATGCTTCGGGTAACAATCTGGTGACCTACTCGTTCGAGAAGGCTTGCAGCAGCAACCTTGCACTCTTCACTGCGACAGGTATGACGAAAAACGCGAAGTACACCGTGAAATACTCTACCACAGAACCTACCGATGCCACTACTGCATGGCACGGACTGTATCTTGGCTCGTCACACGAAGGTAACGTCAACGTCACTTAGTTTACAGCGAAGTAGATGCTACGACAACGACAACGAAAACAGTAAAACAGTAAAACAGTAAACAAATATGATACAATACCTTTTATTATTTGCAATGTTGGCCGGCCCATCGATGGTCAATGCTCAGGAAAGTAAGATTTATTTGGATATGGGTACTCGTGGTTATGATGTGTCGACCTCGATGTATGGCATGTTCTTTGAGGAAATCAACCATGCGGGCGATGGTGGTCTCTATGGTGAGATGCTTCAGAACCGTGGCTTCGAGGAACAGGTGTATCCCAGTGGAACGACTTATAAGGATGGGCGTGTCGTGGCTCCTCATGCCCAGAACTACTACGGCGGTTGGTATGCGGACTTTTCGATCGATTGGAACATTGAGTCGAAGAAGTGGCAGGGATGGTCTGTCACAAGTAGCGGATGTACGCTGACGAAGGATGTGGCCCAACCCGATGTGCCCCTGCATGTGAATACGCCCAATGCGCTGCATCTGGGTATCAGCGGCGCAGGGACAACTGCAAATGTCAGCGTGACGAACAGCGGCTACTGGGGGGTGGCTACCGTGAAGGGTGCTACTTATCATCTACGTTTCTACTTGAAGGGCATGACGGCTGCAAGCGTGAAGGCTCAGTTTGTTACGAAGGCAGGCAAGGCATTCGGGACTGGAGACTTCGACATCATTGCCGATGGTCAGTGGCACGAATACACGGGTACGCTGACTGCTACCGAGACGATGACGGACGGTTCGTTCCGCCTTCAGCTATCCGGCTTCTCCGACAAATCGGCGGCCTATGATATAGATTATGTGTCGCTGTTCCCGACCGACACTTACAAGGGACGGGAAAACGGGATGCGGCGTGATGTGGCTGAGATGCTCGAAGGTCTGCATCCTAATTTCCTTCGCTGGCCTGGTGGCTGTATTGTGGAGGGCTTTACGCTGGAGAACCGTGTAAAATGGAAAGAGACGTTGGGCGACCCGATGACACGTCGTGGTGAGTATAGTCTGTGGGGCTACCGCTCGACTTACGGACTGGGTATGCATGAGTTTCTCCAGTTGTGTGAGGATATGGGTATGGATGGTATGTTCGTGGCCAATGTGGGCATCTCGTGCTCGATACGTAATGGTGACTTTATCGAGGCAACGAATACGAAGGCGCTGCAGCCTTACCGTCAGGATATTGAGGATGCGATAGAGTATGCGATAGGTGATCCGCTTACGAACGAATGGGCTGCGAGGCGTGCGGCTGCAGGGCATCCCGAACCTTTCCCACTGAAGTATGTGGAACTGGGCAACGAGAACGGTACTGACCGCTATGTGAAACGCTTTGCCTATTTCTATGATTATCTGAAGCAGAAATATCCGCAGATTACGTTCATCAATACGATGTCGTGGAATGATGCCAACCAGTTCAAGAAGACCGATATGTTTGACGTTCATTGGTATGTGGCTCCTGATGAGTTCTACAATTCGGCTACGTTGTTCGACTCAGCCCCACGTGGCGACTACAAGGTTTATGCCGGAGAGTATGCCACGAACAACGATGTGGGTAGCGGCAATATGGAGGCTGCGCTGTCGGAAGCTGTGTTCATCGGTAACATGGAGCGTAATAGCGACTTTGTCACGATGGCCTCGTATGCCCCGCTATTGGAGAACGTGCATGCTCCCAACTGGGCGTGCAACCTCATCCACTTCGACAATAACCGTGTGATGGGGCGTGCTTCTTATTATGTGCAGCAACTCTATTCACAGCATCGCCCGACCTATAACGTCAAGACCCGATTGTTTTCGAACGACCAGACGTTGCAAACGCGAGGACGCATCGGGGTGGGTACATGGAGTACGAAAGCCGAGTTCCGTAACATCCGCGTGACTAGTCTCGACGGGCAGAAAGTGTTTTATGAGAGCGACTTCGAGAACCGTCCGAACGAATGGACGGAGGAAGGCGGCATATGGACCATGAGCAGCGATGTGTATAAGCAGACAAGTACCGGAACCCCTTGTCTAGCGATGATGAATGGGGCAGTGTTCACCAACAGCGTGCTGGAACTTGAGGCTCGTAAGGTGAGTGGCAGTGAGGGATTCCTTATCTGCTTCGCTGGCGACAGCACCAATATTAACAATCATTGGCGTGTGAACATCGGTGGATGGGGCAATACGAAGACCGGTTTCGAAAAGGTGACAAAAGGCAACAGCTCGTCGGTGGGTAGCACCGCCAGCATGAACATTAGGACCAACCACTGGTATAAAATCCGACTGGTGATGGAGGAAACGGTAGGGGTGACCCTCTATATTGATGACGTGAAGGTACTCACCCTTCCGCTCAGCGAACTTGAAGACGGACGTGTGCAGGCTTTCGGAGGCTATGACGAACAGACGGGCGAACTGGTGGTGAAGGTGGTGAATGCACTTGAGCGAGCAACGACCGCAACCGTCCGCCTCAATGCGAACGGGATTGTGCCGACTGGAACGGTTACAACTTTGGCAACCAGCAAACTAAGTGATGAGAATACGCTTGACAATCCTACTCGCATCGCTCCTAAAACGACTACTTTCAATGGCTTTGCAGAGGAATTCCAATACACCTTCAAGCCTTGCTCGTTTACCGTTTTAAGAGTCAAGGTAGATGCCACCCCACCACAGGCGATGGAGATTCCTGCCTACGGATGGGACGATACGCCTATCCGCTCGAACGAGGCAGAAGTGCGACAGGCAATGCTGAAGAAGACGTTGCAGACACTTGTCGGCAACTCGAAAGCACTTACGGTGGAGAATTCATTAGGTGCCGATAAGTTTGTGGCAACCCAAATCGATGCGGCTGATCTTCTTGTGAAGGATAATGCTACCAACAAGGCGCTCGATGGTATGATCAGCACTTTGCAGAAAGCAATGGACTCCTACGTGGCCGGACTGATGACGACGGAAAACGAAGTGACATCGAAAATGAAGAATCCTAATTTCACCACGATGCAGACAACAGGTTGGCAGGGCAGTACTCCTTCGTTGGAACATAACGTAGGAGAGTTCTTCAATACCAATTTTGATATGTATCAGACGATAGCAAACCTCCAACCAGGCAAGTACTTGATTAGCGTGCAGGCGTTCTACCGTAACGGAGCACACGCTGTAGCCTATCCGAAGCATCAAAACGGTACGGAGCAGCTGTTGGCACGCCTGTATGTGGGAAGCAGGTACACCTTGATTCGTTCGGTCTACGACCAGACATTCAGCAACGGGTCGTGGAACAACTATCTCGATAATCGCGAACAGGCTGAAAAGGCATTCAATAGCAGCCCCACAACGTTTGCCAACTATCTGGTAGCGACAGTCGGAGAGAACGGACGGTTGAGAATCGGCATGAAGAAATCGACAACCATACAGTACGATTGGACCTGCTTCAACAACTTCCGCGTGTTTTTCATTCCCCAGACCGAAGATACGGGAATAGAAGAGTTGAGCGTGAAGAGTGAAGAATGGAGCGAGGTAAATGGTAAATCAATCTACGACCTTCAAGGGAAAATGGTAAATGGTAAATTGCCTTGGGGAGTGTATATCATCAACAATGGCAAAAAAATATATGTAAAATAATGAAAACTAAATTCTTCCTTTGCATCTTCACGCTGGCTTTTGCTACAACAGCAACAGCCATGAGCAAACGCTATGCTTACGATTGCTCCATCATGGTATCCACCGACGACAACCGTGCCCATCAGTCGGCATTCACCTACGACCGTGATGCCAATACCGTTACGATCCGACCTAACAACGGTAGTAGTGGCACGAACAACGTTGCATGGAAGTTCGATACCCAACACTCCTATTATTTCGGTAACGATAAAACTTGGTTTGTGGTCGAGGCCGAAGGTGTGTCGACCAGTACCAACAAAAGCGTCATGTGGGGATGTGCAGGCTATTGGGGTGCTGCTCCCCAAACCGTTAAGGAACTTGAAAACGGACATCAACTGCTGCTGTGGAACCTGAAGAACCGTACCGTTTTCAACTTCTCTGACATCGTGCTCTATACCAACAATGACATCTGTCTCGGACTTACCTCGCTCGGCACAACGGCTACCATACATTATGTCGATTTCATGTCACCTGCGGATGTCACTATGCGCTATCCTGTTATGAATAAGGTGATGGGATGCTCGACTGAGGAACTGCTTAACAAGCGACTCAATACCACGCTCACCAAGCGATTCTCCGATGCGAAGAAACTTATGAACGGTAAAAACACAGAGAAAGCAAACGGATTCATCCTCAGTCGGTTTCAGGCTACAATCGACGAGTATCAGCAAATCTCTGCGTCCTCTGATTCCTCTGTGTCCGTTGTTTCTCTCATTGCCATGATCGACGAGGCTATCGACGACTTCCTTATCAGCTATAAGACCTATCCTCGCAACCTGCCAGTCGTACAGACAAAATTCACAGCTGACCCTGCACCATTCGTTGTGGGCGATACCCTCTTCCTGCTCACAGGTCACGATCATAACGATGCTTATGGATTCCTTATGCCCGACTACCTGCTCTACAAAACCACCGATATGGTCAACTGGACCGACTGTGGAGTTGTAGCCTCGCTTAAGAACTTCAAGTGGGCCGACCGTTACGGATGGGGCGGATTCAGCAACGGAGCGTGGGCACCACAGGTGGTACAAGCCAACAATAAGTTCTACATGTATTGCCCGTTGCAGGGGAGAGGTATCGGTGTTCTTGTTGCTACCACACCCTACGGTCCGTGGCGCGACCCCATTGGCGACCGCCTCATCAGCGACCAGTACGACTCAATCGACCCCACCGTGCTTATCGACGATGACGGACAGGCATACCTCTATTGGGGCAATCCAAATCTGTGGTATGTTAAACTGAAAAAGAACATGACGTCCATCAGCGGAACACCACAGAAGTGCAATGTGCAGTACTCCGATGAATTGCGTGCGAAGTTCAAAGGACAGTCTTTGGGAGAAAACCGATTCGCCTACCAGGAAGGCCCGTGGGCATACAAGCGCGATGGTATCTATTATATGGCATACGCCTCAGAGTGCTGTCCGGAAGGTATCGGCTACGCTACTAGCACCTCGCCCGTAGGTCCTTGGGAGTGTCGAGGCATGGTGATGGATCGGCCTTCGACGTGAGCTCAGCCGAACGTGACGGTCGTTCTAGTGGCAACCACCCAGGTATCGTTGATTTCAAGGGGCAGACCTACGTCTTCGGTTTCAATTACTACATCAATGGTATTGATGGCAGCAGTCATCGGCCTTCGACGTGAGCTCAGCCGAACGTGAACGCCGCAGTGTGGCCGTTACCACCAATAATAGGTTATTAGGTAGCGTAAGCGTGTTGGTTATCAGGTTGTAAGACCTCAAAACCTCAAGACCACAAAACCTCAAACGTCAGGAAGCCGAAACCATCTATTGGTGCGAAGGTGTGAGGACTGCTCCCTACACTCAGCGTGGCATCTGTGTTGATTCAGTTCAGCACGGCGGTTTCATTCAATAATAGGTTATTAGGTAGCGTAAGCGTGTTGGTTATCAGGTTGTAAGACCTCAAAACCTCAAAACCTCAAGACCTCAAGACCTCAAACGGAAGGAAGACAGCAGCTACCATACAGGTATTTGCCGACAACATGTACGAGAATCTTCCTATCGCTACAGTCCACATCACAGAGACGGGGCGTTTCTCCCTTTACGAGATTCCCGTTACCGATACTCCTACAGGCATCCACGACCTCTATTTCCTCTTTACATCTGACACCGACGTGCACACCAACCTCATGGCTGTCGACTACTGGCAGTTCCATCCAACTGACACTCCAGCCTTCGACGTGAGCTCAGGCCGAACGTAGGCTGTCATCTCTATATCCTCAGACTCCCGCAATTCTGGTATATATTATACCCCAGCAGGTATCCCTACCGTTCGGCCTGAGCTCACGTCGAAGGCCAGACAGCCCATCGGTCATGGCATATATATACAAGACGGAAGGAAGACGATAGACTTTAGACGGTAAGCAATGAAAACGAAAACCAAAAGTTGACGTTCACGTTAACGTTCGGCCTGAGCTCACGTCGAAGGCAAAACTATAACCTATAACCTATAACCAATAACCTATAACCAATAACCTATAACCAATAACCTATAACCATTACAATTTACGACAGCCCTTCTATTTCTCCATTCTGTATGCTGATGCGTTCTGCCTGAGGATTCTTGGGCAGACCTGGCATGCGGAGCATGTCACCGGCAATAGCTACGATCATCTCGCTGCCGCAGTTGAGGATAATATCGCGGATGCGGATGGTGAACCCTTCGGGTGAACCGTAGCGGGTGGAGTCGGCTGTGAAAGAGAACTGCGTCTTGGCGATGCAGACGGGGTAGTGGGCGATAGCACCGTCCTCGTCGGTAAAGGTGGCGCGCAGGTCCTCCAGTTTCTTCTTTGCTGTCTTGCTGTATTCTACATCCGAAGCGCCATAGATGCGTTTACATACCTTTTCTATCTTGTCTTCCAGTTGGTCTGCCTCCTTATAGGTGAAGCGGATAGGCAGCGGCTTGATGCGTTCAATCGTATCGACAACGGTTTGTGCCAGTTCCACTGCTCCTTCACCGCCCTTTAGGAAGGCTTCGTTGACAGCAAAGCCCACTCCCAGGTCTTCACAGTTCTTCCGTACGATGTCTATCTCTTCTTCCAAATCGGAATCATGACGATTGAGCGTGACAACGATAGGCTGTCCGAAACCCTGCATATTGCGGATGTGGCGGTTGAGGTTCTTCAGACCTTCTTTCAGTCCTTTCATGTTTGGCTCGTTGATGGCATCCAATGGCACGCCACCATGCATCTTTAATCCCTGGTTGGTGGCTACGATGACCACCAGTCGAGGCTGAAGTCCCGTCTTGCGACATTTAATGTCGAAGAACTTCTCGGCACCGAGGTCGGCACCGAAACCTGCTTCCGTCACCACGTAGTCGCTGTAACTCATTGCCATCTTCGTGGCCAGTACGCTACTACAGCCATGTGCAATGTTGGCGAACGGACCGCCGTGGATGAAGGCTGGTGTATGTTCGGTCGTCTGCACGAGGTTAGGGTTGAGGGCATCGCGCAGCAACACGGTGATGGCTCCTGCTACTCCGAGGTCTTTCACCTTGAACAGCTTTCCATCGGCCGTGATACCCAGCACGATGTTTTCAATACGTCGTTGCAGATCCTCCTCGCTGGTTGCCAGACAGAGGATGGCCATCAGCTCGGATGCAGGAGTGATGTCGAATCCTGTTTCCTGTACCACACCATCGCCTCGCAGACCTGTCACTACATTGCGTAGCGAACGGTCGTTCACGTCGAGCACTCGCTTCCAGAATATCTCACGCAATGAAAAACCTTCTTTGCGGTGTTGGTAGAGATAGTTGTCTAAGAGGGCACTGATGGTGTCGTGTGCCGAGGTCACAGCATGGAAGTCACCCGTGAAGTGGAGGTTGATTTTCTCCATCGGCAGCACCTGGGCATAACCGCCACCGGCAGCACCACCTTTCATACCGAAGCAAGGACCCAGCGAAGGCTCTCGCAGAGCTACCGTAGCCTTCTTGCCAATTTTGTTCAGACCCAATGTCAGACCGATGCTGACGGTGGTCTTTCCGATACCGGCTTTTGTCGGACTGATGGCCGTCACGAGGATAAGGCGGCTTTGCTTCACCTTCTCTTCGTCGATGAGGTCAATAGGCACCTTGGCCATGTACCGTCCGTATGGATCTATTTTCTCTGGGTCGATACCCAACTGGGAAGCGATTTCGCTGATGTGTTTCAGCTCGCACTCTCTTGCAATCTGTATGTCTGTCTTCATCTTTTTATTTACTATTTAATCATTTGCCATTTACCATTTACTATTTACTATTTACCGTTTTCGTTTTGGTTTTTGTTATCGCACGAGTACCTTACGAGTACGTCCATCGGCATCGATAACGATGTTGATACCACGCTGCAAGTTCTGCTGGCGTTGGCCGCTGATGTTATATACTGTTTTTCTCTCCACGCTACGCTCTTCGTTCTTCACGAAATCTATGCCTGTGTCGTTGCCCAAATAGCGCAGACGGCATTCTACGAGGAGGTATTCCTGCATGCCGCTACCTACTTCGCGGAACTGGATGATGTACTTGCCATTTTTGGTTACTTCGAAGTCGAGCGTGTTGCGCTGGGCTGTCGAGAGGTCGCCTGCATAGTTGCCGTTGACGTTCGGAGCAGCTTTCAGAGTGGCAGAGGTCTTTAGGGCGGTTCCGCTGCTGGTGAGGATGCGTGCCTGATAGCTTGGTGTGCCCTTCCATGCTGCCATAGCGAAGACAATCTGGTAGTTGCCTGGCTCGAGTGTCAGCTGATAGTTCGTCAGTCGGCCGTATTCTGCGCTGGTGGTACGCCAGTAGAGGGCTTTGCCTTGATAGCCGGTCATGCCGGTGAAGGTACGTGGACCGCTACCGTTCTGAGTAGGATAGTTGCGCACATCGCTGCCGTCGGTGGTACGCCATCCCATCGGCAGAGCACCGCTGCTCACGTCGCTGAAGTCGAGTTCGTAGATGGCTGCCATGTCGTAGAACGCAGGTTGGATGGTCATGTTGTCGTCTGGCATCACGAAGGTCACTTCGGTCTGTCCTCTCTTCACAGGAATGGTCTTGCCTTGCGTGAAGAAGATGGAGTTGACAACGCTCATCGACTTAATGCCATAGCCCTCGTCGGGGGTGATGGTGAGTGTGACTGTATCGCCTGCTGCGGCAGAGTCGACATCGGCTACAACCGTACCGAAGTCTGACGGACGAATCAGTACCTTGAACTTCTCTTTCGGTGTTCCGGCCGGTTCGTAGACAATCTGGTCGATATACATAGTGATGGAACCTGTGTTCTGGAGTATCAGCGTGTTCGTGCCTTCCTTCAATGTGGCAGGAATGACCGCCATGTGCCAGTCGCTCATGCTGGCTTTCTCGAAGGCTACATTCTTGGCTGTGCCGTTGATGGTGGCACGCATATTACCTGCCTTGTTGCTGTTGCAGTAGCGCACAAGGATGTTATAGTCGCCGCCTTCCGCCAGTTTCAGCTGATGGCGCAGGGCGCAGTTGCTTGTTGCTTTGGTTTCGATATATCCCATGCCGGCAAAGTCGTTCACGTGCGATGCCCACCATCCTGAGTTGGTCAGCGAGCAGTTGGCATCCTTGCGGTCCATATTCTCGGCCTCGATGACGATAGGGCCTCGGAATGCTTCCGGCTGCTTGGGCAGCGGAAGTGCTTCTGCGGGGAGGATGTCGGTCATGCGTTCGGTAGCTTCTCCTGAACAGTCGATGCGCAGGATGGCTGGTCCCATGTGCTTCACACCGATGGTGAAGGTCTTGGCCTCCGCATTGTACGACCTACCCGTAAGGCTGGCGTTGTGACCTGTCGCATTGGTTGTCGGCTTGGTCAGTTTGGTGGTGGGCTCGACCGTCACACCCGTGATGACGATCTGGTCGGTCTGCTGAGTGGTACTGTCGCTGCGGTAGTTGTTCAGATAGAAGTCGATGTGGTCGGCATACTCGCGCACGATGCCGCTCGACAGCTTGCCGTAGGTCAGCTTCAGCGAGTCGCAAGTGTTGTACTGCAACGGAATCTCAGCCGAAGCGCTCTTCTTCTTATTCAGATAGGTGTAGGGCGTATAAGTGACCAACTGGTTGCGATAGCGGTTCACATAGAGGTCGCCTTTCGACACCTCTGGATAGCGTGTGTTGAAGTCGTTGACCTTACGGGCCTGTGTACTCCAACGTGATGAATAGCTCGATTTCTTCACCTGCAACGGGATGGCCTTGGCTGCCTCGTCATAGAGGCCGGTCACCATCGGAATGGCACCATAGCGGCCCGTCGACTTGAAGTAGCAGAGGTTGTCGCCCCAGTTGCCGCTGCCGCGGTTGGCAGGGTCGGTCTGTTTGTAGAGGCCGTCGTAGAGGTTGTCCCATACACGGAAGTCGTCGCTCGTGTCGTGAACCACCACAATCTTCGTCTTCTCCACCACCTCCTCACGCGAAGGAATATACATCATTCCGTCGATGATGCGGCGCCACATATCGAGCCAGATGCCTCGGAAGTTAGGGAAGGTCGTCCAGTTACGACGTGTATAGCCGTCAACCTGACTGTCGTTCTGGTTCTGGAAACACTCGCCGCTCCAAATCAGCTCAGGACCGTCCCACACGGCACCACCGTTGACACATGTCTGCTCCATCACCGTGCCGATGCCCGCGCTACCTGGATATTTACACTTATCGCTGCCCACCAGCGCATCCATCGCACCGTTCCATCCGCAGTTGTCGTAGCGCACACCATAGTTCTTCGTCAGTCCTGAGACGAACGGACCGAAGCAGACACTCTCGTTGTTGTAGAAACTGCTGGCATGCGTGTATTTATAGAGGAACACCATCGCCTCGGGATATTTCTTGCAAGCCTCCAGGAAACGGGGTTCGGTCTTCAGCTGGGCAATAGGGTCGGTGTCGAAGTGGTAGATGCCACCACACCAACTCACCGTGAGGAAGCCGCCATACTTGTGCGACATCTCCACCAGATTGGCAAACAGCGCCCAGCGGCTCGACTTCGTCTGCGAACTCAAGTCGCCCGCATCGCCGAAAGCCCAGAACTGCTCAGCGTAGTTCCAGCCAAGGAAGTTAGGGTACGTCCTGAAGAAATATTCGAACGTCTCTAGGTCATAGTCCTGAATATGCGTCTTACCGCCGCTGGCAGGCTGACAGGAGAACCACATGCCGTTCTGCTGGCATACCGATGCCCACGACTTATAGGTGCGCACCGCATTACGTGGCATACGATACATGCTCGTCTCCGTGTCGAACTGGCACGACAGCGAGAGGTTCATACAGATGAAAGGACGGATATCCTCAGGAATGAGGTCAATAATCTTCTGTGGGTCGGCCGAGTTCCACACATCGATATGAATCATCCACATTGGGTGTTCACGGTCAATAGGGCGACGCTGTTGAGCCGCCATGTTCTGCCATGTCGTCAGCATCATCAATGCCGTCATGGCCATAGTCAGTAGTAATCGCTTCATTGTATTGCGTTATTTGGTGTTAGTAATTCGAGCGACAAAGGTAGTAATAATTTACCACTTAGCAACTTCCAACGCCCCATTTTTTTGCAAAAAGACACCGAAAACACCCCGACACCTGTCAACATGCAACCAATTGCGAACAAAAAAAGACTGGACGAACCCTCGTCCAGTCTCTTCGGTTGTCGGCCCCTCTCTGTCCTTCGGACATCTCCCCCGAGGGGGAGAGGCCATCCGGATGGGAACGACGAAAGTCACCTCCCCCTCGGGGGAGGTTGGGAGAGGGGCTGCTCTTTAGTTCTGGTCAACTCCACCACCGCCTCCTGTGCTTCCGCTATTAATCACGAGGGTTGCATTGCCGTCCGGCATCTGGAAGGTACCCGTGTAGGTGCCGTCGCTTTCGGTCAGGGTGACTGAGCTGCCGTTGGGCGTAGCCGTTGGGGTCTGACCTGCTGCAGGAGTGACGCTGAGGGCTACCTCGGTACCTGCTGCGATCTGACTGCCGCTGTTGACTGCGTTGCCACCTACGGTGACTGCCGACGTGCCACTACCCGTCTTGCTGATGGTCAGGGTCGGAACGGAACTTCCGCTGTTACCGCTGTTGCCACCTTGGTTTTCGTTGTCGTTTTGGTTTTCGTTGTCACCGTCCTCTACATCTCCTTCGTCGGCTGATGTGACACGCTTCACGATTTCGCCATTGCGGTCGTAGCAAGTGATGGAGATGCTGGTGTTGGCCAGTTCGTCCTTCACTTCCTGAGAAGGGGTAAAGATGACACGGCGTGTCTTGATGAGAGAGGTTTTCACGTCGTTCACGTTCTCTACACTGCGTGCACGAACAGAGAAACGCATACTACCAAGTCCTGGAATAGGCACGTTGTGACCTTCTGTTGCCCAGGCTTTGATCACTTCGCCTGCAGCGTCCCAGCACGCCTGCATCACACCCTGATTGACACCGCTGCGGAGCGCAGCCTCACGGATCACCTTGTTGGCCTTGAGTGTGTTGTAAAGGGTTGTGGTCATGACATAAGCGTACTTAGTCTGATCCTTCTGGAACGAGATGTCTCGTTCGATTGCTTTAACATTGATACTCATAACTGTTGCTTTTTTGAGTGGTTATTAAATAAGAAAACTTGTGTGAATTCTTGTGGTTCATCCGTAGGTCGGTTTGCACCCTCGCGTAGCTGCACTTGTTCCCTCGCGTGACTGCACGCGGCGCCTCGCGTAGCAGCAAGTTTCCCATCG